>NZ_JBFUKZ010000002.1:0-478653 GCF_056400585.1 Mucilaginibacter sp. P5_A6 | reverse complement strand
CGATCACCGATGCATAATTTTAGACAGTTACGAATCTGGATAGATTCGGTGGAATTGACAAGGGATATTTATTTGCTGACACAAAAATTCGCAAGTGATCATCGGTTTGGAATATCGAGCCAATTGTACAGAGCAGCTGTATCAATTCCTTCAAATATAGCGGAAGGATCTGCGAGAAAATCAGAAAAAGACTTTTGCCATTTTTTATCTATGAGCCTTGGTTCTGCTTTTGAATTAGAAACACAGCTCATTATTGCTGACCAATGCAATTTGACTACTAATGTCGATTTTCAAGACCTCCTTAACAGAGTTCAATCCTTGCAAAAACAAATCAAAGCCTTTTCAAATACAATTGGACAATAATTTGACCCTCATATTCTTTACCAATCCTAAAACAGATCACTCAGCAATATCTTATCAGAAAAGTCCTAAATGCATAAATCCTTTATCTTTGCTCCAAAAATCTTTACTCCATTCCAATGAAATATCTAATAGTAGGTTTAGGAAATATAGGTCCCGAGTATGCGGACACCCGGCATAATATAGGTTTTATGGTGCTTGATGAACTGGCTAAACAGGAAGGGGCTAAATTTTATAATATGCGCCTTGCTTATTATACCGAGGTTTCTTTTAAAGGCCGTACTTTGTGCCTCATTAAACCCACTACCTTTATGAACCTGAGTGGTAAAGCCTTGAATCATTGGATGAAAGATCTGAAGATCCCGCTGGAAAATGTTTTGGTGATAGTGGATGATATTGCTTTACCATTAGGTACCCTGCGTTTAAAACCCAAAGGGAGCGCCGCCGGGCATAATGGATTAAAACATATTGAAGCCACTCTTGGGCACAATAATTATGCGCGCTTACGTTTTGGCGTCAGCGATAATTTCCCCAAAGGCCGCCAGGTTGATTATGTATTAAATAGCTTTGATGATGATGAAAAGCCAGAATTGCCTGCTTTGATAGATCGCTCTATCGAAATGATCAAGAGCTTCTCCACTATAGGTACCGAACTCACCATGACCAGGTATAATAAATAATTATTTAACAGGAATTTAATAAACTAAGTATTTAGTTAAAAAGTGTTAAATATTTTCCGGCTCTTGCAACACTTAGGTAACTTTAGGTGTCTTATCATCTAAATACCTTATGAAACAACTTTTACTTATCATATTTTGCTGTTATTTCTCAACACAGGTAGTAGCGCAAACTCAAACCCCATCCAATATTACGGTTAAGGGCCTGATTATTGATTCTGTTGGTAATAAGCCTTTAGGATATGTTACCGTTATGTTGCAGGATGCCGGTACCAAGGCATCGGTAAAAAGTACACTCACCAAAAATGACGGCAGCTTTGAGCTGAAAGCGCCGGATGGCAAAACCTACCAGTTGGCTGTTGCATCTATGGGCCTTGCTTCCAAAACCTTGCCAGTAAAGCCTGCCGGGACCGTATTTGATGCGGGGAAAATTTACTTGTCGGCTTCCAGCAAGCAACTGAACGAGGTAAGCATTACCGCCGTAAGGCCGCTGATGAAACAGGAGGTTGATCGCCTGAGCTATGATGTGCAGGCCGACCCGGAGAGTAAAGCTATATCGGCTTTGGATATGATGCGCAAGGTTCCGTTGCTCTCTGTTGATGGTGATGATAAGATCAAACTAAAAGGAAGCGGGAATTATAAGATATTGATTAACGGTAAGGAATCAGCTTTGATGGCCAAAAATCCATCGGATGTACTAAAATCGATGCCGGCCACCAATATCGAAAAGATAGAGGTGATCACTACGCCGCCGGCCAAGTATGATGCCGAAGGTTTATCCGGTATCATCAATATCATCACCAAAAAAAATGCCGACCAGGGTTATAATGGCAGCATCAACTCGCGCTATAACAGTGTCTGGGGACCGGGTTTCAATCTTAACGGAACGGTAAAGCAAGGTAAATTTGGCTTAGCAGGCTATGCAGGTTTTGGCCATCAAAACTTAAATAATAATATCTTTACCAATACGCAGAATCAGTTTGCGCAAAATACCACCATATTGCAAAACGGTACAGGCACCTTTGGCGGTAATTACCGTTACGGCGATTTTGAGTTAAGTTACGAGATAGATTCCCTTAACCTGCTTACAGGTTCGGTCGAACTTTTCCAGGGAGAGTTTGTGCAGGACAATGACCTGAGATCGGCCCAAACTAATGGCAATGCAGTTTTAACGCAGGGCTACCACCAGTTAACCGATGGTTATAACCATGACAGGGGATTTGATGCCGCCCTTAATTACCAGTTAGGTTTCAAAGGACATAAGGATGAACTGCTTACGCTTTCCTATAAATATAGTTATTCGCCAAGCACCCAGTTTGCCGATAACCTTTTTACAGATAGGGTTAATTATGGTCAGCAAATACAGCCCGATTTCAGGCAATATAACAAAGCCGGTAATAAAGAGCATACCCTTCAGTTGGATTATGCCTATCCGCTAAAAACTATCAGCATTGAAACGGGAGCGAAAGCTATCCTGCGTAAAAATTTCAGCGATTACAGACGCGAAGACCGCGACTCATTAAGCAATGATTACTTAGTTAATACCAACCAGACCAACGTTTTTGACTATCAGCAAAATGTTTATAGCGTATATAATTCGTACCAGTTAAAATTTAGCAAATGGACAGGTAAAGGTGGTTTGCGATTGGAACACACCCAGGTGAGTGCCGATTTTTCGGGAATACCGCTTGATAAAGGGTACAATAACCTTATTCCTTCCATATCTGTACAACGAAGCTTAAAAAGCAGCAGTATAAGTTTAGGTTTTACCCAGCGCATTCAGCGCCCCGGGATATACCAGTTAAACCCTTTTATTGACAGATCGAACCCTAAATTTATAAATACCGGTAATCCCGACCTGAGCCCCGAGCTTAATAATACATTTGAGCTTACATATAGTAATTTTTCAAAGGGTTCAATTAATGCGAGCCTTAGTTACGCGTTTTCAAACAATGCCATACAAAATGTTACCAGCATAAGGGTTGATAGCACATTAAATGGTAAAACTGACACGGTTACTACTACTACCTATCAAAACTTAGGCAGCAACCGCAGCCTGGGCTTAAATATCAACACAAATTATTCTATCACAAAAAGGTTCACCGTCAATTTAAATGCCCGGATAACGCATGTTTGGTTAAAGGGAACTTATAACGGGCAGTTTTACAAAAATGACGGGTATACGGGTAATGCGTTTGCCAACCTTGCTTATAAGTTTGATAGCGGCTTTCGCTTTGGCATTGATGCCGGGTATTTTAGCGGCGATGTTAACCTGCAGGGTAAAAACGGACATGGCATCTTTTCATCGTATGTAGTAGGCAAGGAGTTTCTTAAAAAAACGCTCACTATATCATTGGTATCAAACAATCCCTACAGTAAGTATCGCACCTATAAAACATACACCAATACGCCCGATTTTTCGCAATCATCGGTTTATCAAAACCCTTACCGCAATTTTGCTATCAGGGTTAACTACAAATTTGGTAAACTTAGCAGCGATATTAAAAAGAACCAGCGCGGCATAAATAACGATGATACCAAAGGCGGGGGTAAAAGTAGTGGGACAAATCAGTAGATTTGCGGCATGAAAGTTTACGGAATTACCAATTGCAACACAGTAAAAAAAGCGCTCGACTGGCTCAAAACCAATAAAGTTGATTACGATTTCCAGGATTTTAAAAAACTGGGTGTAAGCACCGAAAAACTGCAGGAATGGGATAGCAAAGCCGGTTACGAAAAATTCATGAACAAACAGGGCCTCACCTGGAAACAACTTGACCCCGAGGTAAAAGAAAGCGTTAAAACCAATACCGATGCTTTAAAATTATTGCAACAAAAAACCAGCATGATCAAAAGACCGGTTATTGAAGATGGCGGTTTCCTGTTTTTTGGCTTTGATGAAAAGGTTTATGAGGAGCACTTTTTAACCCGATAGTATTTAGGAACCGAGGAGATGTAGGATTATAGTTGAGATGAACTTTTTTCAGCGCTTATAGCGCGGATATTTTTCTCATTTTTTGTATATTTGTATAGCAGGGGCAGGATATTTATCTTTTGGATAAAAATCCTGCCCGTTTTACAATAAAAAAGGCCAGAACCCGGCGAGTGTTGAATTAAGTTGTTGATTATTAGATATCTAATTGTTTTTTAACAGATATTAAAAGGTATCCAAAGGTTCACAAAAGGTGTGTGAAAGGTGTTGCTAAAGGTAGCCCAAAGGGTAACCAAAGGTGCGTCATTGGTATGGTTTTCAAAATCACTTCAAATTTCCTGTTTTTTGGCCACCCGATCAGGATGACGACTTGCAATTCTAATTAAATCTACCTGATTAATAGATTATTATAAAGCAAATCGATAATTCAATAAATCAGTAATTCAGTCCTTAATAATAGCGTAACAATCATTTTACCGGGAATATAAAAACAGTTTTTTTAGTATACTTGCTTTGTATACTCAAAAAAATTGACTGAAATGAATTTAAAACTGATGGCCGGTTTAAGCCTGGCCTGTGTGCTTGCATTTACGGCAGGTAACGCGCAGCAAACCGCAACTCCACCACCCTCAACCCCTCCGGCTTCTGATTACAATTATCACGAAACTTTCGGCCCCCCATTCTACACTAAAAATGGTACAGAGTTTCGCGCGGCCGATGGTCAGCCGGGCCCTAAATACTGGCAGAATCGTGCTGATTACACGTTGGCCGCTACATTGAACGATCAAAGCAATGAAATTACAGGTTCGGAAGTTTTAACATATACCAATAACAGTCCGCAAAACCTTGGCTTTTTGTGGATGCAGCTTGATCAAAACCTGTTTAAGTTAGATTCCCGTGGTACTGCAATCGTTCCGCCTGCAGGCAGCCGTAACTGGGGGCGTGGTGAGGCTTTTGAGGCCGGTTATAAAATTAAATCGGTAAAATATGTTGGCCTCAAAGGCGCATTGGTTGATGCTAAATTCGTCATCAGCGATACCCGGATGCAGGTTTTTTTGCCGAAACAGGTAACAGCCAATGGCGGTGTTGCTAAGCTAAAAATTGAGTATTCGTTTGTATCCCCCAATTACGGATCAGACCGTATGGGTTACCTTGATGATAAGATCTCGAAAAATGGTAAAATCTACACCGTGGCCCAGTGGTACCCCCGTATGTGTGTGTATGATGAAGTATTGGGATGGAACACCCAGCCATATACCGGTCCGGGTGAGTTTTACCTGGAGTATGGTGACTTTGACCTGAGCATCACTGCTCCTGCAAAACACATTGTAGTGGCATCTGGCGAGTTGCTGAATCCAACCGAGGTATATACCCCCGAACAGCAAAAACGTTGGGCACAAGCTGCGCAGAGTGAAAAAACCGTAGTTATTCGTTCGGCTGCCGAGGTTACTGAAGCTTCATCGCGCCCGGCCGGTAAAGCTACCCTTACCTGGCACTTTAAAATAAAAAATGCGAGGGACGCCTCCTGGGCCTCATCTGCAGCGTTTATTGTTGATGCGGCCAAGATGGATTTGCCAAGTGGAAAAAAATCAATAGCAATATCAGCCTACCCGGTTGAAAGTGATGGTATTGATGCATGGGCCCGTTCAACGGAGTATGTTAAAAAATCAATTGAATACAATTCATCAAAATGGTTTGAGTTTCCTTATCCTGCTGCTACAGCCGTTGCCGGTATTGTAGGAGGTATGGAATATCCCGGTATTGTTTTCTGCGGATACAGGGCAAAAAAAGGCAGCCTTTGGGGAGTTAACGACCATGAGTTTGGCCATACCTGGTTCCCGATGATCGTAGGATCAAATGAACGCTTATATGGCTGGATGGACGAAGGGTTCAATACTTTTATCAATACGCTTTCTACCGCTGATTTTAATAAGGGGGAATATGCAAGGAAACCGGGCGATATGCATAAAATCGGTGATTTTTTTACCAAACCCGAGCTTGAGCCAATGATGAGCCAGCCGGCTAATCTTAAAGAAAAAAATACCGGTACGTTGCTGTATGCAAAACCAAGCGCAGGCCTTGTTTTGCTGCGCGAACAGATCCTGGGCCCTGAACGTTTCGATTTTGCTTTTAAAACGTATATCAACCGATGGGCATTTAAACACCCCACACCAGATGATTTTTTCCGTACTATGGAAAATGCATCAGGCGAAAGTTTACAATGGTTTTGGAGGGGGTGGTTCCTAAACGACTGGCGTTTAGATGTTGCCGTTAGCGATGTTAAATACATTGATAGCGACGCTTCAAAAGGCGCTTTGATTACGATTGATAATCTTGGTAAAATGGCTATGCCGGTTATATTGGAAATAAAAACCAAAAGCGGTAAAACCGACAGGATGAAACTACCTGTTGAAGTTTGGGAACGTAATGCTTCCTGGACATTTAAATATCCATCGACAGAAGAAATTGAATCGGTTACTTATGATCCGGATAAAGTATTGCCGGATTATAACCCCGACAATAACGTTTGGACAAAGAAATAATAAAATATAAAAACCCGGTTAACGCCCAGTCATGGTCGGAAGAAATTCCGGCCATTTTTTATGTTTTAAAAAACAGACCTGGATCCCCGCCACATTGCAGAACGATCAGGGCAATTGTAAGATCCCTCACTTCCATAGCAAAGCGTCTTTTGGCAGTTTTGTAACCGATGTTGTTTGCCTTTTTGTAGATAAGTAACATCATCGCAACAATAAGCGTCATATATAATATCACTTGCATCCCGTTCTTGTTTAAGGAAACGAGGTGACTTACATTAAGTTCCTGCTTTAAAAACCGGAAGAAGACCTCAATGTCCCAACGCCTTCGATAGGCCTGTGCGATTTCCTTGGCAGAGCGTTTAAAATCATTGGTCAAAAACCAATATTGTTTGCCTTCTTCTGTTTTACTTTCCACAACAACAAGACGAAAAGCGCCGTCTATTAATTCGTGTCTAATATGTTGTTTGCCACGCTTGTTATTAACCGTAGTACCCGCATATAATTGAACTTTACAATCCCTCAGCAGATTGGATTCTCCTAAATCAACATCCTGGTTTTGAATTACAAATGATTCTAATTCGACAAACTTCCTATTCTCTTTGGCCCTGCAAATGAAGGTCACAGCATCGGCACTAAACGCTTTCATCGTTCGGGTTGACTGCAGGCCCCTGTCCAGCACATAAATATTGCGGTGGCCCATTTCCTTTTTCACATGTTCCATTACCGCTTTTGGCAATGCTATATCTTCACTGGAATAGCTTGATTCTGTAAATACGTTGGAATGGCAGGGCAGAATGCCATCAAAGGCAATGCTATATTTGACCGCCTTCTTGCCGCTTTTATTATCTATCCCTTCCATCAGCTTACCAACGCTCTCACTGACCATTGAACTATCTACCCTGATCAGATTATATTTCTTCCTTTCTGTAAAAGTGTATGATCCTGCAAACTGTTCATAGATGCATTCATAGATCTGCTTAAAATAGTCCGGATCAACTTTGGAAAGTCTTTCCGAAATGGAGCTTCTGCGTATCGTTTCATCTTCATCAAGATTAAACAAGATCTTGAATACTGAATCATTGAAGGTGTCTTCCAGGGTACGCTGACTGAGTTTCTCATTGTCCAAAATGCCATAGAGTAGTAAATAAAACAGCTTATTGCCGTGCAGCACCTTCGCGTAATGATCGATCTTGGTAGTGAGAGACAAATTTGCTATGAGTGCCTCGGGAACGAACCCTAACAGCTGTTTTACGCTGATGTTGTGGTCTTTAAATATGGCCATATCTTATTGATTATCAGCCAATAAGATACAAAATTAACATGATAAAAACAATTAAATAATTGGTAATCAGATAGTTAATTTCAAAATGCAAAACCTATAAAAACAAAAAAGTCGGAAGAATAATCTTCCGACCATGACTGCCCTTAAGGGGCATTTTAATTTTCATGAACGAATGGCTTCAAAAGTCACTGGCTTGCAGCGTTTTTAGGTGCGCGCCCGATCGCTACCGCAGGCCTCCTGGCCTGTGGCCCTCATGCTAAGTATTGAATTTGCAAATCCCGGATGTTAGTTTCATCCCGGATTTGTATTTTTAACGTATGAGCCGCAATTATAAATTCAGAAATCCGGAAGGATTATATTTTGTAAGTTTTGCAACCGTTTTTTGGATAGAGGTTTCTGCATGGAGGCTATTTTAATCGCGTAACATAATGCTGTCCTAAAGGCATGGAGCGTACTTAGCATGCGGGTCACAAGGCTGGAGCCTTGCGACAGCGGGGGTGGACAAATTGTCAAATCAGGCAAAAGGAGCATTAGGTGAAATGGTTACTAAGATTAAATATGCTGCAAAGGGCTATTTAAGCGACGGTGAAGCCGTGGTTGGTACGGGAAGTAAAACCCCAACTGGACGAATACAGGCAGCAAATTACGATCATAATATGGAAAACGTTTTTACGGGAAACAAACTAACAGTAGAAAGTAAATTTAATACTGCAGGCCTGACTAAGAATCAACGTTTAGCTAAACCACTTGTAACAACCCCTGGTGGATTGATCATTAACCGAACAACCAGCCAGCAGTTGGGTAAAGCAACACAAACTGTCGTGACAGGAGCAACTACTACCACCGCTAATCAGATAAAAAGTAATTAATATGGGCTTGTTTTATAAATTGCCGGCTAAAAAGTTTCTGGAAGTAAGAAGTGAAATATTTGTAAAAAATGGGATTCCGCCCCTTACAAAGAACGGGTTTGAGAAATCTCCTTATAAAGGCATTCGGTTTGGAAAGCTTAACGCGGGAATTTATGCATACGATCTATGTAGGTTAAGTTCAGGCTCACATCTGGAGACCATTACCACTTATATTTCAAAGAGAGACAGTTGGATAAAGATTTATCTAAATATTTTTGAGTTAAAACCAAATTTAGAATCTTTAGACCAACTAAAGGATTGTGAAGCAATTCAATTTCACGTGCCACCTAATACAATTACCCAAATGCGCCTTCGTATCGATGATTTCAGGGGTATGCCTCTTTTTCGTACAGTAGAGCATAAGATAAAGTCTTTTTATACAGAAAGCGGCTTTCATAAAAGAGCAAGTGAACTGAGCAAACTAATTGAAGATGATATGAACAATATCGATTTCTTTGTAAAAAGATGGTATGAGCTAAACGGACATGCAATGATAACTGACTGGGAAGGCAAAAAGATAGATAAAAACGAACAATGAGTTTTCAGAAATCAAGATTTGTATGATCTGCAATATGCAGCAAACAAGCCTATCAGCTTTAATTACAGTTTATTGATTTTCTTAATATTTGCATTTTTTTAACATGGTATTGGCAATAATATTTTTTGTGCTGCTTTTGTTTGTCGCATTGATATACGAAATATCAAAAAAACGGAAAAACGTTCGCATGGAAACAGAGTTTTTGAAAATTGCAGAAATGATTTTTCCGGATTATAAAAATGATTTTTCTGATTTTTATAATTTATATCTAAGCAATAGAAAAAAGTTTTTAACTCAAAAAATCTTTTTATCAAAAGACATTGAAAATTTCGATTTAAAGCATCTTAAGCCAATTGAAGTGCTATACATATTTGCGGACTCTAAAAATCTTGTTCACTTGATAGACTGGAGAGGTGAAGAAAATGAAAGGGAAATTGAAGCATTTATTGATAGGCTGATAAAACAAAAACATCCATGGACGCATACTTCAAAATTGAGAAATGGCTTAAATGAAGAGAAACAAAGAGATGGTAAATTCATTATTGATTTATTCCGGTCACTTGACAAAGACTTACAGGCAATTGGCAAGAGCGTGTTTTTTTTTGAACTTAACTGGGACGCTTATGTCTACACAGTTATTGCTTCAAAAACTCTTGATGAAATAGAAAAGAAGTCGTTAAATGACTTTCATGGAGTTGATAAATTGAGAAAGTAAAAAAATTATTCTATAATTCCGCTGTTGGAGGAAGAGCAAGTAGGGTTGCAGCTGCAAGCGCTGCGGCTAAAAAGGCAGTAAATTATGGTGCTTCGAGACCAGCGATAGCGTTCATCCAGACTGGGAAAGGCCGGGCAAGGAAAAGCGGGACGGTGTACAAGTACGAGTACGACCCTTCCGCTGGTGCACGCGTGTCGCGTGTACCCCGTTGATATATGACCGCTATGCAAAGCTTCCGCTGGTGCACGCGTGTCGCGTGTACCGTTGATATATGACCGCTATGCAAAGCCCGGATGTGCTACTAACATCCGGGCTTTGCTTTAGATTCTTTATCCGGCAGCATAGCTAATTTAAAGGAATCGATGTAGCTTTATGCGCAAACTAATGTTGATGAACAGAAAATATTACATTGACTTTTTGTAAGGGACAAACATTTGGTAAACGATCCGGACACACGCGACACGCGTGCGCCAGCGATGGTGGGGAGTGGGATAGTAAGCGTGGCGAGATCGAAGTTTATAATAAGAAAGGGAAGCACCAAGGGGCAAGAGACCCTAAAACGGGAAAAGAGAGAGAAGGCAGCCAGGAACCCGACCGTCGACCAACTTATAATAGGTTTGATTCGGAAGAACCAGATAATCCAACAATTAGAACACTGACGCCTGCACCTAAAGTAGCTCCATCAACAAAAGCAGTAGCAGGCGCGGGGATTATTATGACAATAATAACTGTTATGAAGTATATAGAATATGTTTTGTAATGGTCTACTAATTAATTTGTTAAACATGAAAGAAAAAAAATATTATTACAAGGTCTACTTAGAAGTGGCCTTAAAAACATCGGAGCATGTCTTTGGATTTATTAATATATCGCACATTCCCTACAGTAAGTTTAAAGAACTATTTGAAGATCAAGTTAGAGATGAAAGGTTTTTGTTTGACGACTCAATGAGTTATTTTATAAAAAAAGACCTATATGATAAGCATAAGACATTTTTAGATGATGAAATTCCCTTCTCTTTTGACTTTAATTTGTTTGAGTACAGTGTTAGCTTTTCAGGTGATGTAATGGAGAAATATACGAAGGATTATTACGAAGAATTACCTCCGTTACTAATATGACAATATATTGCCCCGTGCTGGTGCGCGCGCCTCAGCTACCGCAAGGGCTTTTTCAACCTCTGCTGGTGCACGCGTGTCGCGTGTACCCCGCTGATAAGTGAACACTATGCAAATCCCGGATGTTAATTCATCCGGGATTTTTTGTACCCAAATGTCGCGTAAAGGATAGAAACGGGTACCGGCCTGTGGCTAATGCCTCGTGCAGTATGAGTGGATAGCCTGACCGCCGCTTCTACCAGCGGGGGTACGCCCCTGAGAATCGCATAAAGGCAATCTGTCTCCGATACCGGTCCAAATACTTTACTGTTGAATTTTGAATTCCCGGTCGGCCTGATAACACCGATCAGCGGCTGAATAAGAATGTTTAGAAGTTCATTTTTTCCTTTCCTGCACTCCCAACCCAGGCATAACACCTACGCTCCAAATTCAATCACTACATCATCGCTCACCGGGTGGCCGGTACAGGTGAGGATCCAGCCCTCGGCCATATCTGCCTCGGTAAGCACGTCGTTTTTAATCATTTCTACCTTGCCCCCACTGCATTTGGCGGTGCAGGTGGAGCATACCCCGTTGCGGCAACTGTAGGGCAAGGGTACGTTGTTTTGCAGGGCGGCCTGCAGGATAGATTGGTTTTCGCCTACCACAAGGTTGTGCAGTTCGCTCTTGAATTTAATCCTGATATTACGTGGCGGGAAGTTAATGGCGGTACCGGTTACGGCCACTGTTTCTAAAACAAAATTTTCGCGGCGAATTTGCCTGGGCTCGATACCCATATACACCAGCGCGAAACGGATCATGCGCATGTAGGGGAATGGCCCGCAGAGGTAAAATGCGGCTTTATATAAACCAGCAGGCGTTAGCTGGCGGGCAAGTTCTTCAACCTTATCAGCATTCAAACGATTGGCCTCGCTACTCAAAAACGTAATGATCCGGAATCTTTCGGGATGCTGTACCGCCAGTTGGCTTAACTCTTCTTTAAATAAAATGGAGCCGGCGTCCTGGTTACTGTAAATAAGTGTAAGCTTGCTTTTACCGGGGCGGTTCAATACATATTTTACCTGCGAAAATATGGGCGTAATGCCACTGCCACCGGCAAACAGTAAAATATCTTTCTCCTGCTCATAGCCATTTATTATGAACCGGCCAGCCGGGGCTAAGGCATTTAATACATCGCCCACCTTCATTTTGGCAAGCATAAAGCGGGAGATCTCGCCGTTGGTGATCCGTTTTATGGTGATGGACAGCCTTGGCTCATCAGGCGATGAGCTTAGGGAATATGACCGGCGGATCTCTTCGCTCCGGTGGTTAAATATCAAAGTAAGAAACTGCCCGGCTTTGTAGGCAACAGCCTCACCCGATATATTGCACAGGTAAAACGTAGCCGTATCCGGTGTTTCCCATTTTATTTGTTCAACCTTTAATTTTAAGATATCCTCGGTCATGGTCTACAAAAAAGCGGCAGAATGATTTAAATTCTGCCGCTTCAAATTTATAAGCTTAATTTAAATTAAGCGATTGCTTTGGCGTAAAGTTCGGCAACGTGCGCCCAGTTGATCACACTCCAGATGCCTGCTAAATAATCAGGACGACGGTTTTGATATTTCAGGTAATAAGCATGCTCCCAAACATCAATGCCCAATATAGGGGTTCCTTTTACTTCGGCAATATCCATCAATGGATTGTCCTGGTTAGGGGTAGATGATACAACCAGCTTTTTATCAGCAGTAACAATTAACCATGCCCAGCCCGAACCGAAACGGGTTGCACCGGCTTCGTTAACTTTGGTTTTAAGATCGGCAATTGAACCAAAAGTGCTGGTAATAGCAGCAGCCAAAGCACCTGTAGGATCGCCGCCACCGTTTGGAGAAAGCAAAGTCCAGAACATGGTATGATTAAAATGACCACCACCATTGTTGCGTACTGCTGGCGGAAATTTTGAGATGTTTTTGATGATATCCTCGATGCTGCTATCGGCTTCGGGTTTACCTTCAAGGGCCTTATTTAAATTAGTAACGTAAGCCTGGTGATGTTTGCCATGGTGAATTTCCATGGTAAGTTTATCAATGTGCGGTTCCAATGCATCGGTAGCGTAGGATAACGCCGGTAGTGTAAATGCCATAATTACAATTTTAAAGTTTAATGATTGTGATGAAACAAATATAAGAGTAGATTTTACTTTTTGTTCTAAATTATTGTCATGTTTCTTTAAGTCCATAGTCGATGGTCCATACTCAATCGTAACGACTGATAAGGTTATTTTGACCATTGACTACTGCCCACCCTACTTCCTTTTCGCCTTAAAAAAGTTCTTTACCAGTTCGGCGCACTCATTTTCACGGATGCCGCCGGTGATAACTGTTTTGGGATGGGTTATTTTTTGATTGAGCCTGCCGAAACCCAGCTTGGTATCATAAGCGCCAAAAACTATCCGGCTCACCTGGAACCAGTAGGATGCACCGGCGCACATTACACAGGGCTCCATGGTTACGTATAGTGTACAGCCCTGCAGGTACTTACCCCCCATGGAGTTGGCCGCAGCTGTAAGGGCCTGCATTTCTGCATGGGCAGATACATCAGTGAGGCGTTCAGTAAGGTTATGCCCACGGCCGATGATTTTGCCGCCATAAGTTACTATAGCACCAATGGGGATCTCATCCTCCTGAAGAGCGTAGCGGGCTTCTTTTAAAGCTTCGCCCATAAAAAAATCATCAGGAGAAATGGCTGGCTCCTCCTCAAAGTTTATATATCTCATTTAAATCAGTTTACTGCCATTTGGCACGGGTTTATCAACTGCAGCTAAAACTATGTCGCCATTGTCATCGGCAAAACCGGTAACCAGGAACTCGGACATGAAATTGCCGATCTGCTTTTTAGGAAAGTTGATTACTCCAACAATCTGCCTGCCTACTAATTCTTCTTTAGTATAATGCCTGGTGATCTGCGCGCTTGACCATTTGGTGCCAAACTCTCCAAAATCAACCCTTACCTTGTACGCGGGTTTACGTGCCTGGGGAAAATCGGCGGCTTCCAATATTGTGCCTATCCTCAACTCTACTTGCTCAAAATCATGCCAGGTGATGGTTTCCATAACGGCAAAGATACAATTGAAGAAGATTTAAATAGCTTCCTGATTATTGCAAATAAATCAATCATAAAATTGTTTTAGATGTTAGTAGGGTAAATAGTGATATTTGCCGTGTAAATTAAGTAAGAACCATGACCCGTCTATCTGTCAACATCAATAAAATAGCTACCCTGCGTAACTCGCGTGGCGGTAATAACCCCGACCTGGTACAGGTTGCCAAGGATTGTGAACGTTTTGGCGCACAAGGTATAACCGTGCACCCGCGGCCCGACGAAAGGCATATCCGCTACCAGGATGTTTTTGACCTGAAGAAAATAGTTACTACCGAATTTAACATTGAAGGCAATTGCCAGGAACAAAAATTTATAGACCTGGTGTTAGCCAACAAACCCGAGCAGGTAACTTTGGTGCCCGATGTGCTGGGCCAGATCACCTCAAACCATGGCTGGGATACCATTACCAATTATCATTACCTAAGGGATATGATAGCCGTTTTTAAAGAGGCCGGGATCCGCGTATCGATATTTGTTGACCCCATTGCCCAAATGGTTGAAGGTGCCGCCAAAACAGGGACAGATCGCATTGAACTATACACAGAAGCCTATGCCACGCATTATCACCAGGGTAAGGAGCTGGCAATAGCTCCGTATATTGAAGCCGCTAAAATAGCACATGATGCGGGGCTTGGCATTAATGCGGGCCACGATCTTGATTTACATAACCTGAAATACTTTGCAGAAAACATTCCTGCTTTAGACGAGGTGAGCATCGGCCACGCGCTCATCAGCGATGCCTTATATTACGGGCTGGAAAATACCATACAAATGTATTTAAGGCAGCTGGCGGTAAGTCGTTAGTCCGAAGTCTTAAGGCCGAAGTCTTTGCTTCCAACCTTTGCACCCAATACCACCTTACCTCAAAATAGTTAAGCTTCCCGATAACAGGTTGCAGTTTTTATTGAGGTTGATAATATAATAGTAAGTGGCAGCGGGCAAAGCTTTGCCTTTGTAAGTGCCGTTAAAAAGCGTTACATACCCCCTTGATTCAAATAGTTTTTGCCCGTTACGGTTAAATACCTGAACCAAAGCCTGTGGGTAATTTTCGATGCCGTTTATTTTCCAGTAATCGTTATGGCCATCGCCGTTGGGGCTGAAGGTGTTGGCGATGTTGACCGGGGATAAACCAACGCTTACCTTTACTTCAACACGTACTCCTTCGCAGGTACCGCTAACCCTGCTTACAAAAAAGCTGCGGTTTGATGTTACTGAAATTTTAAACCGCCCATTTGCCTGTTCATCTAACGGGGTGTTACTATCTGCCATGTCATATAAACGGTATGTAAAGCCTGGAGCCACATCATTTACAAAAAGGAAAGCATCACCGGGCGTACACACCTGGATGTCTGATAAGGATGGCGGCCCAACATCGGTCGGGATAAGCGCGATATTAAAATTGATTTCTACATCACCGCAACGGGCATCAAGCACACTTAACTTGTAATTGCCTGCTGTAAGGTTTTCTATGCTATTGGTATTACCAATTGGCTGGCCTGCATCATTTACCCATTTATAAGTATAAGGGGGTAAACCACCTGTTATGATTACATTTTTTACAGAACCCGTTTTTAAGCCGCACCGGTCATCTGTTTTCTGCCCGTAATCAACTATCTTAAATTGGGGCAATTCTGTTACCTGGTAGGTATTGTAATAACTCTCGCAGCCGTTTTGGTCGGTTAAATAAAGTTTATAGCTGCCGGGAGGTAGATTTATGGCATCGGTGTTTGCGCCGGCATTTTCCTGCTTATCATTTTCCCATCTATACGATTTTACAAGGGCGTCGGCAGTTAACGATAATGATCCGTTGGTATTGGCATAACAAGCCCGCGTATTTTTTATAGTATAAGTTGATGGATAAACCGTGCCGAGAGCCTCCAAAACATGGTAAACCTGCGATTGCTTCTGACAATAATCATTTAAAACGGTGAGCTGATAAGCCCCGGCAGGTACGTTTTTTAAATCAAGGCTGCTGCCCGCTAAATTACCATTAGCATCGCGCCATTCATATTTAGTTCCACCTGTTGCCGTAACGCCGGTTACCGAGCCGTTAGCTTTGCCGCAACTTGCAGGAGTTGTGGGGATAGGTGATTCTACAAGGGTTATGCCGTTAACTTCCAATATCTCAATCTCTTTGCTGTAAATGGGGCCGCATTGTGTATCATCGGTTACCTGTAAAGTGTAACTACCTGCCGGTTGGTTAGTAAGGTCCTGGGTATAGGCTACCTCTTGCTGTAGGTTGTTTTTCCAGATATAGTGCCGGGTACCGGCACCGTTTGAAACAATTATATTTTTGACACCGCCGATCGTTTGTCCGCAGTTGGTATGGGTGATGTCGGGTTTTGAGTCGTCGATATTGAGGCCGGGTGAGTTTTTAATTATAACCGGACCATATGTTTTTTCGCAGCCTCTTTGTCCAAAATAATGCAGCGTATAGCTACCGGGGTTCAAATCTTTCACATCCAACTGGTCGCTCACCAGGTTTCCGTGTTCATCTACCCACTTGAATTTGAAAACGGAAATGCTATATAGGTTGCTTATTGAACCAAGATTACCACATGCGGGCTGTATTACTTTTTTTTGACTGTCGTCAATAAAAGGGGTATGGTCCTCAAGCAAAAAGTAATATGAATATTGGATGCATCCAAATTGCTCAGCCTTAAGCCTGTATTTACCGGCAGGAACGTTTGTTAAATCTATATTGTTTCCAAAAACTTTGCCCTCTTCATTTTGCCATTCAAGTTTTTTTGTATTTACAGTTGATAGTGCGTTTAATATGGAGCCCCCCATATCGCACTCCGGGTGAATTACTGTTAAAGAAGTTTCATTAAAAATACGCGTATCAGTAAATTCCGAAGAATTACCGGTAAGCATAGCCCCTGCCATAACTCCATACCCTGCTAGTAAAGCATCATTATAGATATAGTTTCCACTAGCGTCGGCATAAGTGGTGGTTAAATATGTTTTTGGTTGACATTGTGTACATTCTTTATCTGTATAAAATAGTTCAACCCGCGCATGCGGTGTTGTTTTACCGGTCACCGATGTTAATGTAAGCTTATCAACTGTAACACTTATTGGTTTTTGCCCAGGCGGTGTGTGCGTTGAATACGGCATGCCCGTGTTGCAATAAAGAGAATTATGTGATAACTCTACAAAGTTTGACACTCCCACATTTAATGAGGCATCAAGCGCATTAATTGCAGCATTGCCATTATCCACCGCTTTTTGATTTTGCAAACAGTTTGTTATTACATTGCCTTTGTTATTATCGCTGCCTCCAATTAATGTTTTCCCGGCCGTATAGTAAAGCGTAATTGCCGCACCATCTACAGGGATCTTGTTTTTTTTATCGGTAGATGTTCCAAAAAAATTACTTTGTATTAAGCAGTTTAAATTCGTAAATCCTGTTATAAGCAATGAATAGCCAAAAACGTTATTCGAAACCTCGATTGTTGTGTTTTTATGATAAGTTAATAAGGGTTGAACCCCGATACTCAGAGCCTGGTCATTCCAGCTAAAATCAATATTGGGGTCAGTATTTCTTTGCTGTAATGTATTAGCCGAGAAAATATTATTCTTTATTTTAATCTTCACATCTTCTTTAAGATCCTCGTTTGCACGAGCCGGCACAATAGAAACAAGATCGAATATCGTATTACCCTCATTATTATTGTCTCCACCAATTGTCACATTATAAGTAAACGGTAAAAATATCCGGGATTGGTTATAAGCTCCTATTTTAACACCATCTTCCCCAATACCAACTAAATTATTCTTTAGTTCAATTGATTGGACTTCGCATGCCGGCAGTCCCATTGAATTACTGTCTTCTATGCCCTCAATAGCCGATTGAACATTATATATTACATTTCCTTTGCCCGGGGCTCCGATAACGATATGGTCAACTTTCCCTTGAATGGAAAGCACAATCCCCCCAAATGCGCCAAAAGCAGGATTGTCGGCAACGTAAAGATTTTTGACTATCAATCCATACATTTCAAAATCAGCAACGCTGCCTAAAATAAAGCAATAAACTAACAGCGCCTTTTCTCCTTCTCCTTTAATGATAATTTGAGCGCCATTTACAGATAGTGGCGCGCCCGGCTGGGTCGATCCGTCGATAACCAGATCAGAGGTAATTTGGGGCAGATCTATTTTGATAGCTATCGTCCTCCCAGCCTCACTCAAATCCGGCAAATTAAAATTAATATAATCCTTCTCTGCACTGCCATTGGCGGCCGCTTTTGTTAAAGCTTCGCGCAAAGTGCCTAGGCCGCTATCTGCGTTGCTGGTTACCACAAACACCGCGGCAATAGAAGTATCCGAAAGTAATACAAGTAATAAAAGAATTAAAAATAACCTGTAACCCATCGCTAAAGATCAATCAACATTACCTGATAATGGTTAAGCTGCCCGAAAGCAGGCTGCATGGTGTGTTTAAATTTATTATATAATAATAAACTCCCTCGGCCACCGGCTTTCCGTTAAAACTTCCGGTGAATGGGGTTGAATAATCTTTAGATTCAAATACTTTTTGCCCATAACGGCTAAACACCTGCACTAATGAACCGGGGAATTTTTCGAGGCCTTCAATTTTCCAGTAATCATTTGTGCCGTCTCCATTGGGTGTAAATGTGTTGGGTCTTTTAACATCTACATGCACCACCTCTATATGCGTTTGGGTTCGGTTACTTTCACATGTGCCAATACTGTATGAAATATAAAAATCGCTGGTTTCTGCAACCGGCAGACTGAATTTTCCCGTAAGGTTGGTGTATAGTGGTTGTAGCGATGTTGCATCGGCATACAATTTATAAGTGCCGTTAACCGGATTTAGTACATTGATAGCAACCGTTTCCGGATCGCAGATCCTTTGATTGTTAATTATGGGCTGATCGGGCGCAAATTCGTTATTATCAACATTCCGTTGAATTGGAAGCGGAATGGCGCAGGAGGTATTATCGGTAACCACCAGCGAATAATTACCCTTGCCAACATTTTTCAGGTCTTTATCAAACCCGGCATTGGCATTATTATCCCTATTTGTCCAGGCGTATTTATACGGTGGCACGCCTCCGGTTACTTCAATACCGGTAATGCTGCCCAATAGCTGATTGCACTGATCTGCGGTTACAGAGGGATTGTTTGTAGCTGCAAATTGCAGCAATGGGGTTGCTTTTATCTCATAATTAGAGATCAATACAGATGGGCAGCCATTTATATCGGTTACATTTAATGTATAAAGCCCTGCCGCCAAATTGTTAATACTGGGGGTATAACCGGCTAACGACCCATCGGATTTTAACCATTGGTAAGAACTGGGTTTTATTGTGCCATCAAATGTAAGGTCAATGGCTCCGTTATCAAGGCCGCAGGTAATTGGGGTAGCCACGAGGGATTTTATAGTATACACCTGTGGAATTAACCGGTTAACAGCAAAATATTTGTCGTTACTGCATTGGGTAACCGTATTTAAAGCGTTGAGGCGGTAATTGCCATCGGTAAGGTTATAGATATTTAAATTGGTCTGATCGGTGGGAATAGGATTTCCCTGCGGATCGTACCATTGAAACTGGTTTGCATTTTGAACATACACCCCTGTTATCGATCCATCATTATTACCACATTTAGCCGGTGTTAAGTAGCCATCGCCAATATTTACCGAATTAGTTTCCGGAATGTATAATGCTGGTGTTGAATATGGGCTGCATTCGCTTTGATCATATAACGTTAGCGTGTAATAACCTCCTTTAACACCTTTCAGATCTTTCGAAGCACTAACTGCTTTCCCGTTTTCATCTGTCCATTTGTAAGTTAAAGTACCAATGCCCACATATGTTGTAATGTTGCTTATGCCGCCGTCGGCTACGCCACACCGGGCGGGTTTAGTAATTATGGTCGAAAGATCATAATCGGGTCCGGGCTTTGCCTTAATAGTTATAGCCGGGGCTGAGGTAACCGCACAGCCGGCCTCGTCATAAATGGTTACTGTATAAGTGCCTTCGGGCAAATACGCAGCTTTGTCGGTCGACTTGATCTGGCCGTTTTTATCCTTCCATGCAAAAGTTACATTGCCGGTACCGCCCGTAAAATTCACATCAAACGGAAACGATTTTTGGCGGCACTCGGGCGTAGGTTTAACAACGTTCTGTATTTTAATCCTCAGATCTTTTATCTCAAAGAGTTGGGTTATTTTTTGGCATCCGCCGGGATATTGAACAGTTAACTGGTAGGTACCCGGGAGCAGATTATTAATATTCTGATTGTCACCTATTGGTGTTAATTTTCCATTTGTTTCTTTTTTATCCCAGTGAAATAAAAGCCCGGTGCGATTTTGCTGAATGGTTACGCTGCCCTGGTATGCGCAGGTATAATTTTTAACAACGGCATCATTATCCTGTATCACCAACGATGAAAAGGGCGATGTGTTATTACTGGCATCGGTGGCGGTAGCTATAACCGCCTTGCTAAGATTTCCCGAATAGCTCCATACGCCGCCTCCGTTTGACTGTACAGTGGCTATATAGGTTTTTCCCTGGCATATATTGCCACAATCATCAGACAAAAACAGCTCGATGCTGCAATTGGGCGTGGCTACACCAGAAGCTGCCGTTCCGCTAAAATTAAGTACCTGTACAAATGGCACCTGGTAATAATTACTTAAAGCACTTATACCATAATCGCTATTGCAAAAAATGCTGTTGCGCGTAATGAGCGTATGCGAACTGTTTAAAGCCTCGATACCATAATTGTTAAAGCCTATATAATTTTTATCGGCAGCGGCTGTACCACCAATGGTTCCGGATGAACTTGTACCCGCGTGGATACCCTCGCCATTTCCCAGGTCTTTTGTTCCGGTAATATCGGTGCCAATTTTATTTGCTGTTATTTTAAAGGAGGAGTTCTCAATAAAAATACCGCAATAACGCTGCCCCGATATAAGATTAGATACGATGTTTACCGTTGTATTTGAAGCGTTAACATTAATGCCATAGGCCTTAATAAAGGCGCTTTGTTGCAGGAGGGGGATATTTTTAAAATCAACTTTGCCTGTATAATCGGTACCAATTTTATTATTTTGTATGCTTAATGAGTTTGGCAAACCAAAATTATTGTTACGGGTAATATTAATACCTGTTACATTTGCGGCTATAACATTGCCCATATTGGCATCTGTCCCGCCTATAAGTCCGTCTTTATCCAGGCTAATATTAATACCTGTATAATTGCTGGCAGCAGTAAAACCATCATCAAGCAGCCCGATAATATTACTTTGTATCTGGATATCTGAAATACCTGCAGAATAGTAATATGAGATATTATAGATACCGTTAATATTGCCGYAAAAAACATTTCCTTTGCCCGGTGCGCCTATAGTGATCCCGCTTGCATCGCCCTGGATCATTAACCCCGATCCCTGGTTAATATCTACATTTGCTAAGCTGGTAATTTTAGCAAAATTGCGAATGTACAACCCATATATGGCTATTTGTTTTGCAGGCGTACCCCCGGTGTTAACCTCACCATTTATATTTAAAGCATTAAAATAAACAGGAGAAGTTTCCGGCTCAATAATCACCCTGGCATCTGATACACCAAATACTATGCCCGGTTGCGTAGTACCATCAATAGTTACCTTGGAAGTTATAAAGGGCAACTGGCTTTTTAACCTGATGATACGATCGGACACTAAGCTACCCGGTAAATTGAACTGAATGACATCGGCGGTTGTAGTGCCATTCCCGGCTGCTATAGTGAGTGCCTCACGAAGGGTGCCAGGTCCGGTATCGGCATTACTGGATACAATAATGACAGCAGAAAAGGAAATACTGCTAAATAAAAACAAGAAGACAACCGAAAGTAAAAAATTCTTAACAAACATGATAAAGTTTAGCCTGTTAAAGATATAAATTTTCTGTGTAAATGCTTTGTCAACTTGATATTACGCAATTGTTACTCATATTGTAAAATTGTACCTTTGCGGTAAATTTAAGGGGACGACCACTTCATGAAGCTGAACGCAGATTACCAGGAGAGATTTCAATCGAGACACATAGCTCCAAATGAGGCCGATACGGCAAAAATGTTAAAAACCATCGGTGTTAGTTCACTGGATGAATTGATAGCACAAACCATTCCTGACAGGATCAGGCTTAAAAAACCACTCAATTTGCCACCTGCGAAAAGTGAGTTTGATTATCTTACTACACTTAAGCAAACATCATTAAAAAACAAGGTGTTTAAGTCGTTCATCGGCAAGGGTTATTATGATGTTATAGTTCCGGGTGTTATTCAGCGTAATATACTGGAAAACCCAGGCTGGTATACCCAATATACACCGTACCAGGCCGAAATTGCGCAGGGCCGTTTGCAAGCCTTGCTCAACTTTCAAACCATGGTTATTGATTTAACCGGTATGGAAATTGCCAATGCATCCTTACTGGACGAAGGTACCGCCGCTGCCGAGGCTATGTTTATGCAATATAGCCTGCGTAAAAACAGCAGTGCCAATGTTTTCTTCGTATCCGAAGAGCTGTTTCCGCAAACCATCGATATTTTAAAAACACGCTCCGAACCTTATGGTATCGAGCTGCAAATAGGCGACCACCGCACTGTTGAATTAACCGACAATATGTTTGGTGCCATTGTACAGTACCCGGCAGGTAAGGGTGCCGTTTATAATTATACTGATTTTGCTGTCAAAGGACACGAAAAAGGCATTAAACTAACCGTTGTTGCCGATATCATGAGCCTGGTTCTGTTAACCCCTCCGGGCGAATGGGGCGCCGATATCGTAGTTGGTTCAACCCAGCGCTTTGGTGTACCCATGGGCTTCGGCGGGCCGCATGCCGCGTTTTTTGCTACTAAAGAAGAATATAAACGATCAATCCCCGGCCGCATCATTGGTGTAACTATTGATAGTGCCGGTAACTATGCTTTGCGCATGGCCCTGCAAACCCGCGAGCAGCACATTCGCAGGGATAAAGCCACTTCAAATATTTGTACCGCGCAGGCATTACTGGCTATTATGGCCGGTATGTATGCCGTGTACCATGGCCCACAGGGAGTTAAACTAATTGCCGAAAGAATCCACGGGCTAACTGTACTATTGGCTAAGGCCCTTGGTGAATTAGGTTATAAACAGCTAAACGAATCGTATTTTGATACTTTGAAGTTTGATGTTGCTCATTTAGCCGGCCCTATCCATTCAGAGGCATTAAACAACGAAATGAACCTGAACTATGAAGGCTCGGTTGTTACCATTTCAGTTGACGAAACCACATCGCCCGAGGATATTAAAACTATCGTAAGGTTTTTTGCAAAAGTAATAGGCAAAACTATTCACGATGTAAATTTTGATGAACTGAAAGCCGATCTGCAAACTGTTATCCCTGCTGCATTGCAGCGCACATCTGCTTATCTAACGCATGGCCTGTTCAATACGCATCATTCTGAGCATGAAATGCTGCGTTACATCAAATCACTGGAAGCAAAAGATCTTTCGCTTTGCCATTCTATGATCGCCTTAGGTTCATGTACCATGAAGCTGAACGCGACCACCGAAATGGTACCGGTTACCTGGAATCATTTCAGCAAAATTCACCCGTTTGCACCTACCGACCAGGTAGGCGGCTACATGCAACTGTTTGATGAGATCAACAACTGGCTGAGCGAGATCACCGGCTTTGCAGCAATGAGCTTACAGCCAAATGCAGGCGCGCAAGGTGAGTACGCGGGCTTAATGGTTATCCGCGCCTATCATCATGACAGGGGCGATACCCATCGTAATATCGCTTTAATTCCATCATCAGCACACGGCACCAACCCTGCATCAGCAGCTATGGCCGGTATGAAGATTGTGGTTGTTAAGTGCGATGACAATGGCAACATTGATGTTGCCGATATGCGCGCCAAAGCAGAGCAATATAAAAACGAGCTATCGTGCTTAATGGTTACCTACCCATCAACCCACGGCGTATTTGAAGAGTCGATCATCGAGATCTGTGATGTTATTCACCAGAATGGCGGCCAGGTTTATATGGATGGCGCCAACATGAATGCCCAGGTAGGCTTAACCAGCCCTGCTAATATAGGCGCCGACGTTTGCCACTTAAACCTGCATAAAACCTTTTGTATTCCGCATGGCGGCGGTGGCCCGGGTATGGGGCCAATTGGCGTGGCTAAGCACCTGGTTCCTTATTTACCGGGGCATGCTGTGGTTGATATCGAAAGGGGTAAATCAATCCACGCGGTATCTGCAGCTCCCTGGGGCTCGGCTTCTATCCTCATCATCTCTCATGCTTATATAGCCATGATGGGCGGCGATGGACTGACTGATGCTACGCGTTACGCAATACTAAATGCCAACTATATTAAAACAAGGCTACAGGATCATTTCCCGGTATTATACACCGGCGCCAATGGCCGCTGTGCCCACGAAATGATATTGGATTGCCGCTCATTTAAATCATTCGGTATCGAGGTTACAGATATTGCCAAACGCTTAATGGATTATGGCTTCCATGCGCCAACTGTATCATTCCCGGTTGCGGGTACGGTTATGGTTGAGCCAACAGAATCGGAGCCTAAACATGAACTCGATCGTTTTTGTGATGCAATGATCGCTATCCGTCATGAAATTGCCGATATCGCCACCGGAATATCAGATAAAACAGATAATCCGTTAAAAAATGCACCTCATACAGTATCGGTAATTACCGGTAACGAGTGGGAGCATCCATATAGCCGCCAGAAAGCGGCATTCCCGCTACCTTATGTAGCCGCCTTTAAATTCTGGCCATCAGTAGGCAGGGTTAATGACACCTACGGCGATAGAACGCTGATCTGTTCATGTCCGCCATTAACCGATTACGAGTTTGAAGAAAGCGAAGTAACTACCCCGGAATACGGAACGTGAGATTTTAAATAACTATTTCATCCAAATAAAAAAGACCGTCATCAAAAATGGCGGTCTTTTCTGTTTATATTGTTGTGGAGGACGCGTATTTACGTCTATCACCTGAAAGGAAGATTGCAAGCCAATTTAAGTTAACTGGTTGAGCTTCTGCGTTCACCCTCTTTTATCCGGGGTTCCGAAAGTCTTTTGTCCGAAAGTCCTTTGTCCAAAAATCCCTGCTCTTTGCTCTAAGAATTAAAGTGATAAACAAAAACAATATCGCCGCTAAAGGCGGGTTTCTTTTGATCTTTAATTTCAAGGGTGGTTATCATGGTGGCTTTAATTGGTCCGCGCAGATTTACCAGGCCCCCGAGTTTTACTTTTAGCCTTACCTCCGAATCAACCAATACAGCTTGCCCAAAACGAAAACTTTCAATACCATAATTGATCTCCATTTTCAGGTTTTTAACTTTTACAATTTCCTTCCATAAATATGGGATCAGCGATAGGGTTAGATAGCCATGAGCAATAGTTGCTCCAAACTGGCTTTCAGTTTTTGCCCTTTCAGGATCAGTATGGATCCATTGGTGATCTAATGTGGCATCAGCAAATTTATTGATCTGCTCCTGGGTAATTTTATACCATGATGAAACACCAAGGTCATTCCCTATTTGCGCTTCAAATTCGTTAAAGTTATTTATAACTAACATTTATATCGGGTTTATTGCTTTCAACCGGCAAAGTAATTACAAAATTTCCAAAATCTGAATTTTTATTCTGATCTCCCGGGGGGTATAAACCCAACTTAACAAGTTTTTGCCCACACGGTGATTGACTATGGGCTAACAAAAAAAGCCGCCCGTTTAACAGGCGGCTTAAAATGTGCTTTTTATACTCCCCCTTTAGGGGGGCGGGGGGCTTACTGCGTTGATATGCTTGTAAACTTCGATCCTAAACTGATATAATCAGTCATGATCTGGCCTGCTTCGCGTTTTACAAAATCCAGGTCTTCATCTTTAGGTTTTTTATCCCCTTTTTTAAGGGCCGGCAAGCCTAAAGCTATGCGGCGCAGATTATTGCGTTCTAAGGCTTTTTGCTCATCGGCATCACGTTGTTTTTTCAACTCAGCCTCGTTTAAAGTAACACTATTTTCGGTTTCGTGCTTTTTAAAGTCGGCAATATCTTCCATCATGTATTTATAACTATCGCTGGTAGCCATACGCTGATCATGCAGTTTTGTTAATTGAGGCAACACAGAAGTAAAATCACCCGCTTTGATGAAATCACTTTTCTGAATAACATCAAAAGGCATAGCAGACGGTTCAGTATCCTCACCATATTTATCCAAAGGAATTAATGAAGGGAACTGGATATCTGGTGTTACACCCTTGTGCTGGGTTGAGCTGCCGCTGATGCGATAAAACTTAGCTATGGTTAAATTAAGCTGCCCATAAGTGCTCTGGCTGCCTGTTGATACCCTTGTTTTACCGCCAGCTGCTACTTTATTTGCCAGCTGATTAATTTTATCCTTAAGTGGCGAACCTAAGATTCTATCAAGGTCAATTGCGTTTTGAACAGAACCTTTACCATAGGTTTGCGTACCCAATATGATACCGCGACCATAATCCTGTATCGCTCCCGAAAAAATTTCGGACGCTGAGGCACTGAAACGATCAACCAGTACACCTAACGGACCAGCATAAGTAATTCCCGGGTCATCATCTTTCTCTACATCAACCTGGTTTTTAGTATCGCGCACCTGCACTACCGGGCCACTTTTTACAAATAAGCCGGTAAGCTCAATGGCCTCCATTAATGAACCGCCACCATTCTCGCGCAGGTCGATCACTACACCATCAATATTTTCCTGTTTCAGGCTATCCAATAATATTTTAACATCATGGGTGGTGCTTTTATAGTTGGGGTTACCTGCTTTATAATCATTGTAATCAATGTAAAATGCAGGGATAGATATAACACCAATTTTAACAGTCTTCCCATTATTATTGTACGTACGGATCTCCTTTTTAGCTGATTGATCTTTTAAAATGATCTTTTCCCGTACCATCTCCACAACTTTTGGCTTACCACCGGCGCTTGTTCCGGCAGGTAATATCTCCAGCCTTACAACAGTACCTTTTGTACCACGAATTAAAGCAATGGCGTTTTCAACTCTCCAGCCAACAACATTCTGAAATTCGCCTGTTTTGCCCTGGGCAACACCAACAATGCGGTCGTCAATACTGATTTGTTTGCTTTTATCAGCAGGGCCGCCGGCTACTACAGATTTTATAGTTACATATTCATTTTCAACCAAAAGCGATGCACCTATACCTTCCAGCTGACGCGACATTTCAATATTGAAATTAGCCGCGTTTGATGGGTTAAAGTAATTGGTGTGCGGGTCTATTGCCTCGGTAAAGGCATCCATAAAATACTGAAAAACATCCTGGTTTGATAATTTATTGGCTTGCGATAATAAATTCGTGTAGCGTTTTTTTAATGTTTCCTTATTTTTAGCCATATCGGGGCTGGCTATTTTTAAATTCAGCAAGTCGTATTTTACCCGTTGTCCCCACATGTCATCCATTTCGGTTTGCGAAGCGGGCCATGGCAGTTTATCGCGATCATAAACAAATGTTTCTTTTTTATCAAAATCAAAACTTTTGTTTAAACGGGCCAGTGAGTAATTTACATGCTCGATGTATCTTTTTTGAAAAACATTAAATATGTAAAAGGCATCGTTCAGGTTACCATCTTTAATGTCATCGTCAAGCACGGTCTTGTACTTTTCAAAATCCTTGATATCAGATGCTAAAAAATAGCTGTGGTTTTCGTCAAGCGATTTTATATAGCGGTTAAATATCACTGTGGATATAGAATCGTTCAAATCAACCTTTTTATAATTGTAATTAGTAATAAGCTCGGCAATTTTTTTGCAAACTATTACCTGTTGTTCATCAGGCACCAGGTCTGCTGTGCTTACTTTAACAGGTTTTGATGGCGCTGCCTTGCATGCAAGTGCAGCGGCCATCATTAATAATAAATATCCTTTCTTAAACATATCTTTCACTCTATTTAAATCGGGGGTTGTGTAAAACATCAATACTTGTGCCTAATATATAATCACTAATGTAAAAAAAAAGACAGTCAAAATGCTGTCTCTGAATAACAATAACAATTATACGATAATGTTTTACTTGTAGTATACAAGCAATGGCATTTTACGCTATTGTTACATAAAAAATTTATTTTATTACCTTTTTCTGATCCAATTTCTGATCCAAATCGGCGGTTTCGGCATAACGAATCTCCGCTTTAGGGTTCGATTTATTGTCCTGCAGGTAGCGCGCCTGTTTGTTTATAGCTGTAATATCCGTAGCAAGGCCGCGCGAAGTAGCCAGTACACGGGCTTCGGTAAGGTCCTGCATGGCTTGTACATAATCGCCATAACCGGCCTTTACTGTTGCTAGTCCTATTAAATTAGTAATGGTATGCCGGTCGTCGTTTTGCTGGCGCGAAATCTGGAGGCTTTGCAATAAATACCATTTTGCTTCGGATAAGCGGTTCTGTTTCAGGTACATCTGCGCCAGATCGCTAAAGTTATAGCTTGCGGCGCTGTATACCCTAAAACGCATATTATGTTGTGCCGTTCTCATTACCGACATTTCTTCGAGATAAAGCGCATATGGAGCACGTTCGATAATGGTTGGCGCAATTTTACGTTTGGCAATTTGAGCTGCAGGCAGTTTTTTTACGGAGTTATCCTTTAACCCGGCAATCTGCGGAAAGCGCTCATGCTTTTTAAATACATTACCGATGGTATTTATTGGCTTTTGCCACCATTGCGCAGACGCTGATATGCTAACCGAACATAAGATAATAAGTAAACAATATCTCATTTAATTTTTTTTGTCTGGGTTTAATAAATTAATCAGATAAACAAATATAACTATAATAACCAGCTAATCAATAATCATAGCCGGGCAAATCAATTGCAGAACTTCATTGATAGTTGAATTAAACGGAAGAAAAGCACATAATGTTATGTTGGTTTTATTCAAAAACTTCAACATCACCATCATGCAGGGCCCAAACCATATATGGATGTGTATCAGCATGATAAATTTTACCATCTGCTGATATTCCAACTATCCCGGCAAAGCCGTCAAATGGCTTCAACTCATCAAGTGTTTTTTCGGTAGCAGCAGATAATGGCATGCCATCGGTAACCCGGGTAACAATTTTTGAAGCTACAGCCCCGCTTACAATATCCTCCCCAACACCGGTACATGAAATGCCCGCGTGTGCATTTGCATAATTACCTGCCGTTGTTGCCGAATCGCTCACCCGGCCGGGAATTTCAAAGCCTTTGCCTCCGGTTGATGTTGCGGCCGCCAGGTTGCCATAAATATCAAGCGCAACACAGCCTACTGTACCCAGCCTAATGGAGTCACTTAACTTTTTTTCGTACTCATGGCGACGATGGGGTGTTTCGGGATTGTAATAAGCTGCCCCATTATTAGTAGCAAACTCTTTTGCTCCTTTGCCGCTTAAAACCCGATCATCATAGCCCATCAGTTTATCGGCAATACAAATGGGGTTTTTAACATCCTCGATATTGATCACCCCAGAGAATTTTTGAGTT
Organism: Mucilaginibacter sp. P5_A6; assembly: GCF_056400585.1. Classification (NCBI taxonomy): domain Bacteria; kingdom Pseudomonadati; phylum Bacteroidota; class Sphingobacteriia; order Sphingobacteriales; family Sphingobacteriaceae; genus Mucilaginibacter; species Mucilaginibacter sp. P5_A6. Next base: position 448,894 of record NZ_JBFUKZ010000002.1, on the reverse strand, counting down.
TTGCCATCCATAAGTGATGCGCTGAGCCGTATTTTACCATCGCTTTGTATCTGCGAACCGGTACCGGCATTAAACAGATCACAATCTTCCAGGAGGCAAACTGTGTATACCGCCGTTTGGAGAGCGGTATGATTTTGCAGGTATTTATACCCTGCTTGCACAATATCGCTTAAAGCTTGTTGTTTGGCTTGTTTTATTTCAAGATTGGTTTGCGATTCGCTGAAAAAACCGCCGTGTATGATGATCTTCATTTTGAACTGTTTAATTGATTCAAAAAATATCGTTCGTCATGCCAAATTTATTCCGGCATCCCACAAGGCAAGTAAATTCACAGGTTTATACTAAGCATGTGAGATCCTGAAACAAGTTCGGGATAACATTTTTATATAACTGAGGAGTAGGTGTATTTATTTTAAAAGGTCGTTATCCGGTGCATTAATAAAAACACCCTCTTCTACCTTAACTGTTTTTTTAATGAGTAACCGATGTTCTGTAAGGTCATATTTATCAAATATAGACATTACATGTACTTTCAAACTTTCGATAGAAACCGGTGAACCTATCTCTACATCGTATATATTGGTGGCTACAATATTCCTGCCATCAACCAAAATGATCAACCCGGAGCCTATGGCTTCCATTATATTGCCTTCGGTTACAAGCAAACCGGCATCCTCGCCCAAACCAATACCTAAAATACCAGGATTGGTTGCTACGGCGTACATTAGCCTGCCTATACGGCCGCGCTGTACAAAGTGCGTATCAACTATAACAGAATCAATAAAGCCAAGCCCGGCGGTAATTTGCACCTCGCCTTTGATGAGTGCCTCATTGCTTTGTCCGCGATAGATCATGTGGGTTGAGGCCGCCGCCGCCCCTGCCGATGTACCGGCTATTACAAAATCTTCATTCCTGAAACGTTGTTTCAGGATCTGCAAAAATTCAGTGCCACCAAAAATAGCGGTTAGCCTAAGCTGGTCGCCGCCACTAAACATTACCACATCTGCTTTACGAATACGTTCAAGGTATTCTTTATTAGCTGCATCTTCACGGTTTTTAATATGCAGTACATTAACATTGGTAACATTTAGCTGCCCAAATGCCTTAATATATTCCTGGCCCACCAACTCCGGAATCTGGGAGGCAGTAGTAATAACTTCAACCAACGAACCTTCGTGCTTAGCTGATTCGGTAACGATCCGCTTTAAAATGCCCTGTTCAAAAAATTTAATATAATCTGGCTGTAAAATGTGTTCCTGTATGGTTACGTTACTCCCCATATCAACTGCGCCACCAATAATTATTAGTTTTCCTTTCGGGACAATCATGCTTCTTTATTGTTTGGTTGATTAAGTTGATTGAGGCGACTAAGTTGGTGAGTTACCCTGAATTTTAATTTTTTGCCGGATAACCACGCACTAAATCAACCTAATTTAACTAATCAAATGATTCTACAATACAAATTACGATAAAATGGATCAAAAACACAGTCTGTTATAAACAAATAATGCCTTTTTAGCTTTAAAAATTTTAAATACCCTATTAAGTTTTATAGTTTTAAAGAAATTAAGCCGTTTACAAATTTCGTAACATACGTATGAAGATCGAGAATATACAAGTACTGCGCGGACCGAACATCTGGAGCATCCGTCGCAAAAAATTAATACAAATGCGGCTTGACCTGCAGGAGATGGAGCATAAGCCCACTAACGAAATTGACGGATTTTATGAACGCCTGCAAGAGCTATTACCATCCTTATATGAACACCGCTGTTCGCCTGGTGTTCCGGGAGGTTTTTTTCAGCGGGTTGTTGCCGGCACGTGGATGGGCCATGTTATTGAGCATATCGCCCTCGAAATTCAAACCCTTGCGGGTATGGATACGGGCTTTGGCCGCACCCGCGAAACCAAAACCAAAGGTGTTTACAACGTTGTGTTTGCATATGTAGAAGAAAAAGTAGGCGTTTTTGCAGCCGAATCGGCAGTACGCATTGCCAGGGCTTTAATACAAGGCGAAGAGTATAACCTGGATGCCGATATACAGGAAATGCGCGAGATTAGGGAGTATACCCGCCTGGGCCCAAGCACAGGATCGATAGTGGAAGAGGCCATAGCAAGGGATATCCCCTGGATCAGGCTTAACAATCAATCATTGGTACAGTTAGGCTACGGCAAAAACCAGGTGCGTTTTCGTGCCACCATGACCGAGAGAACCAGCAGCATAGCAGTTGATATAGCCAGCAATAAAGATGAAACCAAGCGCATGCTGCAGGAACAGGCCATCCCCGTTGCCAAAGGTATTACCATTTCGTCGGTTGAAGGGGTGGCCGAGGCAATCCGCAAGGTTGGGTTCCCATTGGTGTTTAAACCTTTGGATGGCAATCATGGCCGGGGGATCTCTATCAATATAAAAACCGAAGAAGCGGCGATAGCCGCCTACGAGCACGCTGCCAGTATATCCCGTAAGGTTATTGTGGAGCGTTTTATTACTGGATATGATTTCCGTGTGCTGGTAATTGATAACAAAATGGTGGCCGCCGCCTTACGCGACCCAGCCCATGTTAACGGTGATGGGATATCTACCATCCAACAACTTATCGATAAAGAGAATACTGATCCGCGCCGTGGATTTGGTCATGAAAATGTGCTTACCCTTATAGGTATTGACCGCGATACTATTGACCTGCTGGAAAAGAAAGGCTATACGCTGGACACCATACCCGCCCGCGACGAAAAAGTATTTGTAAAATCGACTGCCAACCTTAGTACAGGCGGTACATCTGTTGATGTTACAGACCATGTGCACCCGCAAAATATTTTTATTTGCGAGCGGATTTCGAAAATAATTGGTCTTGATATTTGCGGTATTGATATCATGGCCGAAAATCTGCATGAGCCCCTTACCGAAAACGGAGGTGTGATATTAGAGGTTAACGCGGCGCCCGGTTTTAGGATGCATATCGCCCCAAGCGAAGGCCTGCCGCGCAACGTTGCCGGGAATGTGCTTGATATGCTTTACCCAGCAGGTAAATCGGCACGGATCCCTATTATTGCTATTACCGGCACCAATGGTAAAACTACTACTACCCGTTTAATAGCACATATTGTTAAAAATAATGGTCACAGGGTTGGCTTCACCACATCCGATGGTATTTATGTGCAGAATACGATGTTGCTAAAAGGCGATACCACCGGCCCGGTAAGCACGGAGTTTATTTTGAAAGACCCTACGGTTGATTTTGCCGTGTTGGAAACCGCCCGCGGCGGCATCCTGCGTTCGGGCCTGGGCTTTGGCTTTTGCGATATTGGTGTGATTACCAATATTCAGGAAGATCACTTAGGCCTTTCGGATATTCACACCCTTGATGATTTGACAAGGGTGAAAAGTGTGGTGCTCAATTCGGTTAAAAAGGGTGGCTGGGGAGTTTTGAATGCCGATAATAAGTATTGCGTACGCATTGGCAATAGGGCAGATTGTAACATCGCTTACTTTAGCCGGGACGAGAATAACCCGGTCATTAAATCGCATTGCCGCAAGGGAGGTATAGCCGCCATTTGCGAGAATGGTTTTATAACCATACAAAAAGGCGACTGGAAGATAAGGGTACAGCGCACTATTTTGATTCCGCTAACCTTTGGCGGTACGGTGCCTTTCATGATCGAGAATGTGCTGGCTGCAACTTTGGCTACGTTTTTATGGGGTTTCAAAACCGAAGACATTAAAATGTCTTTGGAGACTTTTATACCTTCAGCAGCGCAAACGCCGGGCCGCATGAACATTTTTGAGTTCAGGGATTTCCGTTTCATGATTGATTTTGCCCACAACCCCGATGGTTTTAGTGGTATCAGGGAGTTTTTAAGACATATAGATTCACCGCTGAAAATAGGGATCATTGCCGGAACCGGCGACAGGCGGGATGAGGACATTCGCGAACTTGGTAAGATAGCCGCCGAAATGTTCGATTACATCATTCTGCGCCAGGAAAAACACCTGCGCGGCCGTACCGAAGAAAATATATTGACACTGCTTATTGAGGGTATTCGCTCATTTAATCCTGAAAAGAAATTTGAGATAGTGCCTAAAGAAATTGATGCAATCAAACACGCCATGAGCCTTGCCAAACCCGGCACTTTCATTACTGCCTTAAGCGATGTGATTAATAATGCTATAGAAACGGTACAAAATTACCAGGAACAGGAAAGGAATGGGTTGTTTAATGTATAGGGCTTCACATGCTCTCTCTATAGATGACGGTTCTGATACACACATTTAATTTTCAAAGCCATTTTGCAGATTGCAAAGTGGCTTTTTTTTAAGCCCTCTCCTTTGCAGAGGGTTTGGGTGAGGCTAAATAATAATGCCACAGCAACATGCTTGCAATAGTTTTATAAGGCGCCCATTGTTCTGCTATTGCAATCATTTCTTCCCTTGAAATTTCCTTTGGTAGTTTTTTCACTCTTTTTAGCGCATTCACCGCTGCAAGGTCACCAATAGGAAATATATCTGTATGCTGTAATACAAACATTAAATAAACATCGGCAGTCCAGTTGCCAATGCCTTTGAGGGCAATTAGTTTGGCGCGGACTACCTCATCGGGCAGTTGTTCCAGTTCTGTTAAATTAATCTGCCCGCTAATGATGGCCTCGGCCAGGTATTTGGTATAGGTAGTTTTCTGCCGGCTAAAATAGCTGGCTTTAAATTCTTCGTCGGTTAATAACAACACCCTCGCCGGGGTTATTTCCTGAACACGCTCCCGCAGTTTATTTAATGCAGATAGTGCTGATGCAAGCGATACCTGCTGCTCCAGGATAATATGGACCAGCGTTTCGAACGTGTTGGGCCTCGACCATAGTGGCGGATAGCCATAGGTATTGATGATAGCAGCCAGGTCGGGGTCGGCCGAGGCAAGTTCATCACAAATAGCATGGTAGTTGGCGTGGTTAAACTGCTTAAACATGGTAAACTAATCAGCCTGTTTTACAATTATTTTATCCAGGTTAATGGTAAATATAGGAAGCCCCGTTTAAAAGTCACATAAAAAAGGGAGACAATTACCTTCCACCAGCGATCAAAAAACAAAAACCACTTAGCATTTCGCCCTTAATCTTGCCGGGGGCAACAAGATATTTTATTTTTTGTTGAGTTCTTCTTCAATCCGCCCCTGCAGCTCTTGCTTAAAACCGTCATCAAGTGGTGATGCCGATGAATGCACTGAATCATGAAAAAGCTTTTGCGCCATCTGTTGAATAAACCTGCTTTGAGTATCATACAATCTGCAAGCCGAGCACCCCGCCTGGTGGATCCTCAATTCGATAACCTCGCGAAAGCTTAACTTTTTGAGCTGTTTTTTCTCGATCAGAAAAGTAGCCTGCCTGCAGTTATATTGTATTTTTTTCAGTGGGTTCATATAGCTAAATTTTTAGATCCAGTTTCTTTGTAAACACGCCCTCAGGTTCAATTTGGCCCGGTGAATGATCACCCAAAAGTTGGCCTGCGAAATTTTAAGCTCGCTGCAAATAATATCAGTAGCCGCATCATCAATATGTTTCATGGTAAAAACGGCCATCCATAAGGCTGGCAGCTTTTGCATACATTTTTGAAAGATGCCGTTAAACTCCTTACTCTGTAAGGGATCCTGATTTTCTATGCCAAAGGGTTGGGGTGTGTGGATTTTATTCCAGTGCCCGTCATCAGCATTAAAAAAATCCCGCAGTTCTTCTTCAGCCTCTTTAACAGCTGTCATTTTTAAGCCCGATGATCTTTTTCGGTAAACGTCAATTATCTTGTTTTTCAGTATAGCGGTTAGCCACGTACGTTCAGAACTTTTACCTTCAAATTTCTCTTTCCTTTCAAGGGCAGCTAAAAACGTTTCCTGGACCAGGTCTTTAGCCTCCTCTTCATCATTTAAGCGTGGCAGTGCATAGCCATAAAGATAATCGGCGTACGCTTCAACCCAATGCCGGGGATCTAATAATTGCTTTTCAGTAGCCATTAACACATTTATTCATGAACGTTTTATTCCATTAGTCGGTAACAATGGCAAACCCTTACGATAAATTTTCATTTTTTTTGTTCGCCGATACAATGGGGATTTGTTGTTAAATTTACATATATCTAACTGATTATTAATTTATTTAAACATAGACGGTTATGCCCGGCCCCTTGATCGGGCACAAAAATTATTTTTTTGTAAGGTTGTCAACAGCAACCCGACTAAGCTATAAAAACGTACATCAAATTATTAAAATATGAGATCGATTAAAATATTTGCCCTTACCACCTGTCTTGCAATTGCAGTTTTGGTGTCGGCGGCATTTATCAATCATAAAAGCGATATTAAAAAAAGTGCGGTTGAAACAGCAGGTAATGGTTTTGCCGTAATTGAACTGTTTACATCAGAAGGCTGCTCCAGCTGCCCGGCGGCTGATGAACTATTGGCACGAATACAGAAAGAAGACAGCGACAAGCAGGTTTATATACTGGCCTATCATGTTGATTATTGGAACCGCCTGGGCTGGAAAGATGTTTTTAGCAGTGCCGATTATTCAAAAAGACAAAATAAGTATGCCAGCTGGTTAAAGCTACAATCGGTTTATACACCACAGGTTGTGGTTAACGGCAAAAAAGAGTTTGTAGGTTCGCAGGAAGGCACACTACGCATTGCTATCACCGCTGGCCTGCGTACGGCCCCAACCGGGACACTAACCCTTAATGCTCAAAAAAACCAGGATCATGTTACCATACAGTACCATACCGAAGGAGCAGAAAAGAATGCCATCCTGTTTTTGGCTCTTGTACAAAAAGCTGCACAAACAAAAGTACAACGAGGTGAAAATGGTGGCAGAACATTATCGCATATACAAATTGTTCGCAAAATGCAAAGCCTGCCAATAAGTACCGGTGGAAAGGGTTACGCTACCATTGCCCTGCCCCAAGGTTTTAACCTGCAGGGATTTGAAGTGATCGGCTTTGTACAAAATACAGGTAACGGTGCAATTTCAGCTGCGGCCAAATCATCATTTGATACTAATAGCGCGGGTAAATAATGTATTGTTGTTTGTTTTCACTTTATTAATGTGGCCTGTACCTGTTTAAATTAACCGGTTACAGGTATTTTTACCAACCAAAACTCCTCTTTAAATGAAAGTAATAAAAGAAAAACATCCTTTAGCCATGCGGTGGACACATTGGGTAAACTTCCCGATACTCACCATTATGATATGGAGCGGGATGTTAATTTACTGGGCCAACGACGAGTATAAAATAATGTTGTTCGGGCATACATTTTTTAGCTTTTTCCCGGCGGGGTTTTATAAAACGTTTAACATACCGCATCGCCTGGCTGAAGGTATGGCCTTTCATTTCCTGTTTATGTGGGCCTTTGCCCTTAACGGTTTGGTGTATATACTGTACACAATTATATCGGGCGAGTGGCGTGAGCTTGTTCCGCAAAAAAAATCGTTTAAAGAGGCATGGCTGGTATTGCTTCACGACCTGCACATCAGGAAAATGGCCCCGCCTCAAAATAAGTATAACGCAGCCCAGCGCATTGCATACACAGCAATTATAGTGATGGGCTTTGGCTCGTTAATAACCGGGCTTGCTATTTATAAACCCGTTCAGTTTTATTATTTAACCTGGATTTGCGGCGGATATCATTTTGCACGCATCCTGCATTTCGCCCTTACCATCGGCTATGTGTTTTTCTTTTTGATCCACATAGTACAGGTGCTGCTTGCAGGGTGGAACAATTTCAGATCGGTTATATCCGGGTTTGAAGTGATAAATGAGCCCGATCCCAAACCAATTAGTGAAACCCCAACTCCAACCGATGAAAAACCCATTCAGTAAAAAAAATAAAGCCCCCAAAAAAACGCTTACGGTTGAGCAAAAGATCACGAGGCGTAATTTTATATCATTTGGCAGTTTCATCGTACTATCGGGAGCTGCTTATGGTGGCTGGAAATGGCTATATAACTCGCCCAACGAAGCTATTGGCATTACCGCAGGCGCACACAAGCCTTTACGAAGAGCTTTGAATAAAACCGAGCTGGTTTTCCGTAATTTTTTCAGTAATAATCACCTGGTAAAAACCTATCCAAAAGAAATGGCCGCCAAAAATGTACGCCATAACAGCGACATAGGATCGGGAGGGAAAATAGATATAGCAACCTGGAGGCTGCAGGTAAAAAAACAATCGGGCGAGGTGCTGAACATCAGCCTGGATGATATTAAAGCCCTGCCCAAAACCGATATCATTTTTGATTTTAAATGCGTTGAGGGCTGGGACCAGATCTCGCATTGGGGTGGTGTTAAGTTCAGTGATTTTATAGCTCATTTTAAATTGGATGATGAAACCCGGCTGGAATATGTTGGGATGGAAACTCCGGATAAAGGATACTATGTTGGTATTGATATGCCCAGTGCCTTGCACCCACAAACAATGCTGGCTTACGAGATGAATGAAAAACCATTGCAACCAAAACATGGCGCACCATTAAGACTTATAATCCCGGTAAAATACGGCATCAAAAACCTGAAACGTATAGGCAGCATCTCTTTTAGCGATAAGCGCCCGCACGATTACTGGGCCGAGCGGGGTTACGATTATTATTCGGGATTATAACCGCGCGCCGGGCTTTACCAGCTAAGCAAATGTGAATAAAATAGGGCCTTGTAAAGAAGTTTATTGCCGCTATTGAGTTAATATTTGCATATTGCACAAAATGCTGGTTGCCAAATTCCCTCTTTCAAAACAGCTTGCTTATGCCTGCGGGATGATAGGCTGGAGTATCATGACCAATATAATAATTGTGATGCTGCCGTATTTTTATCTGCCTCCCTCCAACTCGGGATTAATTCCGCTTGTACCGCAATTGCTGGTATTTGGCGTGCTTAACATCATGTCGATCATTGCTGCTTCGGGCCGGTTTGTTGATGCGGTTTTTGACCCCCTAATTGCCTCATTGAGCGATAAAAGCACCAACCCCAGGGGCCGTAGAATACCATTTATGAAATGGACAATTTTACCGGCTGTTGTTTTTTGCGCGCTAACGTTTTGCCCCCTGGTAAAGGCCGAAAGTATAGACAATGCAGCCTGGATCTCGTTCACGCTTGTATGCTTTTTTATGGCCGCCACCAGCTACATTATTCCCTATAATGCCTTATTGCCCGAGCTCACAAATACCGCTGCCGAAAAGGTAAAACTTTCATCCCTGCAACAGGTAGGTTTCGTTATAGGTATCATTATATCGGCATTGGTGAATAACTTTGCTGATTTGGTGCAACACATTTTTCATGTAACAGATCGCAATTCAGCTGTGCAGCATACTATTTGGGGGTTATGTGGCTTTGCAGGCCTGATCATGCTAATCCCGGTTTTAGCTATTGAGGAAAAAAAGTATTCAAACATTACACCGTCTCATTTGCCTTTGCTGGCAGCTATCGGGAAAACCTTCGGCAACCGTAATTTTAAATACTACCTGATCTCCGATTTCTCGTACTATATGTCGTTGAGTATCATATCAAGCGGATTATTGTTCTTCCTGACAGTATTACTACACCTGCCAGAATCTATGGGGGGCATACTGATGGGATCAATGGTATTATTTTCGCTTGTATTTTATCCTTTCATTAATTACCTGTCGAAAAAAATAGGGAAAAAACCCATTGTGCTTTTTTCCTTTGGCCTGCTGAGCCTCATTTTTGTGGCGATATTTTTCCTTGGTAAATTTCCGATATCGCCAACCGCACAAATTTATATGCTGGTATTAAGCGCTTCTTTCCCGCTGGCCTCGCTGGGCATATTACCCAATGCAATACTTGCCGAAATAGCCCAGAACGATGCTGAACGAACAGGCGAAAACAGCGAAGGGATGTTTTTTGCGGTAAAATACCTGTTTGTAAAATTAGGGCAAACACTGGGGATAGCCCTGTTTGCATTTTTAACAGTGTACGGAAAAGACCCTGGACATGATTATGGTCTACGCCTTAACGGTATCTGTGGCTGTGTGCTATGCCTGCTGGCTATTGTATTTTTTAGCAGGTTTAAAGAAGCAAGGGTAAGGGGTTGATTGGGGTTTATTAAGTGAACGGTTGGTATTGTACATACAGAATACACTACACTGTTGACATTTCGAAACCGGCCTCGCAATTATCAAAGCCCCTTCTTATATTTATTTGGTCACCGTATTTAAAAAGCGCTCAACAGTATAGGTAGCCAGTTGACCGCCCGGGCCGTTTAAATTGTAATCAAAGCCATGGGTAGCCCAGGGCAGCTTCAATAAAAAATGCCTGATGCCGTTTTGTTCAAGCTTTAAATTCAATCGGCGGCTATGCTCGGGCGATACAAGTATATCGTTATCTCCATGGATAATTAAAGTAGGCAAAGAATACCTGCTCACAAATTCAAGCGGCGAGCAAGCTGCAAATTTATGAGGAACCTCCTGGTAGCTGCCGCCGATATAATCACGCATCACCTTACGTGAATCCATAATCAGCGGACTTGTTGGTATGGAGTATCCCCAAACCATGTCGGCCGGGCCATAATAATCAATCACAGCTTTTACACCCGGCTCATGCAATGTATAAGCAGCCAGTAAAGCTATCTGCGCCCCGGCCGAACGGCCCAGTAAAACAAAATTATTAGTATCAATATTTAATTCGGCCGCATGCCTGCGCAGGTAGGCTATAGCGTTGCGAACATCCTCTACAGGAGCAGGGGCTTGATATTTAGGTGCAAGACGATAGGTTATAGCGGCTACATTGTAGCCAGCTATAGCCAGGTAGCTGTTTAGCTCTGGTAATTGCTTACTATCTCCTTTACTCCAGGAGCCTCCGTGAACTATTACAACGCATGGCCTCTTACCAGCTCTTTGAGCGGGAAAATAATCCAGATACAAGTTTAAGCCCGGGGAGCTGTTATAAGTGATAGTCCTGCCGGCAACCTCTTTATTGCTCTTAAACATATTCCAGAAACTGTAAGGAGACGGGGTATCAATCCCATTAATAACAGTGCTGGCAGGCCCAAACGCAGCCTGGAAATTTTGTTTTAAACTGTCTGCCAAATGGTAAGCCCTTACTATTGGAGACGTAAATAACACCAAGGCTATAATACCGGCGATGGTACCCGCGAGCTGGTATTTTGAGGTGTAAAAACCGGCTAACAGGGTTATCAAAGTAAGTATGATAAATATCCAGCAAAACTCGGTGGCAATAATGGCAAGCATCCATATATGTAATTCGAATGCTTTTAAAATAGTAAGTGACGATATGAGCAATAGTAAAATGCAGATTATAAAACGGATCATGCGGCTTTTTTATAGTTACTCACAATCCACACGTTACCATTGTTTTAGCCCTGCCCGTTACCATTTTCCAGGCTTTGGCATCTGGCAAAGAATTGCCTGCTAATAATTCTTTATCTGTTTGGGCCTGTGCCACGCACGAAAATAAGAACGAAACAGCCAGAATAATGAGCAAATATTTTATTGTGGTGGTGTTCATCTCTATAATGTGCGAAAATTTTGATTGCAAGCGATTTTAACCTATGTAAAAATAAAAAAGCCATCACACTGTTTGGGTATGTGATGGCTTATATTTTATGCTTGTAACAAAGTTTTTATACCAGGTTCTTTTTAATGTATCCGATACTTTGCGCAATACTGTCAAACGGATCGCCGGGGCATACGTCCTGCTCAACAAAAAAGTATTTCATGCCTGCTTTTTTTGATTGTGCCAAAATCTTTTTAAAGTCGATAACACCATTGCCTACTTCTGTAAATTTCTTTTCAGGAGTTTTGTCCATATCCTTAACATGCAACAGCGGGAAACGACCAGGATATTTATTGAACAAGGCTATGGGGTCTTGCCCGGCTTTGGTTGTCCAGTACAGGTCCATTTCCATTTTTACCAGGTTGGGGTCGGTGTTGGTCAATAATATTTCATAAGGATATTTTCCATCCTGCTGCACAAATTCAAAATCATGGTTGTGGTAGCATAGCTGTATCCCCGCACTTTTACAGGTATCACCTGCAACATCAAGCATATTGGCTATATTTTTATAATGATCAAGGTCACCACGCTCCGATTGGGATAAATAAGCGCATACCATATATTTAACGCCTACAGCAGCGGCATTGTCAACGGCTTTTTTCCAGTCGTTTAAAATAGTGCCTTTTTGCGATTCACCGTTAACCAGTTCCTCACCAAGGCGATAATGCGCACTTGGCATGATCAGGCCTTCCTGGTTTAAAACACTTAAAAATCCTTTGGCGTTCATGCCATAAAATAATTGGGAGCCTGTATAAGTAGCCCCCTCAACAGAGGTAAAACCTAATTTGGCTACTTTTGCCAATGCTGCTATTGGGTCTTTTGCCATAGCATCGCGTACTGTATAAAGCTGCAAGCCTATTTGTTTTTTGTCGTAAGCAAATAAGCGGGGCGCTGCTAAAAGCCCGGCTGTAAACACCGCCGAAGTTTTGAGAAATGAGCGTCTGGTAGTCATTGTTTTTCGTTTTAGTAATTGGTTACTGTAAATATAGCGTATTAGCCATACCAAAACCAAAGACTTGAAATAATTTGAATGGTTTAGAAGAATATATAATAATTGTTACCATTTCGGTATAAATAGTATTCCTGTATTATTATATCCATCAATTAAGTAGACCTTTTTACATATAAACAAGATTCTTTTCCATAAACTTGCAGTGTAAATAGTTGTTTATCATAAACACCCAGTCGTAAAACATGAGTCCGGAGTTTTATCAGCAAATTTTTAACAAGCAGCAAAAACTTGAGTATATCCCTTCAAATAAGGAAATTACCAGGTGGGCGCTACGGGTCATTCATTTATTGTACCCCGAACAAACAGCAAAAATGTTTGCAACTGTTGATGAGTTGAAGGCGGAGTTTGTTTTACTGGAGGCCGAACTTTACAGCATCATGGAGGCCACAAAAGCGTGCGGCGACTGTGATAATAAGAAGCGTGCCGCTGATTTTTTTGAACAACTGCCGCAACTTTACCAGGTACTCAACACAGATATCCAGGCCATATTTAATGGAGACCCGGCTGCACGCAGCGAGTTTGAGGTTATCAGAACCTATCCGGGCTTTTTTGCCATTTCGCTGTACCGGCTGGCGCATCGTTTGTATGTAAGTGATGTTCCCTTAATCCCGAGGATATTAACCGAATATGGGCACTCCAAAACAGGTATTGATATACACCCGGCAGCAGTTATCGGCGAGTATTTCTATATAGATCATGGTACAGGCATTGTCATAGGCGAAAGTTGCAGTATCGGCTCACACGTAAAATTATACCAGGGTGTTACCCTTGGTGCTTTAAGTGTTGATAAAAGTATGGCATTCACCAAACGTCATCCTACTGTTGAGGACAATGTAGTTATATACTCGGGCGCTACTATACTGGGTGGTGAAACGGTTATTGGCAATAATAGTATAATTGGGGGCAATGTTTGGCTTACCAAAAGCCTTCCCCCTAACTCAAGGGTATACCACACACCAAAGATCCGCATACTTAAAAAGTTAAGCAGGCGGATCTTTGGAGAAAATAAATAAATTACATCTCCTACAACGAAAACGAATTATGGCTGCACTGATTGATCTGATAGGCAATACGCCTATGGTTGAAATAAAAAAGCTAAACCCTAATCCCAACGTACAAATATTTGCCAAGCTGGAAGGTAATAATCCCGGCGGCAGTGTTAAGGACCGTGCATCGCTTAACATGATCCGAAGCGCTATTGAACGTGGCGATATTAAGCCGGGCACTAAGCTTATTGAAGCTACCAGCGGCAATACCGGTATAGCACTGGCCATGATAGCCCGCCTGTTTGACCTGGAAATTGAGCTGGTAATGCCATCAAATTCCACCCGCGAACGAACGCTTACTATGGAGGCTTTTGGTGCTAAAGTAACCTTGCTGGAAGGCATTGAACTTTGCCGTGATTATGCCGAAGAAAAAGCAGCTACTGGTGAATTTTATTTAGTAAACCAGTTTGGAAATCCAGATAATTACGGAGCTCATATTAAAACTACAGGGCCCGAGATTTGGCGGGATACTGAAGGCAAAATAACCCATTTTGTAAGCGCAATGGGTACAACGGGCACCATTATGGGCTGCTCCATATACCTTAAAAAACAAAATCCAGTTATACAGATAGTGGGCTGCCAGCCTACTGAAGGCTCATCTATCCCGGGAATCCGCAGGTGGTCGGCTGCTTACCTGCCAAAAATATTTGACGCTTCAAGAGTTGACAGGGTGATGGATATCTCTGAAGAAGAGGCTACCCAAATGGCCCGTAAACTGGCTAAGGTTGAAGGTGTATTTGCCGGCATGAGCAGTGGCGGCGCCTTATCAGCAGCCATAAAATTAGCAACCGAATTAAAAGAAGGCATAATTGTATTTATCTGCTGTGATCGCGGCGACCGGTATTTAAGCAGCGAGCTTTTCGGGTAGTTTATTACTTACCTAAATCGTAATTGATAACCACTGTTGGCAGCAAGGTAGCATTATCCATAGGCACCTGGTTGGTTGATAAGATAGGCTTGCGTTTAGCATAAAATTCATAAACCTCTTTCAACAAAGCTTTACTTGGGATAGGCGGCTGATTAAATCCTATCGAAAACGGGATCACAAAATCATGTGCTTTCTCATGATCGGGAATGATCCATTTATGATTGGATTTTTTAAGCGCTTCAATAACCGGAGTAGTTAATATGTAATCATCAGCATAATAAACAACAATCCTTTTAATAGTGCCCTTTTCATCAGCTGTAAATTTAAAAACGGCTGTTCCGGTTGCCTTCTTGCTAACTATCTCGGGCGATACTTTCAGGCTATCCCTGAAAAAAGAGGTCATTACCGGAGCTCCGCCCTGGAAAGGGAATACCTGCTCTGTTTGAGCCATACTATAAACTGACGATAAAACGGCGGCGACAATTAATATGATCTTTTTCATTTATTCTTTTTTTGGTTATTCTTCTTTGGGTTCTCTTTTGCTTCCTTCATACAGCTCATATTCAAATAAGCGGCAATCCAGTTTACCATTGTAAAATTCTATTCTTCTTGATGGGCGCAAACCTATCTTTTTCGCCAGGTCGGGATTGCCGGTAAAAACATATCCCCTGTATCCCAGGCATTTCTTTTTCAGGAAATCGCCCATTCTTTTGTAAGTAACCTCCAGTTTGCTGTGTACGCCTAAACGTTCACCATATTCCGGGTTAAACATTACAACACCAGCATCCCCGGGCACTTCAGTGTCTTCGAAGTCACAAACAGCAAAATCAATCAAATGTTCTACACCGGCTGTTTTTGCATTTTTTTGGGCTATATCAATCGCGTCTTCAGATATATCGGTAGCTATAATTTTAAAGCCGGTTTCTTTTTTTGCCTTATCTTTTAATTTGCGGCGTTCGGCAAAAAACACGGTCTCGTCATACCCCATAATATGCATAAAACCATAGTTCATCCTAAATAAGCCCGGATGTTTATCTGTAGCCAGCAAGGCTGCTTCAATAGCCAGTGTACCAGATCCGCACATGGGGTTAATGAAAGTACTCTTCCTATCCCAATTGGTGGCCATAATGGTTGATGTGGCTAAAGCTTCCAGCATAGGAGCCTTGCCCGGTATTTTACGGTAACTATGCTTGGCAAGTGTTTCGCCCGATGTATCCATAAAAATATCCGCATCACTATCCTGCCAGTAAAGGTGTACCAGCGTCTTATTTGCCTCCGAGCCAGAATTAGGCCTGATGTCTTTCACAGATTTAATTCTGTCAACAATGGCATCCTTTACTTTCACATTGGCAAACAATGGCGTAAGTATATGCTCGTTATTAACGTTTGATGTTACAGAAAAATAGCCGCTAAAATCTATTAACTTCTCCCATTCAATGGTTACCAGTTCATCATATAGCTGTTTAGGATCATCGGCCTTAAAGCTTTTTATAAGGTAAAGCACCTGGCTTGCGCAGCGCAGGTTTAAATTAAGGGCTATAGTATCAGCCACCGTGCCCTTAAGCTCAACCCCGGTTTGAAAAACGCGGGTTGGCGTATAGCCCAATTCTTCTACTTCCTGTTGAAGGTAGCCCGACAGCCTTTTATTACAGGTAATTATTATTTTACTCTCGTTGTGGAAAACTTGCATAATATTTTGCGAATTTATGAATTAAAAAGCCCCTATTTTAATTTCCTAAGCATTAACTTTACATTTTAAATTTTTTAAGATTATGGAAGTTAAAGGTAAAGTACATGAGGTGTCGCCAACACAGCAGGTAACAGAGTCACTAAAAAAGCGTGAACTGATAATTGAGTATGTTGAGAATCCACAGTATCCCGAATATTTAAAGTTTGAAGCCATACAGGATCGTTGCGCGTTAATGGACAACGTAAAAATTGGTGACGACGTTGAAGTTTTCTTTAACCTGAAAGGCCGTCCATGGACTGATAAAACAGGCAAGAAAAGCTATTTCAACTCATTGCAGTTATGGAAAATTAACGTTTTGTCGGGTGCAGGTGCCGCCTCAACCCCAGAATATGCAGCGCCGGCAGCTGATATCAGTTCATCAAGTGATGATGACGACCTGCCGTTTTAATCGGGTTGCACATTAGATATTTAAAAGCTCCTTTTATTAAAGGGGCTTTTTTCGTTACATATCAAACAGCAATACCCTATTCTTCAAACCGTTATTGTATATTAACAATTGTTAAATTTTGTTAAATGCCCCTTTTGTTGGGTTATTTAAAATAATTTTGTTTGTTAACAAATGAAGAAAAGAAGCATAGGATTGATTATTGGACTAATGGGACTTGCACTTTTAGGTGTAATGGCCATGCAATTGTACTTTTTAAGGCAATCGTACCAGATGCAATCCGAACTATTTGACCGTTCTGTTAACGAAGCGCTCAATAACGTGGTATCAAAAGTAACCAAACAGGATGCCAATAATTTTTTAAGTTCAAGAGCTCAAAATAAAGATACGGAGGTAGATGAAGGGGGAATTAAAATTGTTAAAAGTAATTCAAACAAGGCATACGACTTAAACTCAAAGAAAAAGACAACTTATAAACAACGACGGATTGCCCTTTTGCGTGATAGCCTTGAACGAATGATCATGCACAAAAAGCTGGATGATGAGTTGAGCAATTTATTAATGCAGGAGGGTACCATTGATTTCAGCGTTGAAGAGCAAACAGACGAATTTGGGGTTGTGCATGTAAGGTTTACCCCGCAAGCTGTAAGAACACGCATAACAAAAATTAAAATACCCAAAAAGCTACACAAATATGATACGCTCAGGTATTTTTACCAAGACCCAATGATAGGCAAGCAGTTAACACTGCAACTTATACCCAACCCCCTTTGGGAGCGCGAGCAAAGACGTAAACAAAAGGAAAAACAAGTTTACCAGATCAAAAAAATGCTGGAGACTGATTCCCTCCAAAATTTAAATAATAGCAAAATTAGCGTTATCGAAAACCTGGCAGAGGATTATCGGAAATCCGGGCAGCCGCTAACCAAACGCCTAAGTCGGTTTTGGATTGATTCCTTACTCCGGTTCGAACTCCATAATAAAGGAGTGTACCTGCCTTTTAGCTATGAAGTTTCAACGGCCAATAATGATTCACTTATATTTTCAAGCGCCAATGACCTGGAAGGTAACAAGCCTGTATTTATAGCTGCAAATACCTACCAAACCCCTATTTTCAGTAAGGATGTGATCAATGATCCAGGCAAAATAAAGCTTACATTCCCTCAAAAAAACTCACTTATATTAAGCCATATGACTGCTACAATGGGCACCACAGGCGGTTTGTTGCTGGTGCTTATATTTTGCTTCGGATACACTATATTTTCTATCCTAAAACAAAAAAAGGTATCGGAGATGAAAATAGACTTTATCAACAACATGACCCACGAGTTTAAAACCCCTGTATCAACCATCATGATAGCAAGCGAGGCTTTAAAAGATACCGAAATTACAAACGACCAAAGCCGGGTATCGCGCCTTGCCAATATAATTTTTGAAGAGAACGAACGTTTAGGAAGCCATATAGAAAGAGTACTTAATATTGCCCGCATAGAAAAGAATGATTTTAAGCTCGACAAAAAACCGCTTGATGTAAACGATATGATAGCCGTTGTATTGGATAGCATGGCACTTAAACTGCATAAATGCAATGCCAAAACAACCCTTGAATTGGATGCAGAGCATGCCGTTATCATAGCTGACGAGCTGCATTTTTCGAACGTGTTGTACAACCTTATAGACAATGCCATTAAGTATAGCGTTGACCATCCGGAAATTACCATCAGCACGGTTAACAGGAACGGGCAGATTATTATAAAAGTTGCTGATAAAGGTATTGGGATGAGCCGCGATCAGCAGACAAAAATATTTGAGCAGTTTTATCGCATTCCAACAGGAAACCTTCATGATGTAAAAGGTTTCGGCCTTGGCTTAAGCTATGTAAACACCATAGTTAAACGCTTGAATGGTACCATAAGCGTAAGATCCGAAAAGGAAAAAGGGTCGGAATTTGAATTGAAATTTGGGTTGGCGTAGGGAGTCGGAAAGTCCGGGAGACAGTAAAATCCGGAAGTAAATAATTGAAATAAAATCTTCCGGACCTTCCGAATATCGGATTTCCGGGCAAAAAAACATGAAGAAAATACTACTGGTTGAGGACGATGCCAATTTGGGTTTGCTGTTGCAGGATTACCTGCAGCTGAAAGGTAAGTTCGATGTTGTTTTGTGCAAGGATGGAGAAGAAGGCCTGCGTGCTTTCACCAAACAGATGTACGACTTATTGATACTTGATGTAATGATGCCCAAAAAGGATGGTTTTACTTTAGGCAAAGATATCAGGAAGATAAATCCTAATGTTCCTATCATTTTCGCCACAGCAAAAAGCATGATAGAGGATAAAACACAGGCTTTTAACCTTGGCGGTGATGATTATATAACCAAACCTTTCCGTATTGAAGAGTTGTTACTGCGCATAAATGCCCTCCTTAAACGTACCGGCGGAACCGAAAAATCTGAAGAAGAAAAACAAACCAACTTCAAAATAGGCCGTTATTCGTTTGATTATACCTCGCAGATCATCACCATTGGCGAATCGAACCAAAAATTATCCACTAAAGAGGCCGAACTGCTCCGCCTGCTGTGCATGCGTAAAAACGAGGTACTTACCCGCGAAGAAGCCCTCCTTAACATCTGGCATGATGATAATTATTTTAATGGCCGCAGCATGGATGTGTTTTTAAGCAAGATCCGTAAGTATTTAAAGGATGACCCTAATGTAGAGATCATTAACGTACATGGCCGGGGTTATAAATTGCTTATCAATTAACCCCGGTCCGGGTATCTGTTGCCTTGGTTATTCTGGATGCTGAATTGAAACATTTTCCAGGGCATATTCATAAGTTTAAAACTGTATGGCTTTTTTGTGGCATAGAATGCGTATTTAATGCCTTTTAGTTAAGTTATCTAAATCATCAAGATCTTTATATCTGCCCGATGCCTTTTTAGCACTAATAAGGTCATTCAAATGAATAGTTCTGACAAGTAAGCCATCTTCCTCAAAATAGATCGCGCTATTATAACAGGAATCAAAGTCAACCCCCAGTGCAGATGTCATTACATCAATAGACGCCGGAGGTCTGCCAAATGTAAATACCTCTATATTTTCATTTAAGAACTTCTCCTCTGTCATATCAAAAACGGGCATACCGAAATGCAAAAATGCGGTTCTTAACTTTTTATAATTGTCAACTGTTTTTGCAACCAAAATATCCATGTCACCAGTAGTTCGGGGGTGGCCGTGTAAAATGACAGAATACCCACCAATCAGCACATACTTAACATCATTTTTATTAAGCTGGTCAATAAAATCTCTGAAATCCTGATTGAAAATATTACCCATCTATTTTTCCCTGGTCCTGATACTGAACACGGTTTTATCCATCCTTGGAGGATTATTCTCCGGGTAATTATAAGCAACACTATTTAGGTAGTTTGCTATGCGCAGTCTTTCCTGCCAGGTAAGCTGTTTATAATACCCTGTTTGGTCGGCGGCTTCTTTAGCTGTCTGGGCTTTAAAAGCAGTCCGGTCTAATCTAAAATCGCTCATAGTTCAAATATACCGCAAAAACTTTTACATGTAACAAATTTGTTAAGCCACAGTTATGGTTTTATGCCGATTAATAAATAGGTTTGTTATAGACTGATCTCATTATTTATTAACTATGAAACTAAAACTACTTTTTTCGTGCCTCTTATCTGCGGGCATAAGCGCTCAGCTGTTTGCACAGGAAACCGTTGATCCGGCAATAGTTCAAAAAATTCGTGACGAGGGTTTAAATCACTCCAAAGTGATGGAAACCGCTTTTTACCTAACCGATGTATCCGGCCCCCGTTTGGCTAATTCTCCGGGATTAAAACGTGCACAAAACTGGGCTGTTGAGCAATTGAAAACATGGGGTATGGTAAACGCCAAATTAGAGCCATGGGGCAAGTTTGGTAAAGGATGGGAAGTTCAAAAAAACTATGCCGCTATTACTGTTCCATACTATCATGCTATTATAGCTATCCCCAAAGCCTGGACACCTGGCACCGGCGGATTGATCAAAGGTGATGTTATGGTTGTAAAAGCCGATTCTGCTATTGATTTGGAAAAATACAAGGGCAAGCTGCAAGGCAAGGTTGTGATATTTGATACCAAACCACTTACCGAACGTACTTTTAAATCTGATGCAGCCCGTTATACCGATGAGGAGCTGGCCACCATGGAAAAGGCAACTATGGCCCCTGCACGCGAGCGCCGGGCGTTTGATCCAAACGCACCCCAGTTTGCTGCCATGCGTAAACTACGTGCATTCAGGGCGTCTTTAGGTGAGTTTCTATTGCAGGAAAAGGTTGCTTTGGTTTTAAGTCAGGGAAGAGGCACAGATGGCACTGTATTTACCACAAACGGTGCTTCATACGCCGATACAGCTAAAGCCGTAGCGCCGGAACTGGAAACCAGCAGCGAAGACTATCAGCGCATTTTACGCCTGGTAAATGCAGGTAAACCGGTACAAGTGGAGGCCGACATAAAAACTCAGTTTTTTACTGATGATATGCAGGGTTATGATGTAGTTGGAGAAATTTCGGGCACCGATAAAAAGCTAAAAGACCAGGTTGTTATGCTTGGCGGCCACCTTGATTCATGGCATGCAGCAACCGGCGCTACCGATAATGCCGCAGGCAGCGCGGTAATGCTGGAGGCTATGCGTATACTAAAAGCTATCGGTTTTAAACCAAAACGCACCATTCGTATTGCGCTCTGGAGTTCAGAGGAGCAGGGCTTATTTGGCTCACGGGGCTATGTGTTAAATCACTTTGGCGATCCTAAAACTATGCAGCTAAAGCCCGAGCAGGCAAAGCTTTCGGCATATTACAATTTAGATAACGGTACGGGTAAAATAAGGGGTATCTATTTGCAAGGCGATTCGGCTGCAGGGCCAATATTTAAAACCTGGCTGGAGCCCTTTAAAGATTTGGGCGCTACAACGGTAACCATCAGCAACACAGGCGGTACAGATCACCAATCATTTGATGCGGTGGGGATCCCGGGCTTCCAGTTTATCCAGGATGCTGTTGATTATGGTTCGCGCACCCACCATAGCAACCAGGATACTTACGATCGCCTGATTGAGGATGACCTTAAACAAGCTGCTACCATTATTGCCTCGTTTGTTTATAATACCTCACAACGTACCGAAATGATACCACGTAAAGAATTGCCTAAGCCGCAACCGGCACGCTAAATATCATTTTAAAGTGTTCCATCGGAACGGTGGAACGCAGCGGAACGGGTGGAACACCTTTCTGTTTGACTCTCAATGATTTAGGTAAAGTTTAAAACAAGGGCGGAACGCTATGGTGGCTGATTTTCAGCTGTTTACATAAACGCAAAAAGCAAAATGTAAACTAACAACAGGACTAATCAGTAAAAGTGTAAACTTTTTTCAGGGCGAGACAAACAAAGCAAAAACCAATACTTTGGCTATCAATTATATTAGCTTATTTGATAGGAAAGTATTTAAAAAAAGAAGAGAAAAAACGGGAAAAATTGAGAATTATAAAGAAAAATTCAATAAAAAAAGCGGTGCTGTTTTGGCATCGCTTTTTTTATTGCTTTATTCTTTTATCAAATACAAATGGTTCTGTTTTAACTAAGCGGATGGATTTAAAATCATCATGCTTAGGATTGATCAGGTAGTTGACCTCTTCGTCAATAATGGAGGATGGAACTGCTAATACAGCCGACTGCTTGTCTGCTATCCATTTATTGCCCAGGTTTTGAGTAAACAACATCCGGTCATATTCCTGCCAGTCTGGCGACAGGTCTTCCTTTTTAATACTGATGACCGGTAAGGTATCCGGCACCTCAATGGTCATTACATTAAAAGCAAGGTTGAGGCCAACCTGGTTACGGTGAACCACGTTTTCAAGACAGGCTAATGACCGCGATGAGGCCGTATATATCATCTCCACATCATTAGGGTTCCACCTGGCGGCCCTGCCCGATGCTACCAGTTTACCCGAATATTTTGCAAGCGCAATACGGTATACAAGCATCGTTAAGCCAGATCGCCAAATTGTATACGGATCAACTCTTCTTCGATGAGCTGGATACCTGTTATGGTATCCATTATATCAAAAGGCAGCCTGTTGCCAAGGCCATAAGCCGGCGTATTAAGCCACTGATGAAATGCCTGGCCCGAGCCGAATATTTCTATACCGGTATCAAATAGCGCAAATGATTTAAGCAGTTTTTCGCTTAAGGCGGCATCCAGTTTTAAATCGCGGCTAACATGGTTTTGAATAGTTTTAACCGTGGTTTTAAATGTTTCCTGGAATTCATCCTGGGTAAAACCCGATAATGATAAAAAATCAAGCGCGGTTTTTGCATCCAGTCCACTTTTTGACCGATTTAACAAGCTGATAGCATCTGTGTATTTTGGCTGACGGTTGTATACACCTTCAAAATCAGAAACATAACTAACTTTTTCAAAATCCTTATAAATCACAGGGGATTTTTTAAGGGTTGCTTGTTTTTTTACCTTTGCCATTGGTTTTATCTTCTACAACAAATATAGAAATTTTTCCACAAATAAAAGAAATTTTTCCATTTATTGTAATTCTATCCGCTGATGCTGGTAGGGTATCTCTATATGTTTAAACCCTTTCTCTTTTAGCTTTCCACTAAAATACTGCTGTACCTCGTATTCGCCGTGTACAAGAAAAATGCTTTTTACCTTTTCAGGATCCTGGCAAGCCATAAAATGCAGCAGGTCCTCATAATCGCCATGGGCACTCATTGATCTGATGGACTTTACCTCGGCATTAACGGTGTATGCTTCGCCAAAAATATTAACTTCCTTATCCCCGTTAAGTAAACGCCCGCCCAATGAGCTGGGCTCACAGTAGCCTACCATTAAAATAGTGTTTTTATTATTGCCGATATTTTTTTTAATATGATGCTTTACCCGGCCGGCTTCGGCCATGCCCGATGCGGAGATGATAACACATGGGCTTGGGTTATCATTCAGGGCAATGGATTCTTCGGTTGATTGAATAAACCGGAGTCCTTTAAATCCAAAAGGGTTTGGGTCGGTTTTTAATACGGCTTTCACTGCTTTATTATAAACCTCGGGGTGGCCCATGATTACCTGGGTGGCTTTTTCTGATAGCGGACTATCAACAAAATAAGGCAGATCCGGCAATACTCCTCTCAACTCCAGGGCATTTAAAGCGTATAGCAACTCCTGTGTTCGCCCAACACTAAATGCCGGGATAATCACTTTACCCTGCTTAATCTCGCAGGTTTCTTTAATAATCTCCAATAAGGCATCCTCAATAGGCCCGATATCCTTGTGCAGTGAATCGCCATAGGTTGATTCCAGCAAAATATAATCAGACTGGTCAAATACCTCCGGATCATTTAACAGCATGTCATCATATCGTCCAACATCACCGCTAAAAGTAATATGGGTTGGCTTGCCATCTTCCAATATGGATAAATGCACTACCGCGCTGCCTAATATGTGGCCGGCATCTGTAAACTTTAGCTTTACCCGGGGGGTAATCTCAAACTCCTCCTTATATTCAACAATTTTAAATAGCCTAAGCGCATCCATCGCCTGCTCATCTGTATACAGCGGCTCCAATAAGGGTTGACCTTTACGCGCCCGGCGCTTGTTGATATAGGCAACATCCTGCATCTGGATATGCGCCGAATCCATCAGCAGAATTCGCGCCAGATCCATTGTAGCCGATGTGCAATAAATAGGGCCATTATAGCCTTCGGCAACTAAACGCGGAATTAATCCGCAGTGATCAATATGCGCATGAGATAGCACCATATGATCAACCTTTTGTGGATTGAATCCAAAATGTTCGTTCAGGTCATCAGATTCTTCGCCCATGCCCTGGAACATCCCGCAGTCCAATAATATGCTGGTACCATCCTTTAAGCTGATAAGATGCTTGCTGCCGGTAACGTTACGGGCAGCGCCATGAAAGGTTATATTCATTGATAATTTAGTATGAAATAGCTTAACGAAGATGAGGATTAAAAGTTTAGTTTCAATAAAACTAAGTTTTTAGTTGTTATTTTAATTTATAGTATTTACCTTAGTTTAACCAATTGGATAATTGATGTGATTTTAAATAAGCATCAATAATATTTATTACAAAGCACATGGAAATTAAAGAATTAACCCGCGCCGAAGAACAAATTATGCAAGTATTATGGCAACTGGAAAAGGCCTATGTAAAAGATGTGATTGACGTATTACCCGAGCCAAAACCAGCCTATAATACCGTATCAACCATTATCAGGATTCTTGAAACAAAAGGATTTGTAGGGCATACGGCATTTGGAAAAAGCCATCAATATCATCCGGTAGTAAGTAAAGACCAATACCAGGATTTTGCTTCGGACAAACTGCTGAGCGGCTATTTTGATAATTCTGTAAACCGCATGCTTTCTTTTTTTGTAAAAAAAGAAAAGATCGACCTGAAAGAGGCTGATGAGATCATGAAACTGATTGAAAAACTTAAAGACAAGTAATTATGAATTGGTGGCAATATTTATTACTGGTAAATATTTACCTGGTGCTGTTTTATGTGTTTTATGTTTTATTGCTGCGAAAGGAAACCTTCTTTCAGCTTAACCGCGTTTACCTGGTAACGGCGGCACTATTGTCGTTTATTATACCGGTTATCCAGTCAAACTGGGTGCAAAACCTTTTTATTACACAACAGGTAAAATATACTATTTATAGCATCCCGGTAATAGAGTACCATTTTAAGCCCATAGACGACAGGCATATTAATATGGGCGAAATATTGGCCATTTTGTATTTAAGCGGAATATTGGTTTTATCGGCAAAGCTTACCTGGCAGTTATATAAACTGCGTAAGGTGATGCGGATGCCCAAAGCAGCTGTACCATACTCATTTTTTAAGCAAATAAAACTGGATGAAAGCAATCCCGATAATGCAGTAATTGAAGCGCATGAGCAGGTGCATGCGCAGCAATGGCACTCGGCCGATGTATTGTTGATTGAAATGGTAATGATCATCAACTGGTTTAATCCGATAGTTTACCTGTACCGGTTTTCTATCAAACACATTCACGAATACATTGCCGACAGGCAGGCTGTGCAGGCGGGTACCAGTAAAGCCGATTATGCACTGCTGCTATTGAAGCAAACATTTAATGCGCCGGCCCACCGGCTGGTAAATCCGTTTTTTAACAACAGTTTGTTAAAACAACGTATTATCATGTTACAAAAAAATAAATCGCAGCGAATCTCGCTTATCAAATACGGCCTTTCGGCGCCGTTATTTATACTGATGCTTATTTTATCATCGGCAACTATTAATAACAGTGAAACTTTTACAGCTATTAATGATAAGGCGCAGGAAATATTTATAACACCGGCGTTGCAAACAGACCTTTCTGCTGTACTGCCCGGCAACAATAAACCGATTACAGCTATTAAGACAAGCGATAAGCCTGATACTGGCAAGGTATTTTCTTCGGTAGAGGAATTGCCTGAATTTCCGGGAGGTGTTCAAGGTTTCGGGAGGTTTTTAGGTGTTAACATAAGGTACCCTCGGGACGCAAGGGAAAAGAAAATACAAGGCCGGGTAATTTGTTCCTTTATTGTTGAAGATAATGGAGCTTTATCACACATCAAAATTTTAAGAGGTGTTAGTGCCGATATAGATGCCGAATCGGTTCGCGTGCTTAAGCTTTCACCTAAATGGAAACCCGGTGTACAAAACGGAATAAAAGTACGAACACAGTATACTGTTCCTATAAGTTTCACTTTAGATGTTGATAGCATTAAATTGGACGAAGCTGCACAAACACCGGCAGCGAACAAGGTTTATAGTTCGGTACAGGAACTCCCTGCTTTTCCGGGCGGTATTGAGGCGCTTGGCAAATTTTTAAGCACCAACATCAGGTATCCTAAAAGCGCGAGGGAAAAAGGGATAGAGGGAAGGGTGATATGTACCTTTATTGTAGAAACCGATGGCTCATTATCTAACATAACAATTTTAAGGGGTGTTAGTGCCGATTTGGATGAAGAAGCGGTTAGGGTACTCAAACTCTCGCCAAACTGGACTCCCGGTAAGCAAAATGATACCGAAGTAAGGGTGCAGTATAGCATACCAATTAGCTTTAAACTTACCGAGGATAAAAAGCCGGCAAAATCAACAGAAAATAAAATGGGTAACGTGCGGGATACTGCTGCTACTTACAAAGAATCGCTTATATGCAATAATTTTACTACCGATTCCAAACCGCTGTATGTGCTCAACAACAACCCCATAACTGACCTGCAGCTTAAGCTGATGGATCCAAATACCATTAAAAGCATTAACGTTTTAAAGGACAAAAGCGCCACGGCCCTTTATGGCGATAAAGGCAAAAACGGCGTGATTGTAATAACCACAAAGAACAACAAGAGCTAAGTAACAGATGTGCAGATATGCAGATTACAGATGTGCAGATGAAGTCGGATATGCAAATGTGCAGATTTCAGATGTGCAAATGATTTTGCAGGTGACTTTTAAGGCGTAAAGATGAGGATGAAAGATGTCAGGGTCAAAAAAAAAGCAGATAGAATTATAATTTCCATCTGCTTTTTTTCATTTAATATCAATCATTGGCAGCTCCTCATCTGCATATCTGCACATCTATAATCTGCACATCTGAAGCCTCCACATCTACTTCGTATACCTGTTAATGATATCAACTATTACTTTGTTCTTTTGTAGCTGAGGCAGATAGTCAAACAGGATATAATGTTTCTCCGGATCGGATGTCAATGCCATTTCCAGGTAGTTAAGTGCCTCATTATATTCGCCTTTGGCAAACAGGTAAGCCACCATTCTATAATAAAGCTCTGCCGCTTCGGGGTTATTCTTTATCGCCTGCGAGATGATCTCGATAGCGCCTACCAGTCTTTGCTGTTCGTATAATATAGACGAATAATCAAGCCAGGCATCAATATCCAGGGGGTTTAGCTCAACCACCTTTTCATAAGCCTGTTCAGCTTCGGTCATGTGGCCCAGCTTATACTCAGCATCGGCAATGGCAAACCAATAATCGGCATTGGCAATATCAAGATCGAGCGCTTTTTTGTAAAAGTGCAGGGCCTCGAAATAACGTTCCTCAAAATCAAGTGTAACACCTATCCCAAACCAGGCATCAGCCAGTTTAGGATCCATTTTAACCGATTTTTTATAAAAAGCGCGGGCATCATCCATCTGCTCCAGCTTTTCGTAGCACTCGCCAATAGCGCAATAAGTATCAGCATTAGGTTGCTCATACTCAAAGGTGTGGCGGTATACTTCAATTGCTTCGGCATATTTCTCCAGGTTAACCAATGCGTTACCTTTATTAAAATAGGCTGATGCAAAGCTGTCTTTTATCAGGATGGCATAATCATAAGCATCAATTGCTTTCTCAAACAAACTTAGCTTAGTATAAGCGTTGCCAAGGTTGTACCAGGCTGCGTAGCTGTAAGGCTCGTTATCAATATATTGCTGATAAAACTGCACGCTCTCCTGCTGGTTGTCCATTACATCATAGCAAAAAGCCAGTTCGTACAGGGCATCCTGGTTTTCCATATTTTGCTTAAGGCAAAGCTTAAGGTAGCTTATGGCAGTATCGTAATCGCCCATGTTTTGATAAACGTAGGCAATGTGCAGTAATATCTCATCTGTTTCTTCGGCAAGGCCAAGGGCTTTTTCATAATTTTCCAAAGCTTCACCAAACCGTTCCATGCTCTCGTACAGGTTACCCCGTATAATATAAATATCGGCATCAGAGGCCTCAAGCATAGCGGCCTTTTCAAGAGCGGCAAAGGCTTCGGGAACTTTGTTGCCTACTACAAGCAACTGGGCCTGTTTAATTAAAAAAACTGCTGCAAATGGGTGTTGGTTACGTGCGTACTCTGCCACCTGCAGTGCTCTGGCCGGATCATTCTTTTCGATGTAATAGTCGATAATGTTCTCAAACGCCTGGGCATCAAAAAAGTACTGGTCGTGATTGCGGATCATCTCCTCGTACCGCTCTACCGAAAACTTTGGATCTTCGG
The DNA here is from genome assembly GCF_056400585.1 of Mucilaginibacter sp. P5_A6. Classification (NCBI taxonomy): domain Bacteria; kingdom Pseudomonadati; phylum Bacteroidota; class Sphingobacteriia; order Sphingobacteriales; family Sphingobacteriaceae; genus Mucilaginibacter; species Mucilaginibacter sp. P5_A6. The sequence continues at coordinate 420,199 of NZ_JBFUKZ010000002.1, read as the reverse complement.
TAAAACCAAATTCAAATTCTTCTTCCATTCAATTTTGTTTGCAGAACATCCGCTTTAGGTTAACAATTGATATTGCTTTGTAAAGACTTATTAAGTTGAAAATACGACAATAAAGCGTCTAATCGACAATTTAGTTTTCAACATTCGCACATTTTTAACAGATGTTAATTACAAAGCCTTGATAATTAATGACAATCAATTAGCAGGCAATGGGCGGGGTGATCAAAAAATTGCCTTAAAGATTTCTACCTTTGACAAAAGTAACGATTATGAGCCTTGATATTACAGATATTTTAAAACGTTTACATATAAACGATATTAATGATGCTTTTAGTACCGGGAGCAACTGGGGCAGCAGTGGCGATGCAGCCATAAAAAATGTTACATCGCCCGTTGACGGCCAAAAGATAGCATCGGTTAAATTTGCTACCGAAAGTGATTATAACCAGGTAATTGAGCAAGCTGCCAAAGCATTTAAAACCTGGCGCCAAACCCCTGCCCCAAAGCGCGGCGAAATAGTACGCCAGATAGGCGAGGCCCTGCGTGCCAATAAGCATGACCTGGGTACACTGGTATCCTATGAAATGGGTAAAAGTCTGCAGGAAGGCCTGGGCGAAGTACAGGAAATGGTAGATATAGCCGATTTCGCGGTAGGATTAAGCAGGCAGCTGTATGGTTTAACCATGCACTCAGAAAGACCGGAGCACCGTATGTATGAGCAATACCACCCACTGGGTATTGTCGGCATTATTTCGGCCTTTAACTTCCCGGTTGCAGTATGGAGCTGGAATGCACTGCTGGCATGGGTTTGCGGCGATGTTTGCATCTGGAAACCATCAGAAAAAACACCTTTAACCGCCATTGCCTGCCAGCACATTGCACAGGAGGTTTTTAAAAGAAACAATATTGAAGAAGGGGTATCAAACCTCATCATCGGCGATCGTAATATTGGCGAGCTGATGGCTAATGATACACGCGTACCACTCATTTCGGCCACTGGTTCAACCCGCATGGGTAAGGCGGTGAGCGCGGCCGTGGGCGCCCGGTTAGGCAAAAGCCTGCTGGAGCTGGGCGGCAATAATGCCATCATCATCAGCGAAAATGCCGACCTGGATATGTCGCTCATTGGCGCTGTATTTGGTGCCGTGGGCACCGCAGGGCAGCGTTGTACCAGTACCCGCAGGCTTATTATACACGAGAGTGTTTACGAAGCTTTTAAACAAAAACTGGTGAGCGCTTACGGGCAGATACGGATAGGTAACCCGCTGGATGAGCATAACCACATGGGGCCGCTGATTGATCATGATGCCGTGGCGCTTTACCTGGATTCAATAGAAAAATGCAAGGCCGAAGGCGGCAAATTTGTAGTTGAAGGCGGTAAGCTGGAAGGCAATGCTTATGCATCCGGATGTTATGTAAAGCCATGTATTGCCGAGGTTGAAAATCACTTTAAAATTGTACAGCACGAAACCTTTGCGCCTATCCTCTATCTCATAAAATATACCACGCTTGAAGAGGCTATCGATTTGCAGAATAGTGTACCGCAAGGCCTGTCATCGGCCATAATGACTAATAATTTGCGCGAGGCAGAACAATTTTTATCCTATGCTGGTTCTGACTGTGGAATTGCCAACGTAAACATCGGTACATCGGGCGCAGAAATAGGCGGCGCTTTTGGCGGCGAAAAGGAAACCGGCGGTGGCCGCGAATCCGGTTCTGATGCATGGAAAGTTTATATGAGGCGACAAACCAATACTATTAATTATTCAAAAACGTTGCCATTAGCCCAGGGGATCAAATTCGACCTCTAAAATTTTTATTACTAATATTTATACATGTTTAATTTCCGCTCATACATTACCTGCACTTTTTTATTCGCAGCATTAACAATTGATCAACTGGTATCGGCACAGGTAATGCCTAAGCCCGAACCCGACCCGCCAAGGCATTGGCAACTAATGGACCTTAAGGAAGATGGTTACTTCGGTATCAGCTTAAAACCTGCTTATCTTTATGTAAAAGGTAAAAAAAGCAAAACTGTTGTAGTAGCTACCATTGATAGCGGAGTGGATACCCTGCAAAATGACCTGAAAAGCATTTTATGGGTAAATACAAAAGAAATTCCGGGCAACGGCATAGATGATGACCATAACGGTTATATTGACGATGTACATGGCTGGAATTTTTTAGGCGGCGCAGGCGGTAAAGCTGATTTTAATGAAACTACCGAAGAAGTACGCGAGTACAACAAACTTAAAGGCAAATATGCCGATATGACTGAAGCCACGGCAACTGATAAAAAAGCATTTGCTTACTGGCAGCGCGTTAAAACCGTTTATGATACTACCATAAATAAATCGCAGACAGAAACCGCACAGTTACAGCCTATTATGAACGCCTTGATGGCAACCAGCGGATACATCAAAAAAGCGCTTAGTATAGGCGCAAACGGCACTTTTAAAGAAGCCGACCTTGTAAGGATCAAAACAACAAACGATACCTTAAGCCAAAGCAAATATGTATGGGCTACTATATTTTCGCAGGAGGGTGGCAACAAAACAAATGCTGCCATTATTAAAGATTTAAGCGAATACCTGGAGAAGCTCAATAACAACTTATCGCCCGACCTGGAATCGCGCAAAAGAATAGTTGGTGATAATGTAGATAGCTTGGATCATAAACCTTATGGCAACAACCTTTTAAAGTTTGCTGATGCATCACACGGTACAGGAGTAGCCGGATTAATTGGTGCTGTTCGCGGGAATAATTATGGTATAAACGGCGTTGCTGATAACGTAAGGATTATGGCGATTAAAGCAGTACCTAATGGCGATGAATATGATAAGGATGTTGCCAATGCCATACATTACGCGGTAGATAATGGTGCAAAGATCATTAACATGAGTTTTGGTAAAAAAATATCGCCGCATAAAGAATGGGTTGATGAGGCTTTAAAGTACGCCGCTTCAAAAGATGTATTGCTGGTATTAGCCGCCGGGAATGATAACGACGATATGGATAAGGACACTGATTACCCCAACGATCTTTTTCTTGACGGATCAGCTACCGATGCTGATAACCTGATTAATGTTGGCGCTTCGGGCTCACATTTGGGCGACCACCTTGCAGGAGATTTTAGTAACTATGGTAAAAAAATGGTGGATGTTTTTGCACCTGGTGTTAAAGTAACTACTATTGACACCGATGCCGAATTTAATACCGAGGACGGCACAAGCTTTTCATCGCCAATAACCGCGGGTATTGCAGCTTTGGTGCTGGAATATTATCCAACATTAAGTTCAAAACAATTAAAACAGGTTATCCTGGCATCGGCCACACCATTAACCGGTACTATGGTTTACAAACCCGGCTCCAAAACCGAGAAGGTTGACTTTACTACCCTGAGCAAAACCGGCGGCATTGTAAATGCATATAAAGCGCTGCAAATTGCCTCAACAATGCGGGGAGAAAGGAAATAGATTTTTTGGACTTTCAGACGTTCGGACTTTCAGACTTTCGGACAAAAGACAGAAGGACAAAAGATAAAGGACTTTAAATAGCTTTATATCTTTTGTCCTTTATCCAAAAGTCCCTCGTCCGAAAATCCCTCGTCCTTTGTCCGAAAGTCTGAAAGTCCTTTGTCCGAACGTCCTTCGTCCAAAAAATTACTTTTTCTTATCGCCGCCAATGGGTTTTACGGCGTCTTTTTTACCCGATTGGTAATCAGATGGCGCTTTTTTGCTTCCTTCGGCTGCTGGCTTCTTTTTTTCTTTTACGGCTTGTCTGTCCTTGCTCATGATCTTATAGTTTTAGATGTTAATTATGCAGGCTTGCTGGTATTGCAGCCCGGGTATTATATTGTATTTGCGGATGATTAACAGGCCCTCTTTTGTAGTGCCGGTTTTTAAGAAGAAAATGGATTGCTTTAATTTTAAAAACGCCTATCTTTGGCCAATTATTACAGCAATTAATTAAAGGTAATTGTTTTAAGCTATAAAAAGCATTCAGCGTGATTTTAAATATCGAAAACCTGTATAAATGCTTAGCTTTGCAACGTTTTTTTGATACACGTATATAAATAACAGATACATTACAACAATTCGCTAAAAAATGAAAAGCTTTATTCCAACAACCTTTTATGCATTTTTAAACTATGCAGTAGCCTTGTTACTGATTTCAACACTGTGGACGTTTGATACATTACATATTGGCGGCGCGGCTTTATTCCTGCCATTAATTGTAGGCTGGTTACAGTTGATCATGGCTATTTTTGCCGATAACAAGCTGGGCTTTATTAAAGTGTTTCCAATGAGCATGCATAATATAAATGATGTAATTATGGGTTCATTCCTGATGTGTTCTCCCTGGGTTTATGATTTTAGCTCAAAATTATGGATACCACAGGTTATTTTTGGTGGCCTGCTATTCATCATGGGTATTTTCACCGAGGGATCGCCTTTGCTTAAAAGGCACCAGGAACCGCTTCAAGAAGGTGGATTTACTTCAACAGATTCAATATAATCAGCTACATGATATAAAACAAAAAGGGGCGCAAAATTTGCGCCCCTTTTGTTTTTGCCCCGGCTTTTATGGTAAAATACTGCGTAATAACAGGCTGTTTTTAAAACACCTCGTTGAGCCCTAAAAAAAAGCCGCCGGAGCCATAGCTGCCCCGGGCATAATCAAAACACATGTTGGATCGGGTATATTTATTAAACAACAGCCTTAAGCCAAAGCCGGCTCCCGGCTCCCAATACCTGAACAGCTTAATATCCCGCTGGTTATTGGCCGATTCCACATTTACAAAAGCAACCCCGCTTAATAACTTATTAGCCGTTAGCGGAAACCGGTATTCTGCCTCATTATATACAAAAGATGGCCCTTTAAACCTGCCAATAATAAAGGCGCGACCTATGCGACCATAGGCATCGCTGGCGGTACCCGGCAGTTCAAGGTACGGTAACGATCCTTTAAGCAGGTAATTGGCCCAGTGCCAAATGGCAAAAACATTTTCGGGGTCGGTGTCGCTCAGGCTCCAGTATTTCCTCAATTCGGCTTTTATTTGCACCGCGGCATGATTACTGCCCAGCCAGGTTTGGTTAGCCCGCAAAATAACATCTGCGTAAATGCCTTTAAACGCGCGGTTTGGCTGATCGCGGCTGTTGTATTGAAAGTTTATTAAAACCCCATTGGCATTATATTTAAAAGGATTGTACCCCTTGCGAATGCTGTACCTGTAATTATGCGTATCCTCCACCGGGATATTTTTCCGGTTATCATCAATGTTATTATAAAAGTTAAAACTGAGGCCCGCGCCCACATAAATATGGTCTGTTATTTTGCGGTAAATGCGTTCGTTTATTTTCAGGTAGGTATATCTTATCGGAAACTCATTGGGGTTATCGCTAAAATGCAGTTCACCCATGTGGAATGGGCCATCACCAACGCTGCGCCTGCCGGTACCCAGGCCATTATCTTTAGCTATCGTTTTACCTACCTGCAACGTACCCTGCAGGTTCCACATATTTTTTGAGGTGAACGCATTGTGTTTAAACTCGAGTGTTGAAAGGCCATTGGTTGAAATGTACGCACCCGCGTTCATTACCGAGAGAATGGTATTATGCCTGTCGCCAAAGTATTTACCGGCTGCCGAGGTTGCGCCGATTGCAAAGCCTACGCTTGGATTATAAGCTGCCGAGGGTAGCACAGCCCAAAAGAAATTCTTTTCTTCGAGGCTGGTATCGGCCTCCTCTGTTTTTTTACTGCTGAAAATTGAATTTAAATACCCGTTGGCATCTCTTTGCGTTTTTAAAGAATCATCTAAACTTACCTGGGTTTGAGCAGATAGCGCAATTGAGTTTAAAGCAAAAACACATACGCCAAGCGCAAACCTGCAGATGGGTGACATCAATTTAGGGTAATTAATTAGAGTTCAGCGCTAATATATGTCATCGGTTTGATAATTAAAAAGAGTCGGGAGGCAAAAGTTTTTAAATATTGTTCAAGCTGTTGCGTTCCCAACAGGTAAAACAAACCGCAACACCTGGTCATATCAACGGCAACGCAGAAAAATCCATCACAACGCTTTTTAGCGTTGATTTTCAGCGATGGCGCTGTTGTGTCACCAAAAGGCGGGTTAAGAAATACAGTAGGTATGCCAATCACCCCAAATAGCTTTTCGTATCGTTATATCTGCATGCATAAATTTTCCGTAAAACTATTTGCTAATAACACAAATAGCTGTATCTTTGCAGTCCCGAAAATGCGGGGTATAATAAACGTTTAAACAATTTAATTTAAAGCAAGTGAATACGTTAAGTTACAAAACTGTCTCAGCCAACAAAAAAACCGTTAACAAACAATGGGTTGTTGTTGACGCACAAGGCGAGATTTTGGGGCGCTTGTCCACTAAGATCGCAATGATCATTCGTGGTAAAACCAAGCCAGATTTCACCCCGAACGTAGACTGCGGTGATAATGTAATAGTTATCAATGCAGACAAGGTAAAGTTGACCGGAAACAAATTCAGTGACAAAACTTATGTTTCGTACACTGGTTATCCAGGTGGTCAGCGTTTCATTTCTCCTAAGGAGTTAATGGCAAAACATCCAACACGCGTAATTGAAAAAGCCGTGCGTGGTATGTTACCTAAAAGTCGTTTGGGCAAGGCGTTATTTGGTAACCTGTATGTATATGCAGGTACTGAGCATCCTCATGCAGCACAAAACCCAACAACCATTTAACTTTTTAATTTTAAAGGAGAAAAAAAATGCCAACAACTAACACTTCAGGCAGAAGAAAAACAGCCGTTGCCCGCATCTACCTTTCAGAAGGAAATGGTGCGATCATCGTTAACGGTAAAGATTACAAAGAGTACTTCCCAACATTGCCATTGCAGTACATCGTAACTCAGAGCACTGAGGTTTCTGGTTCAGCCGGAAAATTTGATGTTAAAGTAAATGTTGCAGGTGGTGGTGTAAAAGGACAGGCAGAAGCCGTTCGTTTAGCTATTGCGAAAGCCATTGTTGAACTGGATCCTGAAAAGAAACCTTCACTACGCGCTAAAGGTATCATGACCCGCGATGACCGTATGGTTGAGCGTAAGAAACCAGGTCGTAAAAAAGCACGTAAGAGATTCCAATTCAGTAAACGTTAATCACAGGAGGACAACACAATGGCAAGAACAACATATCAGGATTTACTGGATGCAGGTGTACACTTTGGTCACCTTACCCGTAAATGGGATCCGAAAATGTCACAGTACATTTTCATGGAGCGTAACGGCATCCACATTATCGATTTAAATAAAACCTTAACCAAGGTTGAAGAAGCTGCTGCAGCTATCAAACAAATTGTAAAATCAGGCCGTAAGGTATTATTCGTAGCTACAAAGAAACAAGCGAAAGATATCGTTGCCGACTATGCAAAAAGCGTAAACATGCCCTACATCACCGAGCGTTGGTTGGGTGGTATGTTAACCAACTTTGCTACCGTACGTAAGTCGATCAAAAAGATGTCAAACATCGATAAATTGACTAAAGACGGTACTTACAGCAACCTTTCTAAAAAAGAAAGACTGATGATACAACGTGAGCGTATCAAATTAGAAACCCTTTTAGGAGGTATCTCTGATCTGAACCGTTTACCTGCAGCATTATTTCTTATCGACGTTAAGAAAGAGCATATCGCAGTTTCAGAAGCTTTGAAGTTGAACATCCCTACATTTGCTATGGTTGATACCAACTCCGATCCTTCAAACATCGATTTCCCTATTCCGGCGAATGACGATGCTACAAAATCAATTTCATTGATCACCAGCATTATCATCAAAGCTATTGAAGAAGGTTTGGATGAGCGCAAACGCGAGAAAGAAGACGAAGCAGAAAAAGAAGCAGCTACCGCGAAAGCTAAAGCTGATGCTCCTGAAGTAAAAGACCGTAGTGAAAACGAAGGCGGTAAAAGAACCAGGAAAACTGCCGAAGTTGCAGACGTTGTAGCCGACGCTGAAACTGAAGCTCCTGCTGCCGAAACAGAAGAGTAATCGAATTTAGTTGTGGGTTGTAGGTTGTGAGTTATAAGTTTTTTATAATCTACAATTTACAACCCATAGTTTTAATATTAAAAACAGTTGCAGGTTATAATAGCTAATTAATTTTGCCTTTAACTTACAACTTATAACAAACAACTTAAAACTCAAAAAAAATGTCTACAGTACAAATATCTGCAGCCGACGTAAATAAACTGCGCCAACAAACAGGTGCCGGTATGATGGATTGCAAAAAAGCACTAACCGAAACTAACGGTGATTTTGAAGCAGCTATCGATTTTTTAAGAAAAAAAGGTGCTAAGGTTGCAGCAAGCCGTCAGGACAGGGAATCAAACGAAGGCGTTGTTATTTCACGCACTTCTGCTGATGGCAAAACCGGTGTTATCATCGAACTTAACTGCGAAACTGATTTCGTAGCTAAAAACGCTGAGTTTGTTGCTTTCGCTAACGAAATTGCTAACAAAGCCGTTGAAAACCAACCAAAAAGCATCGAAGAGCTTTATGCTATTTCAATTGATACCGAAAACACCACTATTACTATTGGTGATGCTATTATCGACAAAACCGGCAAAATCGGCGAAAAAATCGGTGTATCTAAATTAGAGATCATCACCGGCGAAAAAGTTATCGCTTACGTACACGGTAACTTCCGTTTAGGTGTATTGGTAGCTTTAAACTCAAACCCCGCAGGTGCCGACGAAGCAGGTAAAGATGTTGCCATGCAAATTGCAGCTATGAACCCTATCGCGGTTGATAAAGATGGTGTTGATGCTACTATCATTGAGCGTGAGTTGGAGATTGCTAAAGACGTGATCCGTGCTGAAGGTAAACCAGAAGAAATGGTTGAGAAGATCAGCTTAGGTAAACTGAACAAGTTTTATAAAGACTCAACCCTGTTAAACCAGGAGTTTGTAAAAGATTCATCAAAAAGCGTTGCCCAGTTCCTGGCCACCGTTGAAAAAGGCCTTACAGTAACCGCCTTTAAGCGGGTAGCTTTAGGAGCTTAAATATTTTATCCCCCTCGTTTAAAACGAGGGGGATTTTTTTTGCAATATTGTTTCAGATGTCGACGACGACTCACCCGGTCGAGGCTACGCCCGACCACCCTCTCTCCGCTTCGCGCAAAGAGGGTTGAGAAAAACAAAAACTTTTCCGCCCCTCTATGCGGCGCAGCCGGAGAGAGGGGCAGACGAGCAAAGCGATGTCGGGGTGAGTCGTCTCCTCCGTTCATCGTAATCACGTATAGGATAAAACTGCTTACATGATAACAGCACTTCACAACCTCCAACTCATTTCAAACGGGCAAATTGCCCATGGTAAAGCCGTTTTAATTTCAAACGGATCGATCATTGATGTTATTGATGAAACCGCCATACCTGCAGATGCAGAAAAGAAGGATCTTAACGGCTCATATCTTGCTCCCGGTTTCATCGATCTGCAGATCTACGGCAGCGGCGGAAAGCTTTTTGCCGGCACGCCAACTGTTGAAGCATTGGAACGCCTGGAAAGCGATCTGTTAAACCAGGGAACTATAGGCGTTTTTGCCACCATAGGCACCAATACCAATGAAATTGTTGAGGCGGGAATTGAGGCTGCTAAATTATACCGCAAAAAGGCCAGGGGCGCATTCTGGGGCCTGCACCTGGAGGGGCCGTATTTAAACCCAGCAAAAAGGGGCGCTCATCCCGAAAAATATATCAAAAAAGCTACCCTTGCAGAAGTTAAGGGCTGGGTGGAGCGCGCTGAAGGTGAAATAAAAATGATCACCATAGCACCCGAGCTGCAAGACCAGGAAGTGATTGATTATTTGCATAGCCAGGGCATTATCATTTCATCAGGCCATAGCAATGCTACTTATGCCGAGGGAAAAGCGTTTTTAAACAAACCCATACAGGCGGTTACGCATTTATTTAATGCCATGCCGCAGATGCACCACCGCGAACCGGGCTATATCCCAGCTATTTTTGAGGAACGCCCGTTTACCAGCATCGTAGCCGATGGCATTCATGTTGATTTTGCGATGATTCGCCTTGCCAAGCGTGAGCTGGGTGATAAATTGTTTTTGATTACCGATGCTGTAACTTCTACCAAAGAAGGCACTTATCAACATGAGCTAAGGGGCGACAGGTATACCATGCCCGATGGAACACTCTCCGGCTCATGCCTTACTATGCTAAAGGCTGTGGAAAATTGTGTAAAAGAGGTGGGTATTCCCCTGGCCGAAGCCGTTAATATGGCCTCGTTATACCCGGCACAACTGGCAAAACAACTAAAAAAAGGCAAAGTTGAAAAGGGTTTTGATGCCGACCTGGTTATTTTTAACACTGATTTTGAGGTAGAAGGCACCATTTTACAAGGCCTTTTTTTAACAAAGACAACATAAAATTTTAACACTGATTTTTATTCTTTATTTTTGGCGAACTACGCACATATGAACAAAGCTTTATCAATTCATGATATCCACAAAAGCAAGTTCCATCTATTTCTATTATTAACAAATCACACCAAATGAAATACAAAAGAATTTTACTGAAACTTTCGGGCGAATCGTTAATGGGCAGCAGGCAATATGGCATTGATAATGCCCAGGTTTTGCAATATGCCCAGGATATAAAAAACGTGTACGATACCGGTATGGAAATAGCGATCGTTGTTGGTGGCGGTAATATTTTCAGGGGTCTGAGTGCCGAAAAATCGGGCATGGAGCGTGCGCAGGCTGATTATATGGGGATGCTGGCTACTGTGATCAACTGCATGGCACTGCAAAACGCGCTGGAAAGCATAGGCGTGGAAACCCGCCTGCAATCGGCCATTAAAATGGAACAGATTTGTGAGCCTTACATCCGCCGCCGGGCAATGCATCATTTAGAAGTTGGTAAAATAGTAATTTTCGGTGCCGGTACCGGAAACCCGTATTTTACTACAGATACCGCGGCATCATTACGCGCTATTGAAATTAAAGCCGATGTGGTACTGAAAGGCACCCGTGTTGATGGTATTTACACCGCCGATCCGGAAAAAGACCCCAGTGCTACCCGCTATGACGAGATCTCGTTCCAGGAAGTATACGATAAAGGCCTAAATGTAATGGATATGACGGCCATTACCCTTTGCCAGGAAAACAAGCTGCCTATTATTGTATTTGACATGAACAAAGAAGGCAACTTTATGAAGATTGCCAATGGTGAAGCAATTGGTACCCTGGTTAGATAGGGTCCTTTCCTGAAACAGAARGTAAAAAAAGGACATTAACAGTAGAGAGACTTACGAAGTTTTAAAAACTTCGTAAGTCTGCTGTTCATTCGTGAAATTCGATCCAATTCGTGAAATTAGTGTTTTTATCTACTTATCACTCAGCATTATAGGGTTCCCCCTGCCTCCGCCGATAATGATTACCTTGGCATTCGACGATAGGGCAATTTCCTTTTGAGCTTTGATACTTTCATACTGTAATTGCTTGTCAGATAATCCTGTGGATAGTATCTTTTGATAGTCGGCTATACCCTGGGCTTCTACACGCTTACGTTCGGCTTCCTGTTTCTCCTTTTGTAAAACGAACTGCATTTTTTGAGCGTCCTGCTCGGCGTTGATCTTTGATTCGATGCTCGCTCTTACAGACGCAGGCAGGGTGATGTTACGAACCAGGATCTGCTGAAGCTCCAGGCCCCTTTTTACAAAGTTTGCTGTTATATAACGGTTTATTTTATCCTGAAATTCCTGCCTTTTGGTTGAATACAGGTCAACGGCGGCATAATTTACAGCATTGTCTCGTATAGCGGTACGCGATACGGGGCGAACAATTTTTTCCAGGTAATCTACGCCAATATTTTGAAGGATGAAGGGTGCCTTATCAGGGCTTACTTTATATTGCACCGAAAGATCGATGCTAACCTCTAACCCATCAGATGATAATACCCTAATAGCATCGTCACCTTCTTTTTGGCCCTCGCTGCTAACTGCACTCATGGTATAAGTTTGCGTCCGGGTATCAAAAACGGTTATCTCCACAGCGGGGTTAACTATATGCAAACCGCTTTCTAACACATTATCCTGCACTTTACCAAAAAGGGACTGCACACCTGCATGGCCCGGTTCAATAACCTTAAACATGGACAACAGCAGGCCAACGGCCACCATCACTCCACCAACTATACTTACAGTGTTACTAAAATGATTTGCGGGCTCGGGCGAGCGTTTGAGCACTATACCCACCACGAGTACAATAACTCCTAATATTGCTATAAACATGCAATGAAGTTACACCTTTTTCTGTGAGTTTCTTACGTCTTTTAACAGTCTTATTTTTAAGAAAATAACAACCAGACAAACAAACACGGCAACACCCATATAAAGATAGTTTTTGGCCATGAATGATTGATATGCCACAAAAGCGCACAATACTGCACCTATGGTATATAATACATTGAGCACTAATTTAAAGCCCATATACTAATAAACATTAAGTGTAGGGTCAATTTCTGCGGCCCAGGCTAAAATACCGCCGTTTAAGTTATATAAGTTGGTAAAACCACGCTGCTCCAACTGCATAATGGCGGCCGCGCTGCGTTTACCACTGCGGCACATTACCACTACGGGCTTATCTTTATTAATCTTTTCGGCCTCTATTAATATGCCACCAAGGGGTATTAACTGCCCACCAAGGTTTGATGTTTCGTATTCAAAATCTTCCCTAACGTCAATCAGCTGAAAATCTTCACCTTTGTCAATTTTCTCTTTTAGTTCCTGTACGGTTATCTCGTTCATGATAAATAAATTAATACTCAAAGGTAGCTTTTTTTCTATTGCAAATAATTACACGATATTTTTGTAACAATCAATGCCCGGGAGCGTTTATTATATGGTTTACTTAGCAATACGTTATTTTGAGCAACAAAAGGCAGTAAATTAAGCAATGCCGATCTGATAATTTTACACAAATATTAAACCGGCATTAAATTTAAACAGATCATATAGATGAAAAAAGTTACCCGCTTTTTCTGGTTTTGTTCAGGAGCACATATAGATACGTTAAAAAAATACCCTATCGAGCATAATAAATATGTAGGTATTGGAGCTACTATATTTTTTACCGCCCTGTTTGCCTCCCTATCTGGCGGCTATGCCATGTATTTTGTTTTTAATGGCGATGCTTTTGCAGTAGGCTTTGCTATTTTGTTTGGCCTGCTGTGGGGAACGGCTATTTTTAACATGGATCGCTATATTGTATCCAGCATTAATAAAGAAGGTACAACCAACCAGCAGATCCTGCAGGCCTCCCCGCGTATCCTGCTGGCTATTATGATAGGTATAGTTATATCCCGCCCGTTGGAGTTGAAGATATTTGATAAAGAGATTCGCCAAAAATTAAAATCCTCCTACCTTAAAGGCCAGCACCGTAAAATTGACACCCTGGAAAAAACATACAACCAAAAGTATGCGATGGAAATGGGTAAGAATAGCGACCTGAAAAAGGAGAAAGACTCTCTGGAAAAAGATATCAACCGCACCCGTTTCCTGCTGAACCAGGAAGTATTTGGCGATAAAACCAACCAAACATCGGGCATTACCGGGTATGGCACCTACGCCAAGCAAAAACAAAGTGTATTAGAGGAAAAAGAAAATCGCCTGAAAGCAGTAACCGGCAACCTTGGCGAGATGGACCAATACCTGAGCCGGCGTAAAGAATTTGAAGGTTTAAACAATGCCAGATTATTTAATGATCATCAGCTGGACAGCCTGGCCAACGTAGCCGGCTTTGCCGATCGTAACTGGGCGCTTGGGCAGCTATCCTTCAACGAAAACGGCACCCGGGACCTTGATACCTATATGGCCATTTCATTCATTGGCTACCTGTTTATTTTATTTGAGTGCCTGCCGGTATTTGTAAAGCTGATGTCGCCCAGGGGGCCATATGATGCGGCGATCGGGAAAACGGCCGAAGCCAACCTTTATATGGCCGATAAAGAAAAGGACCGGGACATGACGGTTACTGATAATATTTACGACCATAACCTGGATACCGATGTCCAGCGGCGCAAGAAGATCATCTCAACCCAATCCGACTACGATTTTGAGCGCCATAATTATGATTAAAGCAATTGGACAGCGGCTATACATTTAGCCGTTAATTTCCCCCTAAGGAGCTGTTTAAAATAAATAAATAGACCGTCATTGCGAGGCACGAAGCAATCCCCGCCTTACAGAGTAGCTTTGCAAATCCGATCTGCGTAGTTAGGGATTGCTTCGTGCCTCGCAATGACGCGTGGAAATGTATTTCGTTAGAAGTATAAAAACATTAATAAATCAAATTTAAACAGCTTCAAAAAAAGCATACCTCAACTTTCAAAAAAATCTTAAAAATAAAAAATGTAAATCCAAGCTTTTATAAATCCCGTTTATATTATCATTTAATACATAATACATTGGGATGAAAGAAACGCTGAATTACAAAGTCAGGGCGATTGCAGTAAATATCAGGAAAACGCGCGAACAGTTAAACTACACACAGGAATACCTTGCCGCAAAATTGAATATATCGCAAAACGCCTATAGCAAAATTGAGTTAGGGTATACCAAAATAACCGTTGAAAGGCTTTTTCAGATTGCTGCCGTATTAGAAGTAGATATCCATAGCCTGATAGATACAGAAAACCCATCCGTTGCGCAGTAATTTAAAAATTATCCGCTGTTTCATCCCGGGCAATAATATCTTTGCAACCGGATGGAAAACGCAAACCTGATCAGGAGCACAGTACAATTTGTACGTGATACCCTTAAAAATGCTGAAGGCGGCCACGACTGGTGGCACATACACCGCGTATGGACCAACGCCAAACTGATTGCAAAAACAGAAAAAGCCGACCTGCTTACTGTTGAACTTGCCGCCCTGCTTCATGATATAGCCGATAGCAAATTCCATAATGGCGATGAAGAAATTGGACCGTTTACTGCCGGCAAATACCTGCAAAGTGCAGATGTTGAAGCGGAGGTGATTGAGCATGTACAGCAGATCATCAGGCATATATCCTTTAAATCGAGCTTTGATAAACCAACTTTTTACTCGCCCGAACTGGCTATAGTACAGGATGCCGATAGGCTTGATGCCATTGGCGCTATTGGGATAGCAAGGGCTTTTAACTATGGCGGCTTTAAAGGCAGGGAAATTTATAATCCGGAGGTTGAACCTAATTTAAACATGAACAAAGAGGAATATAAAAATTCCCCAACGCCTTCAATTAACCACTTTTACGAAAAACTATTACTATTGAAAGATAAAATGAACACCGCAACCGGCCGTAAAATGGCCGACCAACGCCACGCGTTCATGGAAACCTATTTGCAGCAATTCCACCTCGAGTGTAAACCATAGGTTTCAATATTCGTTTCAGCATTTAACTATTACCCATGAAAAAAACTTTACCTTTTATAATTTCCCTGTTAGGTATCTCTCTCGCCGCAAAAGCTCAGGATACGCTTAAACAGCAGCGCTTTAACTTTCATTTTCAACAAACTATAATAACCCAGTATAAACCATCGTTTGGAGCGGATTATACAGGCGATAACAGCTTGCTTACCAAATCAGAAACACAAAGCTCAATTACTACTACCTTTTTTGGCGGCGCCAGGTTATGGAAAGGAGCCTCGGCTTATTTTAACCCCGAAATGTCTGGAGGATCGGGCCTGAGCAAAACCCTGGGTGTAGCCGGTTTCCCAAATGGCGAAACCTTTAGGGTTGGTGGTTCAGATCCCAAGATCTATATAGCCCGCCTGTACTTTACACAGAATTTTGAATGGGGAAAAGATAAAGACACCATTCAGGATGATGCTAACCAGCTTGCGGGCTTAAAAAGCAAACGCTATTTCTCGGTAACCGCAGGTAAATTTGGCATGGCCGATTTTTACGATGGTAACGAATTTAGCCACGACCCACGCTCACAGTTCATGAACTGGTCATTAATGGATAATGGCGCCTGGGATTACCCGGCCAATACCCGGGGCTATGCCATGGGTATACATACCGAATTAGGAATGCCTAACTGGACGTTAAGGTTTGCCTTCACCATGTCGACAACCACAGCTAACGGCGCTATCTGGGATGCGAAAATAGGGAAGGCCAATACCCAAACCCTGGAGTACGAAAGACGCTACACACTTAACGGCAATAAAGGAACGCTAAGGGTTTTAGGTTTCCGTAACAATGGCAAAATGGGCGATTATCGCCAGGCACTGGCCATTAACAAGGTTAACCCGGTTGTGGATACCAATTTAGTTTATGGCAAGCATAAATACGGTTTTGGCATCAGCGCCGATCAATACCTAAGCAAAGACTTTGGGGTATTTGCCAAGCTAAGCTATAATAATGGTCATACCGAAACCTGGTATTTTACTGAAATAGATAGGTCATTAAGTTTTGGAGGCGTACTGAAGGGCAGTTCATGGAAACGCGGCGATGACGAGTTAGCATTGGCATTTGTGGCAAACGGCCTATCCAAACCCCATAGTGATTACCTGGCTGCGGGCGGCTATGGCTTTATTATTGGTGATGGCAAGCTGAATTACAGTCATGAATTGATAGCCGAGCTGTATTATAAAATAAACGCCTATCAAAAAAAATTCTGGCTTACGCCGGATTACCAGTTTATACTAAACCCGGCTTACAATAAAGATCGCGGCCCGGTAAATGTGTTTTCGATGAGGGCGCATGTGGAATTTTAATTGTACCGGTATTTAAAATAATAATCCCTTATGGTGATGCTCATTTGTTCGGTATCGCCGGCTATTAAAATACCTTCCATTGAAACATTGTCTGCAAGAACCCGGTAATATGTCCTGATTACCGGGTTCTTTATTTCGCCCCAATTCTTCCATGTCTTTCTCAACGACATTCTTAATCCCCGCCCTTTGTCTATGCTCTCTATATCCCGCCAGGCAATGGCACAGCCCCTTTTCTGAATAAAAATAAAGTCAGGGGTTATTATTATAGCGCGAATTCCCTTTATCACGTAATAAGTGTGCTTAACAAAAAATATCAGGAAATAATCAATAAGCAGCACCACTATGATAGCGCTGGAATAATCTTTATAAACGATCAGCTTTGTAAATATCGAATAAACCGGCTGCGCCGATAAAAGGCCAAAAAGTACCATTGGTAAAATAAAATATGGATTGTATTTATAAACTCTTGTCCCGTCCATATTTCTAAGCAGGTTATCCCATAAATACCAGTACCCCAAAATAAACCAGCATACAACCCGCGCTTAAAAAATTCATGCGCATGGCATTTTTAAAATTGGCGTTTTCTGTTGATTTGCCCACCTTATAAAACCAGTAATTAAAAAATAAAAATATGGGCAGTGCGCACACCAGGAAAAAATAGAAGTTGAACATTTTACCTGCTGCATGCCAGTAATAAAAAGAGCAGGCAATCCCCAATGCAAATAAAACACCCGATAAAATAAACGATCCCTTATAGCCCAGCACCAGGCTGATGGTCCTGTCCCCGCGGCGGCTATCTTCCTGATGCTGGTAAACCTGCGTTAACGGGTACGATGCGCCTATAAGGCAGGAGCAAATTGCCCCGGCTACTATAAAGCCGGCATCCCAATGCCTGAATAAACTTAAACCACTTAATGCCGAAAAAGTAACATAATAAACAAACGCTCCCTGGAAAAAGAAAACGGTAAGAAAACTAATGACAGGGTATTTTTTTAACCGGGTTGCAGGGTGGCTATAAAGTTTCGACATGATGCCATATAACAACACCGCAAAAGCAAATTCCCAACCAATCAAAAATCCCAATAAGAAAGCTAAAGCCTCCAGCAGTATTGAAAAATAATACAGGCTGATATCTACTTCGGGCGGCTTTTCTAAAAGACCAATACTATCTTCATCTTTATCAAAATAACTGTTATAGCCATTGCTCGCCGGGAATGCAAGAAGGTGCCATATTAAAAACACAAGTATGGCGTTAACCGGATCAATAAACGGCACCTGGCTAAAAGCAAACAAATATACCGGCAGCAAAAAAACCGAGAATACGAAACGCATGTGCGCCCAGGCTGATGAAGTAGGTATAATTTGTTTTAAGTTCATACAGAAACAGTATTTTAACAGGTAAAGGCAACCAATACTATTTGTTGAAACGTATTAAACCTACAACGGGTTGCCTAATCTTACTAATGTAAAAATTAGTTACAGATAAATCATTATGTTTGAAATCCACGTTAGCAGTAACATGATTAAGAAATTATTTACCATCGCGATTTTATTTTTTTTAGCAGCAACATCTTTCGCGCAAAGCAAAGTAACCCGTTCGGCAGTTACCTTTAAAATTAAAAATCTGGGCTTTAACGTAGCGGGTACTTATGGAGGTTTTAGCGCCGATATTAATTTTAAGCCCTCCAGTCTCGCCACCAGCTCAATTGAGGCTTCGGTTGCATCAAACACCGTTAATACGGATAGCGAAAGCAGGGATAGCCACCTGAAGAGCGAGGATTACTTTGATGTAGCCAGGTATCCTAAGATCACCTTGAAGTCGGTTTCTTTTAAACACAAAAGCGGAAACAACTTTACAGGTAATTTTAACGTAACTATTAAAGATAAAACAAAGCTGATTGAAATACCTTTTACGTATATTGAAACGGGTAACTCCGCTGTGTTTAAGGGTGATTTCCAGGTTTTAAGAACAGACTTTGGTATTGGAGGCAAAAACGTCATCTTATCAAATGAAGCCAATATCTCGGTAGAAACTGAGGTAAGTAATTGAAATAAATTTGTATCGGAGATATCAAAATACTTTGCTTCGGGCTTTGGGCCTTAAGCTTTAAGGTCAGTATAAAATGGAGAGTTGCATTAGCGCCATCGGGATAGCAAATCCCCATAACCGTATCGCCCAGCAGGATATTTACCATTTTATGGTGAACGCTTTTGGGTTGGATAAAACCAATGCGGCGAGGCTCAAAAGCATCTACGATAATTCGGGGATCGATCATCGTTATTCGGTAATTCCTGATTTTGGGGAAAGCGATCCATCCAATTATACCTTTTTTGATCAATCCGGAAGTTTTGAGCCTTTTCCCGACACACAAAAACGATTGAAGATTTATGAGCAGGAGGCTATAGATATCGCTATTAATGCGGTAAAAAATTGCCTGTCGGGTTTTGAAGAAGGTATTTTACAACAAATAACCCACCTGATAACCGTCAGCTGTACCGGGATGCATGCTCCCGGCATTGATATTGAACTGGTAGAAAAGCTTAGCCTGAATCGTGATACCGAGCGAACCTGTATCAATTTTATGGGATGTTACGGCGCCATAAACGCTCTTAAGGTTTCCGATTATATTTGCCGTGCCAACCCCGAAGCTAAAGTATTGGTGGTAAGCGTTGAACTATGCACGCTACACTTCCAAAAAGAGAACACGCTGGATAATTGGGTGGCCAACTCCCTGTTCTCTGACGGCGCCGCGGCAGTATTGGTTGAAAATACCTCGCAGCGCCTGGGCCAGGGAACATATTTTTCTTTAAAGAATTTCTACTCGGAATTTGTGACCGAAGCCCGCGATGATATGGGCTGGTATGTTGGTAATACCGGTTTCGAAATGAAGCTTACATCGCGCGTATCTAAGCAGATCAAAAAAAACATCAAGGCCTTAACCGGCAGATTTTTACAAAAAGCCAAGCTTGATGCCGGGCAGATCACCGCATATGCAGTACACCCCGGTGGCCGTAAAATACTGGAAGCGGTTGAAGAAGCACTGGAACTTCCGGAAGAAAGCAATGCATTTGCTTACCAAACATTACAGGAATATGGAAACATGTCATCTGCCACTATTCTTTTTGTATTGCAGAAAATGCTGAAGGCCGGCAATCTTATTGATCAAAAGATCATGAGCTTTGCTTTTGGGCCCGGTTTAACGGTTGAAGGTATGATACTTGAAATGCATTAACCCGAAATGAGCGATGTAATAATAGTTGGCGGCGGCCTGGCAGGATTGTTTAATGCAATACTGCTTAACCGCGCCGGATTAAAAGTTACCCTGATCGAAAAAAAAACATACCCCATGCACCGGGTATGCGGCGAGTACATCTCCAATGAAGTGATTCCTTTTCTCAGCAAACTGGATATCGATCTTGATCAATTAAATGTTTCCCGCATTAATCGGCTGGAAGTTACAGCAGCATCGGGCACCAGGCTTTCACAAAAGCTCGACCTGGGTGGTTTTGGCTTGAGCCGGTATACGTTTGATAACTTCCTGTACCATAAAGCAGCGATAGAAGGTGTAAACTTCATGACAGGCACCCGGGTAGAGGATGTGAGGTTTAATAATAATTATTTTGAAGTTGTTACGCCGAGCGAAGTATTGACAGCCCCGCTGGTAATAGGCTCCTTTGGCAAGCGCTCAAATCTTGATCAAAAGTTAAAACGGCCATTCTTTTATAAGCGAAGCCCCTACCTGGCTGTAAAGTTCCATGTACGGATCGATTTTCCGGATGACCTTATTCAGCTTAATAATTATAAAGATGGTTACTGCGGAGTGAGCAAAACAGATGGCGACAGGTATTGCATGTGCTATATGGCCCACCGGGATGATCTTCGAAAGTACGGTACACTGCAGGCTTTGGAAGAGAATATCATCCGTAAAAACCCATACCTCGATGATATTTTTACCCATGCCGAATTTTTGCTGGATAAGCCCGAGGTGATCAACGAGATCTCGTTTGAGAAAAAGGCTCCGGTTGATAACCATATCCTCATGAGTGGCGATACAGCAGGGATGATTGCCCCGCTTTGCGGCAATGGCATGACTATGGCTATCCACTCGGCTAAGATCCTGTCAGAAAAAATCATCAGCCACTATAAGCCTGGCAGCTTTACCAATAGTAATCGTGCTGCTCTTGAAGCCGACTATACGGAAACCTGGAACAGGCAATTTGCACAGCGTTTATGGGTTGGGCGCCAGTTACAGCGTTTATTCGGCAATAACAATACTACCGCCCTTACACTTCAGCTGCTAAATGGTTTGCCATCCTTATCGCGTTATTTGATCAGTAAAACCCATGGAAAACCTTTTTCATAAGGTTGATGTATTTATATTATGCCCAATTTAACAACCCGAGCTTTTGATGCCGAGATCATGGATGATCTCAATTTGCCCGATGAAGAAATTGTCCCGGTTTTGGAGGGGTTGGGCAAAGTAAACTCCTGGTTTGGCGGCCATAACAGTATAATTAACACCCTCAAAAAATTCCCGGTACATAATGGTTACGCTGTTAGCGACTGGGGTTGCGGCGGCGGCGATACCCTGATTGCTATTGCCAAATGGGCCAAACAACAGCAAATACACCTAAAACTTACAGGTATTGATGCGGCCCCTGCTGTAATCAATTTTGCACGTAAAGAATCAAAGGGCTTTAATAATATCAGTTATGTACAAGCCGATGTGATAAACGATATTTATTTACTGGGTAAACACGACATCATTATCAGCAGCCTGTTTACACACCACTTTGATGATGAGCATTGGATACAGATGATCAAAAACATGTATGCATCGGCCCGCAAGGGAATTATCATTACCGATTTGCACCGGCATTGGCTGTTATACTACGCTGTTATATTTATAACCAACGTTTTAACCCGCAATAAAATGGTACGTTATGATGGTCCGCTATCGGTAAAGCGGGCGTTCAAAAAACAAGAATTATTAACCCTGCTTAAAAATGCAGGAATTGATAACTTTAATTTAACATGGAAGTGGCCTTTCCGCTGGCACTTAATGATCTATAAATCGTAGCTTTACGCTATGAATTTGCGCGTATTGGTTTTGGTTACAGCAATAGGTGTTGCAATAACGCTGTCGGCTGTAAACTTCTATTTTCAACATAAGTGGTACGATGTTATGATTACTTTTACGGCTACCCTTGCCGTAAGCTATTTTGTATTTTACTACCTGATAGAAAAATACATCTACTCGCGTATTAAACTTATTTATAAACTTATCCATAATTTAAAGTTAGGCCGCGACCTGCGTGATGCCCTGGGCGAGCATATTACAGCCAACCCTATTGACGATGTTGAACAGGAAGTAAAGGAATGGGCAAAACAAAAAAAATCCGAAATTGATGAATTGCGCAAACAGGAAAAATTCCGCCGCGACTTTTTATCAAATATTTCCCACGAATTTAAAACCCCGCTTTTTGCTATACAGGGATACATCGAAGCCCTGCAGGATGATGATTTTGACGACCGGGAAATGGCAAGGCAATTTTTGGAGAAAGCCTCAAAAAATGTTGATCGCCTAAGTTATCTTATTAAAGATCTGGATGAGATCTCGAAGCTGGAATCAGGGGAGATTCCTATTAATTACACAAAATTTAAGATCAATGACCTTATAAAAGAGGTATTTGAATCATTAGAGATAAAGGGCAAACAGTACAAAATCAAGCTCATATTCAAACAAAAATATGATGACGGGATTGTGGTATATGCTGATCGTGAAAAAATACGGCAGGTACTTGTTAACCTGATTGATAATTCTTTTAAATATGGGAAAGAAGAAGGCAGCACTTCGCTCAGTCTTTTTGTACTTGACGACCAGGTTTTGGTTGAAGTTACCGATGATGGTATTGGCATAGAAGAAAAGTTCCTTCCGCGCTTGTTTGAGCGTTTTTACCGCACAGATACCAGCCGTTCAAGGCAAATAGGCGGCTCGGGATTGGGTTTGGCCATAGTAAAACATATTATTGAAGCACATCAGCAAACCATAAATGTGCGCAGTACAGAGGGTTTGGGATCTACCTTTGGCTTTACTTTGCAAAGAGCAAAACAAACTTTACCTTTCCCAAACATACCAGTGTTAAAAAGTTAACATTAATTTAACATAGCAACCGTACCTTTACCTCAATTTAAAACAATATGTCACTTAACAGCATTTTCCAGTATTTTGTACCAAAGGACAAAAAAATATTTTTTCCTTTATTTGAGCAAGCAGCAAGCAACGTAGTTACCATGGGTACTATATTGGTTGAAGCTGTAAACTCAAACAACGCGGTTACCCGCGAGGAGTTGTTTAAACAGATTGATAAGCTGGAGAACAAAGGCGATGAGCTTACACACCAGATCTATCTTGAGCTGGGTAAAAACTTTATTACCCCTTTTGATCGTGAGGATATTCATGCCTTAGCTACTGCTATTGACGATGTGGCCGATTATATACAAGGTGCAGCTAACCGGATGAGCCTTTACAGGATAGATGATTTTAATGAACACATCCGTAAACTATCCGACCTCATTTTACAGGCCAGCATCGACCTGGAAAAAGCTGTGCGCGAATTAAAGGATCTGCGTAATGTACGCAACATTGCCGATTCATGTATCAGGATAAACAGTGTTGAAAACCAGGCTGATTATGTATTTGACCGCGCCGTGGCCGATCTGTTTCTTTATGAAAAAGACGCTATCCGCCTGATAAAATATAAAGAGATACTTGCCGCCCTTGAAACAGCTACTGATATGTGCGAGGATGCAGCAAATGTAATGGAATCAATATTAGTTAAAAACGCTTAAGCATACCTAATAATCACTAAATGGTTACCTCCTTACTTGTTGTTATTGTTTTACTTGCACTAATATTTGATTACACAAACGGTTTTCATGATGCCGCCAACTCTATTGCTACCATAGTATCAACTAAGGTACTTACGCCTTTCCAGGCAGTGTTAATGGCTGCAGTATTTAATTTTGCGGCCTATTTTTTTATTAAGGATCATAAAGTTGCCAATACCGTATCAAAAATTGTTATTGAGCATTATGTAACCTTACACGTAATACTTGCGGGTTTAATAGCCGCTATCTCCTGGAATTTAATTACATGGTGGTTTGGTATTCCTTCAAGCTCGTCGCATACGCTTATAGGTGGTTTTGCGGGCGCGGGTATGACAAATGCCCTATATATGGGCGCAAACGCATTACATGCTATTGAAATGCAATACGTGCTTAAAATTATAGCATATATTGTTTTGGCCCCTTTTATCGGGCTGCTTATGGCTTATATTGTAACCATCCTGATATTAAACATTTGTAAACGTGCAAAGCCGGCCACTGCCGAGCGTTGGTTTAAAAGATTACAACTGGTATCTGCCGCGGCATTGAGTTTTGCACATGGTGGTAATGATGCGCAAAAGGTAATGGGTATTTTATATGTAACTTTAATTGCAGCAAAAGTAATTCATTCGGGTGCCCCTATGCCAGATTGGATTCCGCTGGCTTGTTATACCGCTATCGCGGCCGGAACCATGTCTGGCGGCTGGAAGATTGTTAAAACTATGGGATCAAAGATCACCAAAGTTACACCGCTTGAAGGTGTAAGTGCCGAAACTGCCGGTGCCATTACCCTTTTTATAACTGAAAGATTTGGTATTCCTGTTTCAACAACACATACCATCACGGGCTCAATTATTGGTGTTGGTTTAACCAAGCGTGTTTCTGCAGTACGCTGGGGCGTAACCATCAACCTGGTTTGGGCCTGGATAATAACTATTCCTATTTCTGCTTTAATTGCTGCAGGTGTATTTGCCTTATTAAAGGCGATTGGATAATTTTTTAAAACAGTTGGCGGCATTTTTGCTATTTTTAACCACTATGAAAACAAAAATATTTTCAATAACTGTTTTATTGTTCTTTATAACACTTAGCAGTTGCGATACACTGAACCAGGTAGCCCAGGCTGCCGGAACAATTCCCCAGGGCAATCCTACTACATTAGAAATTGGCAACGGCCTTAAACAGGCACTTGAAATAGGCACCGGTAAAAGCTCAGACAAACTTTCGGTAGTGAATGGCTTTTTGAAGAATGCCGAGGTTAAAATACTTTTTCCGCCCGAAGCTCAAAAAGCAGAGAAAACCCTCAGGAGCATTGGTTTAGGCAACCTTTGTGATAACGTGATAACTTCCCTCAACCATGCGGCAGAAGACGCCGCAGTACAGGCAAAACCCATATTTATTGGCGCTATAAAGCAAATGACCCTGCAGGATGTTACCAATATTTTATTAGGCAGCCAGGATGCCGCAACCCTTTATTTTAAACGTACCACCACAGCACAATTATCCGGCAAGTTTAAACCGGTAATCCAGGTGAGCTTAAACAAGGTTGGCGCAACAAAATATTATACCGATGCCGCGCAGGCCTATAACAAAGTTCCGTTTGTATCTAAGATCAACCCCGATATCAGCGATTATGTAACTCAAAAAGCTATAGATGGCTTATTTGTGGAAATAGCCAAAGAAGAATTAAACATTCGCCAGAATTTAGGCGCGCGTACTACGCCACTATTGCAAAAGGTATTTTCTTTTGCGGATAAGAAAAAGAGCGGGCAATAGATAATAATAGAGCGTCATTGCGAGTAACTATCAGGTAAGAACCTGAAAAAAATCGTGATGACGCGTTTACTTATGCGAGTAATCGGCCTGTCACCCTGAGCCTGTCGAAGGGCCGCGCGTAGAGGCCCTCACCCGCTATGCTTCGACAGGCAACCCATGACAAGTTGAAAAACGGAAGTCATCCCGAACTTGTTTCGGGATCCCACAGGACAGGTGACCCGTACGAAGTACACTTAGCATGTGGGGTGCCGAAACAAGTTCGGCATGACATTGGGGATTAAATCGCTGTCATTTCCCCTTCAGAATTTCGCGAAATTTTACCACTCAGCATGACAGGCCTTTTTTAACAATCATGCTACCTCTTACAACGAAGAGTATTTTTAAGCATAAATCTCTTACCCGTCATTGCGAGGAACGAAGCAATCCCCAACTTACAGAGTAGCTGTGCAAATCCGCTCTGTATTTTGGGGATTGCTTCGTCGTACCTCCTCGCAATGACGATCACGAGGTGATTGTGGTACCCATACATGTCATTACTATTTTTTCCAACTCGGCTGGTGGTTACTCGCAATGACGGATTTAAAATATAAAAGGCCAATCGCAAAACGATTGGCCTTTTATATTTTAAAGTCTCCCCTTCAGGGGAGATTTAGAGGGGCTATTACTTTGGCCCGTAAGTTACTACCGGAATGATCATTTCTTCTAACGAGATGCCGCCATGCTGGAAGGTTTCGTTATAAAAATTAACAAAATGGTTGTAGTTGTTCGGGTACACAAAATAGCTGTCTTCCTTGGCAAACACAAAGCTTGAGCTTAGGTGTAGCTTTGGCAGCATAGCATCGTGTGGGTTACGAATGTGAAACACCTCCTTGGCATTATAATTAAGGTTTTTACCTTGTTTGTAACGCAGGTTGGTATTGGTATTCCTGTCACCCACAATTTTGCTCGGGTTTTTTACGCGGATGGTACCATGGTCGGTAGTAATAATTACCCGTACTTGTTTCTGCGCTAAAAATTTAAGCAGGTCAAACAAAGGCGAGTGTTCAAACCATGATAGGGTTAATGACCGGTAAGCCGCGTCATCACTTGCCAGTTCACGAATCATTTGCATATCTGTACGTGCATGCGACAGCATATCAACAAAGTTGTATACAACCACATTCAGCTCGTTATTCATCAAATTACTTACCGATTCATTCAGCGCACGGCCTTCGTCGATGTTAAGGATCTTATGGTACGAGTACTTGCAGTCCCTTTTTAATACCCGTTTTAAATGATCGGCAATAAATTCAGATTCGAAAAGGTTTTTACCGCCTTCATCCTCATCATTTTGCCACATTTGCGGATACCTTTTTTCCATATCCAAAGGCATAAGCCCGCTAAAAATGGAGTTACGGGCGTATTGGGTAGCTGTAGGTAAAATACTGTAATAGGTATCTTCTTCTTCCAGCCTGAAATATTCTGATATTATGGGGTTGATGATCTTAAACTGGTCGAACCGCAGGTTATCTATCAGTATAAAAAACAATGGGCCCTTGCCATCCATCTTAGGGAACACCTTCTTTTTAAACAGCTGCGGCGAACTGGTAGGCGCCAAATCCGGGTTTTTGATCCAGTTTAAATAGTTGCGTTCAATAAACTTGCAAAACTGCATATTGGCCTCGGCTTTTTGCATGGTCAATATCTCGTGCATCCCGGCATCTTCCAGTTTTTCCAGTTCCAGCTCCCAGTAAATAAGTTTTTTGTAAACATCAACCCATTCCTGGTGGCTCAGGTTATCATTCAGCGTCATACCAAGTGTGCGAAAATCCATTTGGTAGGCCATGGTGGTTTTTTCGGTAACCAGGCGCTTGTTTTCGGTAAGCTTTTTAATGGTAAGCAGTATCTGCTTAGGGTGAACCGGTTTTATCAGGTAATCATCAATTTTTGAACCGATGGCATCCTCCATTAAATATTCTTCCTCGTTCTTGGTAATCAGCACAATAGGTACATCGTTATTAATGTTTTTTATTTGCTGCAGCGTTTCCAGGCCGGTAAGGCCGGGCATGTTCTCATCAAGGAAAACCAGGTCGAAATAGTTATTTTTAAAAGTATCAACTGCGTCGTTGCCGTTGGTTACGGTTGTAACCTTGTAGCCTTTTTCGTTTAAGAAAAGTATATGTGGTCGTAACAGGTCAATTTCGTCATCAGCCCATAAAATGGTTGTATCTTGCATAGTATCTGTACTTAAATAGTCTGAATCAGAAACAATTCTGATTCAGTCAGTAAACCCCAAAGAGACGGTTTTGTTGTGATTGAGTAAAGGTATTAACAAAATTTAACAAACATCGGGCGCTTATTTTACCTTTGTTTTACATTTTTGCACTTTATTGAGTCCATTGAATAAAAAGAAAATAATAAACGACCCGGTTTACGGCTTCATCAGTATCCCCACAGAGCTGATATTCGACCTGATTGAACACCCTTACTTTCAAAGACTAAGGTATATCAAGCAATTGGGGATGACGCACCTGGTTTACCCCGGTGCGCTTCATACCCGCTTCCATCATGCACTGGGCGCTATGTACCTCATGGATATGGCTATTGAAACCCTGCGGTACAAAGGCCACAACATAAGCAAAGAAGAAGAGGAAGCCGTTACCATTGCTATATTACTGCATGACGTTGGCCATGGTCCTTTCTCGCACGCGCTGGAGCGTACCATTATTGAAGGGATCAACCATGAGGATATATCATCTATGCTCATGAATAAGCTTAACGAGCAGTTTGGCGGGCGGCTGGCCATGACTATCAGTATTTTTAACGATACCTACCCCCGCAGATTTCTTCATCAGCTGGTATCAAGTCAGTTAGATATGGACAGGCTTGACTACCTGAACCGCGACAGCTTTTTTACCGGTGTTTCCGAAGGTGTGATCAGCTCTGACCGGATCATTAAAATGCTGAATGTTAAAGACGATCATATAGTGGTTGAAGCGAAAGGCATTTATTCGATAGAAAAGTTTTTGATAGCCCGCCGCCTCATGTACTGGCAGGTTTACCTGCATAAAACCGTAATTGCCGGCGAGGAGCTGTTGGGAAAAGTTTTTAAACGCTGCCGCGAGCTTGCTTTAAAGGGCGAAGATCTTTTTGCTACTCCCGCCCTGAAGCATTTTATTAAAAACAGCATCAGCAGGGATGCTTTCATGAATGAAGACCATCACCTTGATACTTTTGCCAGCCTGGATGATGCTGATATCATGTCGGCAGTAAAAGTTTGGGCAGGGCATCCTGATTTTGTGTTATCCAGGCTATCACAAAACCTGGTGCGGCGTAACCTTTATCATGTTGACATCAGCAATCAGCAGCCCGATAAAGCATTTGTAGACACACTTACCAAAAAGGCCATGCAAAAATATGGTGTAAGCAAGCAGGATGCCGAATACTTTGTTTTCACCACGTCCATCCGTAACAATGCCTATACCGCCGGCGATGGCAACATTGGTATATTAATGAAGGATGGCCAGGTACATGATATTACAACGGCAAGCGATAACTCAAATTTAGAGGCATTAGCTAAAACCGTAAAAAAATACATACTTTGTTATAGTAAGGAGCTGATAGAAGTAGCAAGTAGTTAGTATCAAGTAGTTAGATTTTTTTAAGAATCGTATCAGGCAGCGGTCTTGATACTAACTACTTGATACTTGATACCCACAATTATTAATTTGCTGCTTTAATTTTAACATTTAAATTTGTCGATGCAATTTACTGCCCAGGATATAAGTTTTCTGCTCAACGGAACTGTTGAAGGTGATCCTTCGGTAACCGTTCATCAACTGGCTAAAATAGAAGAAGGCACTCCCGGCAGCCTTTCTTTTTTGGCCAACCCTAAGTATGAGCAGTATTTATATACTACAAACGCTTCGGTAGTTATTGTAAATAACGACCTGCAGCTTACCGGCCCGGTTACCGCTACCTTAATAAGGGTAGAGAATGCGTACAGTTCATTTTCGGTTCTGCTTGAAAAATATAACACCTTCAAACTCAACAAAAAAGGCATTGAAGAGCCCTGCTTCATCCATCCCTCGGCACAAATAGGCGCCGAACCGTATATTGGTGCATTTGCCTACATTGGCCTTAATACAAAAATTGGCGACAATTGTAAAATTTATCCCAATGTTAACATTGCCGATAATGTGACGATAGGTAATAATGTTACCTTGTTTTCGGGCGTTACAGTTTACTTTGATTGCGTTATAGGCGATAATGTTATTGTACATTCAGGAGCTGTGATAGGCAGCGATGGTTTTGGCTTTGCGCCCAACGCCGACGGAACCTATACCAAAGTTGCGCAAATAGGCAATGTGATTTTAGAGGATGACGTGGAGGTAGGCTCAAATACAACTATTGACAGGGCGACTATGGGGTCGACAATTATACGTAAAGGTGCAAAGCTGGATAACCTGGTCCAGATAGCCCATAATGTAGAGATTGGCGCTAATACAGTTATTGCGGCCCAAACAGGAATATCGGGCAGCACCAAGATTGGCGAAAATGTGATATTAGGCGGCCAGGTTGGTTTGGTAGGCCACATCACTATTGCAAACCGTACCCAGGTGCAGGCTCAATCGGGCATTAGCCGTAGCATTACCGAAGAGGGTAAAAAATGGGCGGGCAGCCCGGCCACACTTTATAGTGCCAATATGCGTTCAAACGTGGTGATAAACCGCCTGCCCGAACTGGAAAAAAGAATAAACGAATTAGAAAAAATAATTACCGAATTAAGAAAAGGTCATTAGTTCACTGGTTCATTAGTTCATTGGTCTTTTCTGATGGCAATAATGAACTATTCACCAATGAACCAATAAACTAATGAACCAATGAACTATAAAAAATGAATGTAAAACAAAGAACCATTAAAACACCTGTTTCGGTTTCGGGCACCGGCTTACATACCGGCCAAAGGGTAACCATGACATTTAACCCCGCCCCCGAAAACCATGGCTACAAATTCAGGAGGGTTGATATGCCCGGTTCGCCCATAATTGATGCGGATGTTGATAACGTTACAGATACCTCACGCGGTACCACTATTTCACAAAATGGTGCAACTGTAAACACCGTGGAGCACGTACTTGCGGCATTGGTGGGTTTGGAGGTTGATAATGTACTTATTGATATGGACGGCCCCGAAACGCCCATTATGGATGGCAGCTCGATACAGTTTGTTGATGTTATCCTGGAAACGGGTTTGATTGAACAGGAAGCCGACCGCGAATATTATCACATACCCTATAACATTCATTACTCGGAGCCCGACCGCAAGGTAGAGATGGTTGCCATGCCTTTAGATGATTACCGCTTTACCTGTATGGTTGATTATAACTCGCAGGTATTGGGCAGCCAGCATGCCAGTATATCAACCATTGGCGAGTTTAAAAAGGAAATAGCATCATGCCGTACTTTTTGCTTTTTGCATGAACTGGAAATGCTGTTAAAGCACGACCTGATAAAAGGCGGCGACCTTAACAATGCCATCGTGGTTGTTGATAAAGAGGTTGATGACGAAGAGCTTGCCCACCTTGCCAAACTATTTAACCGTAAAGATATTAACGTAGCCCCACAGGGGATACTTAATAACATTGAGCTGCGCCACCAGAACGAGCCCGCAAGGCATAAACTACTGGATATGATAGGCGACCTGGCCCTGGTAGGTGTACCCCTGAAAGGACACATTATGGCGGCCCGCCCCGGCCATGCTGCCAATGTGGCCTTCGCTAAAAAAATAAAAACCCTGATTAAAAAAGAAAAAAGCCGTAAGCAGGTTAAAGTTTACGACCCAAATGCGAAGCCTGTATTTGATACGGTTGAAATTATGGGCATGTTACCGCACAGGCAACCTTTTTTAATGATAGATAAGATATTGGAATTGACCAAAAACCACGTTGTGGGCATGAAAAATGTAACCATTAACGAGGAGTTTTTTAAAGGACATTTCCCTGGCGCCCCCATTTTTCCGGGTGTGCTGCAAATTGAAGGTATGGTACAAACCGGCGGCATCCTGGTTTTAAATACCGTTCCCGATCCCGAAAACTATCTTACCTTGTTTTTAAAGATAGAGAATGCCCGTTTTAAAAGTAAAGTAGTACCCGGCGACACCATTATTTATATTTGCGACCTGCTGGCCCCCATAAGGCGGGGAATTGCCACAATGAAGGGAGTAGGCATGGTTGGCGAAAGGGTTGTTGTTGAAGCCGAATTAATGGCACAAATTGTAAAAGTAAAAGGAACAGAAGCATGATCCAGCCTTTAGCATATATACACCCACAGGCTAAAATAGCCGATAATGTGGTGATTGAACCTTTTGTAACCATCCACAAGGATGTTGAAATTGGCGAGGGTACCTGGATCGGTTCCAACTCCGTTATTATGGATGGTGCCCGGATTGGTAAAAACTGCCGTATTTTCCCGGGTGCCGTAATATCTGCACCACCACAGGATTTGAAATACAAGGGCGAACAAAGTACCGTTTCTATTGGTGACAATACAACCATCCGCGAATGCGTAACACTTAACCGCGGAACTGCTTTGGATAAAAATACCACTACTATTGGCAGCAATTGCCTGTTGATGGCCTATGTACACGTGGCACATGATTGCGTTATAGGCGATAATGTGATTATTGCCAATGCGGTACAATTAGCCGGGCACATTAATGTTTATGACTACGCCTTTATCGGCGGATCATCTGCCGTTCATCAGTTTGTTGAAATTGGCGCACATAGCATGATTTCCGGCGGTTCGTTGGTACGTAAGGATGTGCCACCGTTCACCAAGGCCGGTCGCGAGCCGTTATCATATGTAGGGATCAACTCGGTTGGTTTGCGCCGCAGGGGATTTTCTGCAGCTACTATCAACGAGATCCAGGAGATCTACCGCATCCTGTTCCTCAAAAAATATAATGTAAGTAAGGCTCTTGATATCATCGAAGCCGAATTTACCCCAAGCGTTGAACGCGATGAGATCATCAACTTCCTGCAAAATTCGCAAAGGGGCATCATGAAGGGGTTTGGAAATTCTTAATTGTCTGAATCAGAATTTACAGGATTTTTAAATTAACAGAATCCTGTAAATTTGTTCATTCACTATTCTGCCCATTCTATAATTCTGTAAATTCTGATTCAGACATCTCATGACCATCACCCTAAATAACATTGGCCGCCGCTTTAACCGCGACTGGATCTTCAGGGGGATAAGCCATACTTTTACCAGTGGCGAATCATACGCCATTCTTGGACCAAATGGATCAGGAAAATCTACCTTGTTGCAGATTTTAAATGGCAGCCTTTCGCCATCTGTGGGTACTATTGATTTTGTTTCCCAGGAAAAACCGGTCGAGATTGATAAAGTATTTCATCACTTAAGTCTTGCAGCACCATACCTTGAACTGATTGAAGAGTTTACCCTGAGTGAAATGGTTGATTTCCATTTTAAGTTTAAAAACTATAAAAATGGTGTTGATAAAAAACAACTCATCGGATTGCTGAACCTGCCCAAGAGCGAAAACAAGCTTATTAAATACTTTTCATCGGGCATGAAACAGCGCCTTAAACTGATCCTGGCTTTTTGTGCCGATACCCCTATGCTGATGCTTGATGAGCCCACCTCAAACCTGGATACCCAGGGCGTGGATTGGTATTTAAGCCTGGTTGAGCAATTTGCAACAGGCCGCCTTACCATCATCTGCTCAAACCAGGAACATGAATATGGCTTTTGTAAGCATCGGTTGAGTATATCGGATTATAAAAATTAGATGTGAGATATTAGATTTGAGATTTGAGACAGAAGTTCCCCGCGCAAGGCCCAGGCAAAATCTCATATCTAATATCTCACATCTCAAATCTATCCCCCCGCATACTATTGTCATAATTCAGCAACTTCCGGGCAAAATCTCAAATCTCATCCCTCGCATCTCAAATCTATTCACGTACCTTTAGGTAATCAAAAATTAAAACTACTTATGATACCAGTTAAAGGATACGCGGCACAGTCGCCTACCACTAACCTTGCGCCATGGGACTTCGAGCGTCGCGACGTTGGTCCGCATGATGTGCAATTTGATATTTTATTTTGTGGTGTTTGCCACAGCGATCTGCACCAGATTAAAAACGATTGGTTTCCGGGGATTTTCCCAATGGTACCTGGCCATGAAATTGTTGGCCGCGTGGTTAAAGTTGGCGACCATGTGAAAAAGTTTAAGGTTGGCGACCTGGCCGGTACAGGCTGCCTGGTTGACTCATGCAGGGTATGTGAAAACTGCAAGCAGGACCTGGAGCAATACTGCTTAAACGGCAACTCGCAAACCTACAACGGTTTAGAGCAGGACCATAAAACCCCAACCTATGGCGGTTACTCAAACAGTATTGTTGTTCATGAGGATTTTGTGCTTCATATTTCAGATAAGCTTGATCTTGCCGCTACCGCGCCATTGTTATGCGCCGGCATTACCACCTATTCGCCGCTTAGGCACTGGAAAGTTGGCAAAGGCCATAAGCTGGCAGTTTTAGGGTTAGGCGGATTGGGCCACATGGGTGTTAAATTTGGCGTAGCCTTTGGTGCCGAAGTTACTGTGTTGAGTACGTCGCCAGGCAAAGAAGCCGATGCCAAAGCATTGGGCGCACATCATTTTGTAGTTACAAGCGATCCGCAACAGATAGAAGCAGCTAAAAACTCCTTCGATTTTATACTGGATACGGTATCTGCGCCGCATGATTTTAACATGTACCTGTCGCTATTAAGAACCAATGGCGTACATATTTGCGTGGGTGTGCCGCCAGAGCCAGCCAGCATCCAGGCTTTTAGCTTATTAGGCGGCCGTAAAAGCCTTGCCGGATCGGGCATTGGCGGTTTGGCCGAAACCCAGGAAATGCTTGATTTTTGTGCCGAACATAACATAGTGTCAGACATTGAAATGATTGATATAAAAGATATCGATACCGCTTATGCCCGCATGGTAAAAGGTGATGTACGGTACCGTTTTGTAATTGATATAGCTACTTTGTAGATTTGAGATATTAGATGTGAGATTTGAGAGAGCAGCATTTGCCGCTTTTTGATCTCACATCTTATTTTATAAACGTTAGCAAATGCGAAAAACTAAGTGATTTCGGTTTTTATATTGACCCATAAGTGTCTCATATCTAAAATCTCACATCTCATATCTGCCCACAAAAATCTCAAATCTAACTTCTCACATTTCAATTCTAATCCCTAATTTTGCGCCTCAATATTATTTTATGGCCAAAGCATCAGATGTTAAAAATGGAAATGTGCTTCGCTTTAACGGCGAGTTAGTACAGGTAGAAGAATTTTTACACCGCACGCCAGGTAACTTGCGTGCATTTTACCAGGCGCGTATGCGTAACGTAAAATCGGGAAAGCTGGTTGAGTACCGTTTCCGTACCGACGAAGAGGTTGATATAGCCCGTGTTGAAACCAACGATTATCAATATTTATATGAGGATGGCGATGCGCTTGTAGTGATGGATAACACCACTTACGATCAGCATAACATACCCAAAACTCTTTTTGGTCCAGCCGTTAAATTCCTGAAAGAGGGGATGAACGTAATAGTAGCTTTTGAAAGCGACGAACCTATTATGGGTTCTATCCCAGGCTCTGCCGAGCTTGAAATTACGTATACCGAGCCGGCTGTTAAAGGCGATACCTCAAGCGGAGCCCTAAAAAATGCAACCGTTGAAACCGGCGCCGAAATCCGCGTACCGCTATTCATCAACATTGGTGATAAAGTAAAGGTTGATACCACTACCGGATCATATGTGGAAAGAGTAAAAGGATAGCCCCCCAGCCCCCTGAAGGGGGAGTTTACAAGCAGGAGGCTGGTGCAAAAAAAGGAGGTTTCGTTAAAAACGAAACCTCCTTTTTTGAAAATACAATACGCTAATTAAAAAGCTCCCCCTTCAGGGGGCTGGGGGGTAAACTCCAGCTCCAGCAGCACCGGGCAATGATCGGAATGCCTTGCTTCGGGCAATATCGACGCTCTTTTGATGTTGTTTTCCAGTTCGGTACTAACCATGTTATAATCAATACGCCAGCCTAAGTTTTTGCCTCTTGCACCGGCCCTGAAACTCCACCAGGTATAATTATGCGGTTCTTTATTCAGGTGGCGGAAGGTATCAATAAACCCTCCTTCAATGAATTTTTCCATCCACTCGCGCTCTTCGGGTAAAAACCCGGATGAATTGGCATTTGATTTTGGATTATGGATATCAATAGGGCGATGGCAAATGTTATAATCGCCGCATACTACCAATTTAGGGTGTTCTGTTTTTAGCAGGGTAAGGTATTTGCCAAACTCATCTAAAAAACGATATTTAAATATCTGCCGCTCATCGCCACTTGAGCCAGATGGAAAATATACGCTCATAACAGATACCTCCTCAAAATCAACCCGGATGCAACGGCCCTCGCGGTCAAAATCGGGAATACCACAACCGTATTCAATATGTTTTGGTGCTTGTTTACAGAAGATAGCGGTACCGCTATATCCCTTCTTTTCGGCCGGGAACCAATAGTGTTTGTACCCCAGCTGATCTACCAATCCCAGGTCGGTAAGTACATCGGGAGTAGCTTTAATTTCCTGCAGGCAAACTACATCGGCATCGGTGGCCTGCAGCCAGGCCAACCAGTTTTTGTTGATTGCCGACCGGATACCATTAACGTTATAAGTGATTATTTTCATGCCCCTTACCCCCTAAAGGGGGAATTTTTGATTTAAATTATTTTATGCGCAATATTAATTATATCTGAATACGATTGAAGAGTTATATCTCAAATATGTCGCCCCCCTTTAGTGGGCTGGGGGGCTTAGCTTTAAAAGCTTATCCAGCTGCCTGCATTCCCTTTTACTCAGTACATCAACGGTCATTGGTACATCCTGCAACGGGCGATCCTTTTTATCTGTTTTAACGGCTGCAATATGATCAACCATGTCTAT
This sequence comes from Mucilaginibacter sp. P5_A6, assembly GCF_056400585.1. Classification (NCBI taxonomy): domain Bacteria; kingdom Pseudomonadati; phylum Bacteroidota; class Sphingobacteriia; order Sphingobacteriales; family Sphingobacteriaceae; genus Mucilaginibacter; species Mucilaginibacter sp. P5_A6. Next base: position 383,773 of record NZ_JBFUKZ010000002.1, on the reverse strand, counting down.
GCCTGATACTACTTCGCCGTACACGGTGTAGCCATGATCTAATTGAGCCGTGCCGCCAACAGTTTTATAATATTCGCGCTGCCAGGCAGGTATTTTAAATCCTTTTAAACGGCCCTTTTCCAACGAATCCATTTTAGCATCGGTAAGGCGTTTGCCTTCCACAATATAAAACTGGCATCCGCTTGATGCTTTTTTAGGATTATCATCACGGGCTGCAGCAAGCACGCCGCGTTTATGGAATAAACTATCCTTGAACTCGGCAGGTATGGTATAGCCAACATCTCCGTTGCCCAGTTCGGCGCCAGGTTTGGCTTTAACAGGATCTTTGGAATCCGGATCGCCGCCCTGGATCATAAAGTTTTGGATCACCCGGTGAAACAGCACGCCATTGTAAAATCCTTTTTTGGCCAGCTTAATAAAATTATCGCGGTGCAAAGGAGTTTCATTGTACAGGCGAATGATGACACTGCCATAACCGGTACTAACGCGTACGTACTGGTTTTTAGGCGGTTTGGCAAAGGCCGTTGCAAAGGTTAGCAGTAGTACACTCAGCGTAAGGATTTTTTTCATATTTAGTCAGAATCAGAATAGACCGAATTATAAAATTAGCAGAATTATTTAAAAAATAGCTACACCCCGTTTTTGCATTTTCCCTTGACTGACAGATGAGTTTATTTGGATATTTTTTAGATTTTTTGTAAATTTGTATAGTCACAGACAGCACGATTATTTTTAGGGACTATCTCCCTGCTCTTTTCAAAAAAAAGAGCTACAAAATCAACAGACACATTGTTAAAGCACTTAACTTCAATAAGTTAATCTAAAATCAACAGATGCGAAAAGGCATCCAAAGGAGTACGGCTGGTGCATGTAAAACAACCCAAAGGTGTATGAACGGTGCACGAACGGGGTGTTACAGGTACTAAATCACATCCATCTCCTCAAAATAACTAATGATCAATGATTTCATGAGCATTTCCTGCTCAAGCAAGGTATAGTTGGGGATAACTTTTATACGTTTCCAGTGCGGCCAGCCATCCTGGTCAAGCCCTTCCAATTCATAAAACCCCATCATGCTCATCAGCTTGCAATTGGCTATATGCATCAGTTCTTCTTTTTGGCGCTTGCTGAACTTACGTGGCCCCTGGCCAAGTTCCTGTACGCCAATTAAAAACAGCATTACTTTTATATCAGGTTTCTCGTTATCAAAATCTTCGGCAATGCGGTCCTGCAATGCACTCCACTTTAAATTAATTTCAGCAGGTTTCATATTGGCAAATATAAGGTTAGTTCACGGTTGATGGTTCACAGATCAAGTCAAAATGTTCCAGGTATGACCTGATTGCATGAAGCTACTATGAAGCCTTACCGATATTGTTACAATGTTGCATTAATTATCCCGTTTTATTGCTTATTTTTGCAGCATCCCTTATAAGAGGCTGTAGGCGTGAAGAAAAATAAATTAAATATTATTTATTCGTGGCTGTTGCTCATCTGCTTTATCGCAGGTCAGTATATGGTTTATACGCACCAGCACCAGCTTATAAAAGGCATCTCAAAAACGGCATCGGTAACAAACAATCATCCGCAGCAAACCATGAAGGAAAAATGCGATATGTGCGATGCCATGCACCACAATTTCGCGGTAATTGACAACCCTTTATATGCAATCCCACAACAGGCAGTAATGCGTGTTTTTAAACCCTGCGATTATAATTTTGTAAGCATATCTCTTGTGCTTGCTGCCGGTAGGGCCCCTCCTGTAATTTCGTAACAAACTTATTCTGTTATCATTTTTTACAAACAAAGCCGTTTTATAAGCGGTATTTATTGATCTACAATTTATTCGTTATGAAATTAAAGCTGATTAGCTTCTTAATATTGCTGTTTATAGGTTTTACTCATTTGGCAAATGCTGCAACCACAACTCTTGAAAATACGCCCGGTGATGCTGTAGGAACCCTATCGGGTACAGTTACCGACAAAGCCGATGGCAAGCCAATTATTGGTGCAACTGTTACTATTCCCGATTTAAGAAAAGGCGCTATTACCGATGCAAATGGTAAGTACGCTTTTACTAATATACCTAAAGGCATTTACCTTGTACAGGTAAGCTACCTTGGTTATTCAACGTTAAACCAAAGGGTTGATTTTTCTAAAACCACTGTATTTGATGTAAAACTGCAAACCTCATCGGTTGAAGCGGGCGAGGTAATTATCACTGGCGTAAGTAAGGCCACCGAAATAAAACGCAGCCCCGTGCCTATGGTAGCCGTGGGTAAAACTTATTTGGATCAGCGCGCTGCTTCGGGTAATATCATCGACCAGATAGCTACTCTGCCGGGCGTAAGCGCAGTTACTACCGGGCCAAACGTATCAAAGCCTTTTATACATGGCCTGGGCTATAACCGGGTAATCACCCTGATGGATGGTATCCGCCAGGAGGGGCAGCAATGGGGCGATGAACACGGCATCGAAGTAGATCAAAACTCTATCGACCGCGTGGAAGTAATTAAGGGCCCTGCCAGCTTAACTTACGGCTCTGATGCTATTGGCGGTGTTGTGAATCTAATATCGCCATCGCCTGTTCCTGAGGGTACAATAGCTGGCTCTGTACAAGGAATTTATGGCACCAACCAGGGTTTACTGAATGGATCATTCCGGTTACAGGGCAATCAAAATGGTTTTGTATGGGGAACAGTTGTTTCTGCCAAAGAAGGCAAAAATTACCAGAATCAGCATGATGGTCGCGTTTATGGTACCAACTATAAAGAAAAGGATGCCCGCATTATGGTGGGTTTAAATAAATCATGGGGAACATCATATCTGCATGCATCTGTATTTGACGATGAACAGTCGATCCCCGATGGCAGCCGGGATTCAATTACCCGCCAGTTTACCCGCCAGATTACCGAGGATGATGCCTACAGGCCAATTGTTCCCGAATCTATGCTGAACACTTATAAGATTCCTACACTGCACCAGCATGTACAGCTTTACCGCATTTATAACAACAGTAATTTCAGGCTGGGCGATGGTAACCTCATTGTGAATCTGGGTTATCAATACAGCCACCGGCGCGAATACACACATCCCGAAGCCGGGGACATTGCCGGGCTGAACCTGCATTTAACTACCTATACCTATGATGTTAAATATAACTTTAACATCGGGAATGATTATGAAACCAGCATCGGCATAAACGGACAGTACCAAAATAATACTATTGGCGATGCTACGGATTTTCCTATACCGGCTTATCATCAGTTTGATATAGGGCCGTTCTTTGTAGTGAAGAAAAGCTATGGCAAGCTTGATCTGTCGCTGGGTGCAAGGTATGATAACCGGTCGTTCAATAGCAGTGCTGCTTATGTTGATACCCTGGGCGCAAACGGCTTTCCGCAATTGTATACCGGCCCTAATCCAACTACAACATCAAATGTCACCTCGCAATTTGATGCTTTCAGTAAAACCTTCAGGGGCGCTTCAGGGAGCTTTGGGGCAACTTACAATATCTCCGATGCATTCCTGGTAAAGGGTAATATTTCACGCGGTTTCAGGGCGCCAAGTATTGCCGAGATCTCGGCCAATGGCCCAGACCCGGGTTCGCAGATCTACCACATCGGCGATAAAAACTTCAAATCCGAATTTAGCTTACAAGAAGACCTTGGCACCTTTTTAACACTGCCAAATATATCGGCCAGTGTGGAGGTGTTTAATAATGATATCTCCAACTACATATACCAGCAGCAGGTTTTAAATCCTGATGGCAGCCCGGTTTATACCCAGGGTTATACTACCTTTACCTATGTACAAAGCAAAGCGCGCATTTATGGCGGCGAAGTTAATGTCGATTTGCACCCAATACCATGGTTACACTTTGAAAACGCCCTTAGCTTAACCTACGGCGAAAACAAAGGCAACGGCGGTCCCGTTGCAGATAGCCTGAAATACCTGCCATTCATTCCGCCGCTACATACCCACTCAGAACTGCGCGGAACATTTAACGGCGGCTTTGGCGACTTTAAAAACCTGTACGTTTTTGCTGGCTTTGACCACTACAGTGCTCAAAACCGTTATTTTGCAGCTTATGGTACCGAAACTGCAACCCCGGGCTATAACCTGTTAAGTGCCGGTTTTGGTGGCAACATTGTAAACAAAGCAGGTCAGCCGGTTATTAAATTGTTTATTGAGGGTACCAATCTTGCCAATGTTAATTATCAATCAAACATGAGCAGGTTAAAGTATTTTGATAACCCAACAGTACCTGCCGGCGTGCGTCCGGGTATATTCAATATGGGTCGCAACATCAGCTTTAAAGTAGTTGTTCCTTTTGGATTTAATACCGGGAAGAAATCATAAGATAATTCCTTTGGTTTAGGAAGCCCTGGCGGTAATAACTGGCAGGACTTTCTTATTGGCTTAAGTATTTTGAGTATTTTAGCCCCACCAAACCCTCCCCGGAAAGGAGGGCTTTAAATAAAATTTATAAATGTAAAGTCTCCCCTGCCGGGGGAGATTTAGAGGGGGCTTATGCAACTAACCATTCAATCCATATCAAACTTACCCGGCGCAGCCGAAGCTATTCTTGAGCATACAGGCAACAACAAAATATTCCTTTTTTATGGGGATATGGGTGCCGGTAAAACTACACTTATTAAGCAGTTATGCGCAACTTTAGGCACAACAGATACCGTTACCAGCCCTACGTTTTCTATTGTTAACGAGTATCATACCGCAACGGGTAAAATATATCATTTTGATTTCTATCGCCTTAAAGATCAAACCGAAGCATTGGATATGGGTTACGAAGAATACTTTTACGATGGTGCCTACTGTTTTATTGAGTGGCCCGAAAAAATACCGGCTCTGCTGCCGCCGCATTATGCCAATATTAGCCTAAAGGTTTTGGATGATGGGGCAAGGCAGATAAACATTGAAAATATTTAGTTTTAGGATAGGTCCTTTTTTCTTATCTTCATCTGCCAGAAAATAACACATACATGAGTTCAGGGATATACAGCGGGTTTTCGGATGTCGCCAAGCAGGCAATGATGCAACCTCAGGAGTCGATGCTGGAGGTAAAAAGCAAAAAAAACAAGCTCTATATCGGCATTCCAAAGGAAATCTCCTTTCAGGAAAACAGGATTCCTTTAACACCGCTTTCGGTAGCGTTGCTTGTAAATAATGGCCACCATGTAATACTGGAAAGCAATGCGGGGCAGGCAGCCAATTTTAGCGACAAGGATTATAGCGAACAGGGCGCCCAAATTGTTTATGATACCAAAGCGGTTTACGAAGCGGATATCATCATCAAAATTGCCCCTCCTATGCTGAAGGAGATAGAGCTCATGAAGCCCGGACAGATCCTGATCTCGGCTCTGCAAATGGCTACACTTAAGGCCGAGTGCCTGCATGCCCTCATGAATAAAAAAATTACCGCGCTATGCTTTGAGCATTTGCGTGATGAGGGCGGATCCCTGAGCGTTGTGAGGGCCATGAGTGAAATCGTAGGCGCGACATCCATACTGATAGCTGCCGAATATTTAAGTAACGTTTTTGAAGGCAAAGGACTGATGCTGGGCGGCATTACCGGTGTTCCGCCTACAGAGATTGTGATATTAGGTGCCGGTACAGTAGGCGAATACGCCGCGCGTACCGCCATATCATTAGGTGCCGAAGTAAAGGTTTTTGATCCATCGATATATAAGCTACGCAGATTGCAAAACAATATTGGCAGCCGGGTTTTTACCTCTGTAGTGCAACCCATCGTATTGGAAAAAGCAATTACTACCTGCGATGTGGCTATCGGCGCCATGCGCGCAGAGGATGGCCGCAGCCCCTGCATTATATCAGAAACTACCGTTAGCCGTATGAAACGCGATTCGGTAATTATAGATGTAAGTATTGACCAGGGAGGCTGTTTTGAAACATCTGAGGTTACCAACCATACTCACCCTGTGTTTCGCAAGCATGATGTAATCCATTATTGTGTGCCTAATATAGCTTCAAGGGTTGCCCGTACAGCCACCTACGCGCTTACCAATATTTTTGCGCCTATCCTGCTGGATATTGGCGAACACGGAGGTATAAAAAATGTGATATGGCAAAAATCGGGCGTACGTAACTCGGTTTATATTTACCAGGGGCACCTCACCAATAAGCATATCGGCGATCGTTTTTCTATCCCGTGTAAAGATCTTGATTTGCTTATTGTATCAAACCGCTAAGCTTTTTTCATGAACCGTTGCCTTATCATTGTGCTATTACTGTTTATAGCAGGTAGCGCCGCTAAAGCACAGCATTACAAGTATATTGACAGCAACCGGATATGTGGCATAGCAAATTATAAAAGGCAGGTAAAAACCAATCCGGATAAGCAGCTTGTAGAAATCGTTAAATATAATCCGGCTATAAAATTGGATCTCCGTTATGCTACCTCCAATAACTTTATGCATAGGCGCATGTATTGGCAAGCTAAAGCATATGCACGCCTGCCGGTAGTTAAAGCCCTGCAAAAAGTAGCGCAAGAACTGCAAACACATGGATTAGGGTTAAAAGTTTTTGATGCCTATCGACCTTACCCGGTCACCGTACAATTTTACGGAATGACTCCTGATACTAATTTTGTGGCCAATCCCAGGTTTGGCTCCAGGCATAACCGGGGCTGCGCTATCGACCTTACACTGATTGACCTGAAAACAGGGAAAGACCTGGATATGCCTACCGGCTTTGATAGTTTTAGCCATAAGGCTGCTGCCAATTACACCGGAGCTACTCCGCTACAAACGACTAACCGGGAGTTACTTAAAACAATGATGCAGGCACATGGGTTTACTGTACTAAAAAGTGAATGGTGGCATTATGATTTTAATGAATGGCCTAGTTACCAATTGCTTGATGTCCCTTTTACAGCCTTATAGCATGCAGGTTTTAACTATAGTTGATTTAAAGGCATTAAAATTGCATAGCAAAATGGGGTTAAAGAGTACAATTAAAAAATGAGGATGAAATTTTTAAGCACGGACTATTTAAAACAGCTTTGGAAGGTATTAGTGGCAACATTTAAAGGATTTGGCAGTGACAATGGTTTAAAACTAAGCGCCTCTTTAGCTTACTATACCGTATTTTCCATAGCGCCTTTGCTAATTATAATAATATCAGTGGCCAGCCTGGTTTTTGGGCGAGACGCAGCTACCGATAAATTGTACCCACAGATAGCCCACTATGTGGGTACCGGACCGGCCTTACAAATTCAGGATATATTAAAGCACCTGGCACTTTCGGGTAAATCGGGCGTGGCTGTAATAATTGGTGTAGTTACCTTGCTGTTGGGCGCCAGCAGTATTTTTATTGAGATACAGGACTCACTAAATACCATATGGCGGGTGAAAGCCAAACCCAAACGCGATTGGGTCCACTTGCTAAAAAATCGTTTTGTTTCTTTTTCACTAATTATAAGCCTTGGTTTTTTGCTATTGGCAACACTCACAATAAACCTTATACTTGATGCCTTAAAGGGTAAGATTGAACGTTTTATACCAATTGTAACAGGGTTCCTGTTAAAAGGAGTTAACCTGGCGCTCACCCTTATAGTAATAACTACTTTATTTGGTATCATCTTTAAGTTTTTACCCGATGTGAAAATTAAATGGAAAGATGTGCGATCCGGTGCATTTTTCACAGCCTTACTTTTTATGCTTGGCCAGTACATCATCAGCCTTTATATTCAATATACAGCCCAGGGTTCCGCTTACGGGGCCGCGGGTTCTATTATTGTTATTTTGGTTTGGATCTATTATACATCGGCCATATTATACATCGGCGCCGAATTTACCCAGGTATACGCAGAAGCTATTGGCAGCCGCATTGAGCCGGCAGACTACGCGGTTTCTATTCAACAAACCGAGGTTGAAAGAGAAGTTAAAAGTCTTCCCCCGCAAAATCCGCAATTGCAGGGACACCTGAAGAAGGAAACGCAGAAAGAAGCCAGTAAGTAGTATCAAGTAGTTAGTATCAAGACAAAAGAAGGGCTGATAACTTTGGTTGTGATGCGTCGCTTTCAGCTTAATGTAGTAAGCAGTCCGCAAACTAAAAAAAACAGCCACCTGCTGCAAACCACTTGCATCCTTCCTTCACAATATATTCACTTATTATTCCTAAATTCGTATAAGATTTATTTATAAAAAAAATGGAAACTAAAGATCCTGAATACGTTTACAAAAACGTAATACAATTAACAGAACAAGATGCATCCCGTAAATTTATAGCCAATGTATTTTTATGGATGTTTGTGGCTTTAGGCCTTTCGGCCTTTTGCGCATTCATGTTTTCTCATAACCAGGCATTATATGAAATGCTCAGAGACCCGGCCACAGGCCGCAATACCGGCTTAGGTACTATTGTTATGTTTGCTCCGCTGGCTTTTGTGCTAATTATTTCATTTGGCTTCAACCGCTTATCTTACGGGGTAGCTGCGTTGCTGTTTATTGCTTTTTCGGCAGTAATGGGCATTAGTTTAAGTTATATCCTTATAATTTATACAGCAAGTTCCGTGCTCGGCGTGTTTATTACCACATCTGTTGTATTTGGCATTATGGCAGTTGCTGGTTATACTACTAAAACGGACCTTACAAATTTCGGTTCAATAATGATTATGGGGCTGGTGGGCATTATCGTTGCATCATTATTTAATATGTTTATGCATAGTACCCAACTGGAATACATTATTAGCTACATTGGTATAGCCGTTTTTGTAGGCTTAACCGCTTATGATGTTCAAAAGCTAAAGCGCATTGGCGCAGGCCTTGAGTATGGCAATGCTTCGGCCGGTAAAATGGCACTTTTAGGGGGCTTAACGCTATACCTTGATTTTATCAACCTTTTCCTGATGATACTGCGTTTATTTGGCAGAAGAAGATAATAACCCCGCAAAACATCTGTTATTAAAAGCTGCCTGCAAAAGGCGGCTTTTTTTGTACACATAAATTTACGCAGCATACAGATTGAAGGGTTAAACAACTATTGCATTTTACCGCTTTATTATGCACCTTTGCATTGCTTATGGAGAAAGACGGAGGGATTAGACCCTGCGATGTCTTAGCAACCTGTGCTTCACAAGGTGCTACATTCTACTCAGCCAGCCATACGGCCCTGGGAAAGATAAGCGAAAGTCAATATAACACCCGACTTTTCGATGTAAGCTTTTTTAAGTATCAAGTAGTTAGTATCAGGTATCAAGACATTTTTGTTTTGTGCTATGGCCTAATTTAAAAATCAAGCACCGGAATTTCCCGTACTTGATACTTGATACTCGCTACTTGATACCAAAATGGACATTAGAAAAGAATTAGAAAAACGAATCCTTATAATTGACGGGGCTATGGGTACCATGATACAGCGGTACCAGCTTGCCGAGCGGGATTTTCGTGGGGAGAGGTTTAAAGATCATATCAGCGATCTTCAGGGAAATAATGACCTGCTGAACATCACACGCCCAGATATCATAAAGGCAATTCATGCCGAATATTTGGATGCCGGCGCGGATATCATCGAGACCAATACCTTTAGTACGCAAATAATTTCGCTTGCCGATTATAAGCTGGAAGAACTGGCTTATGAGCTGAGCTACGAGGGCGCTCGCCTTGCCCGCGAAGTAGCCAACGAATACACTAAAAAAAATCCATCAAAACCGCGTTTTGTTGCCGGTGCTGTTGGACCAACTAACCGTACCGCGTCCTTATCGCCCGATGTTAACGATCCGGGTTATCGTGCTGTTACTTTTGATGACCTGGCTAACGCGTATTACGACCAGGTTCGAGGTTTGGTTGATGGGGGATCGGACCTGTTATTGGTTGAAACCATATTTGATACCCTTAACGCCAAAGCCGCGTTGTTTGCAATAAATCGTTATGCAAATGAATCGGGTAAGCATTTGCCAGTTATGATCTCGGGGACTATAACCGATGCGTCAGGTCGTACTTTATCGGGGCAAACTGTTGAAGCTTTCTGGAACTCGATACGCCATGCCAACCTGCTTTCGGTGGGGTTAAACTGCGCTTTGGGTGCTAAAGAAATGCGTCCGCACCTGGCCGAGCTTTCTGAAAAAGCTGACGTATTTATTTCGGCCTATCCCAATGCGGGCTTGCCAAATGAGTTTGGCCAGTATGACGAAACCGCGCATGAAACAGCGCACCAGCTTGATGATTTTATTAAAGCCGGGCTGGTTAATATTGTGGGGGGCTGTTGTGGCACCACGCCAGAGCATATTAAGTGTATTGCCGAACGAGCTGCAAAATATCCACCAAGAAGAATTCCTGAAGTTGAACCCGATTTGCGCCTGAGTGGTTTAGAAGCAGTTACCATAAAGCCCGAAAGTATTTTTGTGAATGTGGGCGAACGTACCAATATCACAGGGTCGCCAAAGTTCTCGAAACTTATTTTAGCCGAGGATTATGAAGCCGCATTAGCCGTTGCCTTGCAACAGGTGGAGGGTGGTGCCCAGGTAATCGATATCAATATGGATGAGGGTATGATTGATTCGGAAGCGGTAATGGTAAAATTCCTGAACCTGGTGGCCTCCGAACCTGATATTGCCAAACTGCCTATCATGATCGATTCATCCAAATGGACGGTTATCGAAGCTGGGTTAAAATGCATCCAGGGTAAGGGTATTGTAAACTCTATCTCCCTAAAAGAAGGCGAAGAAAAGTTTATTGAATATGCCCGCAAAATATTAAGCTATGGCGCTGCCACAGTAGTGATGGCCTTTGACGAAACCGGGCAGGCCGATTCATTACAGCGCCGTACCGAGATTTGTAAACGCTCCTATGATATATTGGTTAACGTGGTTGGTTTCCCTCCGCAGGATATTATTTTCGACCCTAATATATTAACTGTTGCAACCGGCCTGGAAGAACACAATAACTACGCGGTTGATTTTATTGAAGCCACGCGTTGGATTAAACAGAACCTTCCACACGCCAAAGTAAGCGGTGGGGTTAGTAATATTTCCTTCTCGTTTAGAGGAAACAATGTAGTGCGCGAGGCAATGCACTCGGCATTCCTGTACCATGCCATTAAAGCAGGTATGGATATGGGAATTGTGAATGCGGGGATGCTGGAAGTTTATGAAGAAATAGATAAAACCCTGCTCGAACTGGTAGAAGATGTATTACTTAATCGCAGAGATGATTCCACCGAGCGCCTGGTAGAATATGCCGATACCATTAAAAGCAAAGGTAAAGAGGTAGTGCGCGATGAAGAATGGCGCAAGGGAACTGTACAGGAGCGTTTATCGCACGCGCTTGTGAAGGGCATTATTGAGTACCTGGATAATGATGTGGAAGAAGCGCGCCTGGCTTATGATAAACCTTTGGAGGTTATTGAGGGCCCATTGATGGATGGCATGAACATAGTAGGCGATTTGTTTGGCGCCGGCAAAATGTTTTTGCCACAGGTGGTAAAATCAGCCCGGGTAATGAAAAAGGCGGTGGCTTACCTACTGCCATTTATCGAGCTTGAAAAACAAAGGGTTATTGATGCCGGAGAAGACTCCAGCGGCAGCCGTGCCAATGCCGGTAAAATATTGATGGCCACCGTAAAGGGCGATGTGCACGATATTGGTAAAAATATAGTAGGCGTAGTTTTGGCCTGTAACAACTTCGAGGTAATTGACCTGGGCGTAATGGTACCGGCACAAAGGATCATCGAGGAAGCAAAAAAACAAAACGTAGACATTATCGGCCTGAGCGGACTGATCACCCCTTCATTGGATGAAATGGTGCATTTTGCCAAGGAAATGGAACGTGAAGGTTTTACTATTCCGCTCATCATAGGCGGGGCTACCACCTCGCGCATCCATGCGGCAGTTAAGGTTGATCCTCATTACTCGGGTGCTGCCATCCACGTATTGGATGCATCACGTAGCGTTACCGTTTGCAGTAGCCTGATGAATCGCGAGGGCAGAGATGCTTATATCCGAAACATTAAGGAAGAATATGCCAAATCGCGCGAAGCGCATTTGAATAAAAAGTCGGATAAACGTTTTGTAACTATCGGGCAGGCGAGGCAGGCCCGTTTCCAGATCAGCCTTGACGGTGATGTTGCGCCAAAGCCAACCTTTACCGGCACTAAAGTATTTGAATCGTACCCGCTGGAAGAGCTTGTTCCCTATATTGATTGGACACCGTTTTTCCATACCTGGGAACTACGCGGCAGCTACCCCAAAATATTTGCTGATAAGTTTGTGGGCGATGAAGCTAAAAAGCTTTTTGATGATGCACAGGAGCTGTTAAAGAAAATTGTAGATCAGAAACTATTACACGCCAATGGTGTGATTGGTTTTTGGCCGGCCAATAGTGTTGGTGATGATATTGAACTGTATACAGATGAAAGCCGTACTACTTTATTAACTCGCATCCATACGCTTCGTCAGCAGGCCGAAAAGGTTAAAGGCGATCCTTACTATGCTCTGTCAGATTTTATCGCACCAAAAGAGAGCGGTGTGCCCGATTATTTTGGAGGATTTGCCGTGACTACGGGTATAGGCTGCGATGAACTGGTAGCAGAATTTGAAGCCGACCATGACGATTACAACAGCATTATGGCCAAAGCACTTGCAGACCGCCTTGCCGAAGCCTTTGCCGAGAAAATGCATGAGCTGGTGCGCAAGGAATATTGGGGTTACAGCAAAGGCGAGCAACTAAGTGCCGACGAACTGATCAAGGAAGAATATCAGGGCATCCGCCCTGCACCAGGCTATCCCGCCTGCCCGGATCATACGGAGAAGACAACCTTATTTGAATTGTTAAAGGCCGAGGATAATGCTAAAATGTACCTGACCGAAAGCCTGGCCATGACCCCGGCAGCGGCAGTAAGCGGGTTCTACTTCGCGCATCCGCAGGCCAGGTATTTTGGATTAGGAAAAATCAGTAAGGATCAGATTGAAGATTATGCTGTACGTAAGAATATGGATATTGAAACAGTAGAACGCTGGCTTGGTCCAAATATAAACTATTGATAATAACACACAACAAACCGTCATTGCGAGGTACGAAGCAATGACGGATATAATAAGAAACCCGCACCATAATTAACAATGAAGATAACGGACCATATTGCTAACGCAAAAGGCAAAACACTATTCTCTTTCGAACTTATCCCTCCACTAAAAGGTCAAAGCATTCAAGGAATCTACGATGCCATCGACCCTTTGATGGAATTTAAGCCTCCGTTTATTGATGTTACTTCGCTGCGCGAGGATTATATATATAAACAGCATGATAATGGTCTGCTGGAGAAGCTAAGCTACCGCAAACGCCCCGGCACCATTGCTATTTGCGCAGCTATCATGAATAAATATAAGGTTGATACCGTACCGCATTTGTTGTGTGGAGGTTTTACCAGGGACGAAACTGAGAATGGCTTAGTCGACCTACAGTTTTTAGGGATCGAAAATGTACTCGTACTTCGTGGTGATGCCCGCCGTGGTGATGCCTCTTTTGTGCCAACTCCAAACGGACACAACTACGCTACTGATCTATTGCAACAGGTGGTAAATATGAACAATGGTATTTACCTCCACGAGCATAATGACGCGAGCCTGAAAACCAATTTCTGCATCGGTATTGCCGGTTATCCTGAAAAGCATTTTGAAGCACCAAACCTTAAAACCGACTTTAAATACCTGAAACAAAAGGTGGATATGGGCGCCAATTTTATAGTAACCCAGATGTTTTTTGATAACCAGAAGTATTTCGATTTTGTAAATAACTGCCGGGCTAATGGCATTACCGTGCCTATTATACCGGGCTTAAAACCGGTTACCACATCAAAGCAGCTGATTAACCTGGCCAAAACTTTCCATATTGATATGCCCGAAGACTTGTGCGACGCGGTTAATGGCTGCATGTCTGAAAAGGATGTAAAGGATATCGGCGTGGAGTGGATGATAAACCAATGCCGCGAGCTGATGGCATTTGGCGTACCCGTACTGCACTTTTATACCATGAGCAATGCCGGGCCGACTAAAAGGATAGCGGAAGCGATTTTTTAATCGGTTATTAAATATCTGTGTAAACAAAAAACGATGTTCTTAAATAAGAGCATCGTTTTTGTTTGTACATAGATGCTTTTCCTGTTTCTATAATGATTTCAACTTTTTGTTGGTCATAAAGCACGAGCCCCAAGATGAAAGCAGCCTTTTTAATCAAGGTGGCTACTACTGTTTTATAGCGTGTGATTGCACAACGTACTAATACAGTTTCGCTTGCGTAGAAATACGCAATATATATCCGGTGAAACAAGCAATCAAAAACATTACTTATTGTAAATGAGAAGCTTACAAAATCAAAGCCAGGTTTATATTTTGATTAAGGCATATTGCCCTGTTGAAATAATAACTTATTAACCTTAGTTTTATCCAAATTAATTCCTAACCCTCATTAAATTCAACCATGGAAACAAAAACAACCAGGGATACCAGCCCAATCACCGGCGAAGAAGGTGCCGCAATTGACCTTGAACTTGCAGCCAGCTGGACAAAAAACCACAGACAAAGACACCCTAATGGGATTGTGTCTCAATTTTTTGGACAAAAGATATTAAACACCATACTGCAGCAAAATGGCTGTTTAGGCGTCCGTATTTATTATGCAAACAAGCAGCGCCTTAGCGGCTGGCAAAATTTTTGGGTTTCCGTTGGAAACTTCTTTATAAAAGTTGTTGCAAACGCCGAAGGAGAAAAGCGTTTTGTTATAACAGGCGTTATGGCTACAGGTGAAGATCAGCTACCTGGTGAAGCAAAAAAAGAAGTGGCTGCTGTATCATCAGAAATAAAAACATTTAAACTAACTGCAGCAAAAGCGGATAATCTGGTTGGCAATCAGTCCTACCCTTGTCCCGGTTCTTCCGGTTGTCCCCAGAACGTACTTTCCGGGAGCTAATTTGTATATCAGGCATTCAAACAAGGAAAGTTTATGACTGTAGACAATGGATTCGCACTCATTTCAGGAATCTCTGGCTTTTTTCCGGTGCTGGCGGCGATGTATAATTACAGGCACCTTGACAAGGTTTTAAAAATTGCCGCGCTGTTTTTTCTTGTGGCATCGCTTTTTGACCCGTTAATGTGGTTATTAACTAATGCGGGAAGCAAGAATAATATGCCGGTTATTCATGTTAATATATGGGTATCTTTAATTTTCTATACCCTAATTTATTATAATCTGTTTACTAAAGCTATTTTTAAAAATACCACCATTGTTCTTGCTGCTGTAATAGTGATATTAATCATATGCTTTAATCGGGATCCCTTTGAGTATCCTACAGTTTCAAACACATCATTAGGTATATTTTTAATTATATTGTCGCTTATTTATTTTTATAAATTACTAAACCCATTAAAGTTTATAGATATTGAAAAGCAAGGTCTTTTTTGGATAAATGCAGGTGTTCTGTTTTATTCATCGGTTAATATATTTCTATTCATGATATTTACTCAAATACCCGTTCAAAATCAGCATAATTATTACATCATTAACAATATAACCAACGTTATTGCCAACACATTATTTTCAATAGGATTACTTTGCAAGCCACAGAAAACAACCTGATCCCGGTATTAATAGTGGGTAAGGTTACTTTGCCAACCACAGAAAACGGCTTAATCCCGATATTAATAATCGGTACGCTTGTAGTGGTTGTATTGATTACCTGCCTGTTTTTCTTCGTGATTATTTATCAGCGTAAAATGATAAAGAACCAGCTTGAATTGCGAGCCTTGCATGATGCAAGGCAAAGCGACCTGATGGCTGCTGTTTTTGAAACCCAGGAAAGCGAACGCAAACGCCTGGCCGAGGATTTGCACGATAGTGTAGGGCAGGTTTTATCGGCTATAAAACTTAATTTGCACCGGCTTGATAAAAACTGCATCAGTGAAACAACCCAGCCCCTGCTGGCCGATACCCGCAGGCTTACTGATGAATGCATTCAGGAGATTCGCAATATTATTCACAATGTTTTGCCTCCTGTACTTACCGATTATGGATTACTTGTGGCTGTTGAAGCCCTGAGCAGTAAGGTTGAGCAAAACACTCACATTAAGGTGAAGTTTAGCAAAAACATGCCCGATCAGCGCTTTCCACATGAAATTGAACTTGCCCTTTACCGAATAGCGCAGGAGCTTTTTGGCAACGCTATTAAACACTCTGATGCCACTGTTATTTACCTGTCTATTAATAAAGAGGGCAATTATATGGTGATGGAATTTAAGGATAATGGAGTAGGTTTTAACCAGGGTGGAGTAACACAAGGCTTTGGAATAAAAAACCTTGAAAGCCGGGTGCAGCTCATTAACGGCGAAATTAATATTTACAGCAAACCGTTAAACGGCACACTTACTACTATTAAATTAAAAATAACATAGTTTTGTATCTTTAATCTATCTTTATCCAACTATTTGTTAATCAATGAGTACAATTAAATTAGGTATAGTAGATGACCATAAAATTTTCAGGAATGGGCTAAAAGCCACACTTGAAGATTGCGAAGATTTTGACCTTATACTTGAAGCATCAAACGGCAAAGAATTGATGGGTTTATTAACAACCCAAACCCCCGATGTACTATTGATGGATATTAAAATGCCCGAGATGGATGGCATCCAAACGGCATCAGCTGTTCATCAGCATTATAAAAACATCAAGATACTGGCGCTATCCATGTTTAACGAGGATAAGTATATTGTGGATATGATGAAGGCCGGGGCATCGGGCTATCTGCTTAAAAATGCCGAGCCTGAAGAGATTATTGAAGCAGTATCTACCGTACATAATAAGGGTTTTTATTTTAACGAACACTTATCCATCACCCTTATTAAACAGTTGATGGGCAATGATCACTCCGAAAGCGTAACTCAAAATAAAGCCGACCTTAATGAACGCGAGATAGAAGTGCTGAAACTGGTTTGCCAGGAATGCTCAAACCAGGAAATAGCCGATAGGATTTTCCTGAGTGTACGTACCGTTGAGGGCTACCGCGCCCGCTTGTTTGAAAAAACCGGTTCAAAAAACCTGGTCGGCCTGGTTATTTACGCTATTAAACGCGGCATCATTAACGTAACCTGATTTTTAAGCCGATAGCTTTTTGGCGCTGCTGATTAGGTTATGCATAAACTTTTTACGGTAATTAAGGGGGCTAAGATGCATTTTGGCTTTAAACATTTTATAAAAATGTGAAACATCGCCAAAGCCGCTTTCATATGAAATTTCTGATATGGGTTTGTCTGTTTGTACCAATTGCTGAATGGCATAATTGAGCCTGTATTCAATTATAGTTTCCATAAATGTTTTACGGGTTACTTTTTTAAAGTATTTGCAAAATGCATTTGTGGTCATGTTTGCTATACCGGCGGCTGTATCCAATGATACCTGTTTTCTGAAATTCTCAACCAAGTAAGCAAATACCGGGTGTATGCGTTCCCGCTCAGCAGATAAGCGCTCGGCTACAATACGGTGCTGATCGAGCAAAATATACTCATCTGATGAGGCCAGGCGCTGCAGTATTTCCAATAAGCCTATAAGTATCCTGAAATTACTTTTTTCTTCTACCAGGTTCAACAAAAGCTGCTTAACCTCAACCTGGGTATCTGAGTGGAATGATATGCCGCAGCCGCTTTGTTGAAAAAGCCTTTTGATATGCTGCAACTCAAACTTATTAAAAAAATCATCTCCTAAAAAAGCATCGTTAAACTGGATCACTATTGCTCCCGCTTCGGCTGCTATTGAATCACCTGCTTCCAGTTTCCAGCAATGCGGCAGGTTTGGGCCAAGCAACACAACATCGCCAGATACAAAATCTTCCATGTGGCTGCCAACATATCGCTTGCCGCTTCCTTTTATAATGCAGGTTAGCTCATACTCCTCGTGAAAGTGATAGGGGGCATCAAATGCCAGTTTATCAAATTTTCTGACCAGGAATGATTGACTACTTGAGGGCTGAAGAACTTCGTACGATGCCTTTATCATTGCATATTTTAACGTAGAATTTATTTATATGTTAAGTTACGGATAAAATAATCCATAATTACACCATTCTTTTCATTTTTTATCGGCTAAAGTTAAACTTACTTTGAATATAAACTAAAAAAATATGAATACCAAGGTTTCTGATCTGTTACTGCTGGACGATTTTATAAAATTACCGGAAGAAAGCATTCACGAATTCCGGGAAAAGGGGCACACCCTGATTCAAAACATACTTTCAAAAGAAGAAATAGAAGCTTACAGGCCTGTAATTGTCGGTGCTGTCGATAGGTATAATACCGAGAAACGCAAACTGGAAGACAGAGATACTTATGGCAAGGCTTTTTTACAGATCATGAACCTGTGGACGCTTGATGCCGATGTAAAAAGGTTTGTGTTTGCTAAACGACTGGCCAAAATTGCCGCCGACCTCATGGGGGTTGAAAATGTAAGAATTTATCATGACCAGGCCCTGTTTAAAGAAGCATGGGGTGGCCCCACCCCATGGCACCAGGATCAATATTACTGGCCAATTGATACCAATAATACGGTAACCATGTGGATGCCGCTGGTTGATATTGATGCAGATATGGGTATGCTCACCTTTGCATCAAACTCTTATACTAAAGGAGCCGTTTTTAACCATGAGATCTCGGATGAGTCGGAATCTGCATTTGATGACTATGTGAAAGATAATAACTTCCCGATAAGTCGTGCAAGAAACATGAAGGCTGGCGATGCTACCTGGCACCGTGGTTTTACTATACACAACGCGCCCGGTAACAACTCCAATAAAATGCGCGAGGTGATGACCGTTATTTACGTGGCTGATGGAGCGCGCATTACCCCATATAAAAACGAATGGCAAAAAAAAGATCACCATAAATGGCTAAAGGGTAAACCAATTGGTGGGCTGATAGATTCAAAACTTAATCCGAAATTGCTATAGCTAAAAAGACTGTCTCTTGTTAAGGGTACAGTCTTTTTTAGTATTAAGTATTGCGCTTGTAAATAAGTGGTTTTTATTGGCCGGCGGTGCCTAATGTCCACTGTTGGCAGGTGGCACCATTATAATCATATAATGCCAGCTGAACGCCATCGGCAGTTGAAGCATTGGGTACTTCTACTACCCGGTTGCCATTTAATGATGTAAATACCAAACCGCCATTTGCGGCCCTTTCTAAATTGAACTTTTGACAATTATTATTCAGGTAGGCATACAAATCTAACGGGGCGCCGTTTGCGGCATTACAATTGGTAACATCTGCAGCCAAACCGCCTTGTACGCATGTTATTTTATAAATGCCGTTGCCAAGTGCCGTAAAGTCCCATTGCTGGCATAAAAGCCCGTTACTGGTGCCCTGTGCAATAGCTTGCTGTGAAGCCCCTGTACAACCCCACGCATCCCAAACCTTGCCACTGTTGTTATTTATAATTTTAAAACGACCAGCAGCAATCCAGTCTTGCGTAATAAATGGCCAGCCGCCAGACCAACCCATATTACCTACTGCCAACGTTGGCGTACCATTATTGTCGCCGCTATAATAATGATAGGTAACAAAATTATACCCGTTTTCGGAATAAAGGCCCACTTGCCCGGGTCCTATATATTTACCCGATGTACTTAATACCGTAGTACCACCGCCGCTAAGCAGGTTTACACCGTTTTTATCTACATAGGTGCCATTAGGACTGGTTGATCTGCCCATTTGAACGTAATAGGTGCTGCTGGTGCCGTTGCAGCATATGCCCTTATTATAAAACAGGTAATAATAACTGCCATTCCTGATCACGTACGATGCTTCATTTTCGCTACTGCTGCTGCCGGCTATATTTTTAACAGTGCTATTAAGTCTTTTACCTGTAGCAGGATTTATCTGAGCTATCCAAATACCGGTTAAGTGCGATCCAAATGTCATCCAGTAATTTCCACTGGCATCTGCAAATACCGCAGGGTCAATGGAGCCATAAACTGTGTTATTATCAGAGTAAACAACCATTCCCTGGTCTGTCCATGTAGTTAAGTCGGTACTGGTTGCTACCCCTATTGCGCAAGGTTTTGCACCCATCGAAACGGAGTAATACATATAATACTTGCCTCCCATATATATACATTCGGGGGCCCAAAAATTACCTCCAAAACCAGATACATATGAATTTATCCAGCTGGGCCATGTTCCCGAAGCAAATACGGTTGAAGCGGCCGTCCATTTTATTAAATCAGTTGAGGTAAGATGATATATTTGGTTGCCTGTACCCCAAACATGATAAACCCCGTTGCGTTTAATTATAGTTGAAGGATCATGAATACCAGTGGCGCCTGCTAAAGAATTTATAGCTTTAGTTTTACTTGTTGCCGTAGTTTCCACTTCGGCGATGGTTTTGACCCGCTCATTTTTTTTACAGCTTAGTACCATCATAATTGTTACTACCGCTAAAACTTTGCAATGCGCGGCCAGTGAAAAATTTCTTTTCATAAAAAAACAGATAAAATTGGTTGGTGCCTACTCTTAAGATTTTCGGCTTCGTCTATAATTGGAGAAACTGCAAACTTACATGCAGGTAATTATTAGTGTTTATTTAACAATTATAATTAAATAATTAATAGAAAGAAAACTTTTAATAATTATTTTGATGTTTGAAATAGTGTAAATAATACACTTGGCCGGCACCATTTATCTCACACAATAGCCTGTTAAACAGCACAAAAGGCATTTAGTGGCATTTTTTATGTTGATGGGCTTATAGATTGTATATAATATAGGTAATGGCATAAAACTTAATTATATAATTAATAATTGTGTTAACAACAAATATTAATTTAAATGACCACAATCCTTTTATTAAGAACAAAAGTTTACCGGCAATTTATATCCGTATGCTTCTCTAAAAAAAATCAACTGTTTTTTGCGCGTGATTTGAATTGTCGAAAAAACCAAACCGGCAGGCTTTAACATAAAAAAAGGTTGCCAGTTAAAACCGACAACCTAAAGCGTTTGTAAAATTATGTCTTTCGCAATTCACCAAAATTTACCCCGCCACCCAAACCGCATCAACAAACCACTTTTTACCATCAAAAAACTGGGTTACCGGAGCAAAACCGGCGTTTATGGCTATCTGGTCGGTTTGCATGAGCGTGAATTTTTGAGAGATCTCCATGAAGATGTATTCATCTTTCATAAACGTGATCGTTTCCTTTCCGTTTATCTTCACCTGTTGATCCTCCAGGCTGATGAGGTAACTTTTGCATGCACCTGTTTCGGGGTCATAGGTTGGGTAATGATCAAATTTGGTCAGATCAAAATCTGCCCGAAGTTCGCGATTGATACGCTCCAGCAGGTTAAGGTTGAATCTTTTGGTAATCCCGCCTTTGTCGTTATACGCAGCCAGCACTATTTTAGGATCCTTTTTAAGGTCCATTCCAATCAGCACCATGTCGCCTTCTGATAAGTTATTTCTTAACTCTCTGCAAAATTCGATAGCCTCGGGCACCGGCATATTGCCAATATTTGATCCTAAAAACAAAACTACTTTTCGTCTTGACGATATCGAGGCTGCTTTTTTCAGCATATCAAAATACTCGCCGTTAAGCCCGGTAATCTTTAAACCCGGCAAAGTTACCGGCAGGGTGATATTAAGATATGATATTACATTTTCAGATATATCGATGGGTAAATAGGTAAAATCGGCTTTTTTTGCCAGCAAATCTTTTAGCAGGTAAGTCGACTTCATCGCATCACCTGCTCCAAGCTCTATCAGGTCAAATGTATCTCCCGAAGCAATGAGTGCATTGGTGATCTCATCGGTACTTTCAGAAAATATTTCCAGTTCGCAATTGGTTGGATAGTATTCTTCACAGTTCATCAACTCCTGGAAAAGCTTATCACCATTGGCATCGTAAAAATACTTTGAATTTAAACGTTTGGGCGACGATTGTAACCCGGCTATAACATCTTTATAAAACAAATCAGTTTTGGTGCCTGTTGTTGGGTTCAATTCGGTTTGTATTAACGTTGAGTCCATATCTTCCTGTTTTTTGTGCTTTTACCGCGCAAGTCTTATGCCAGTAAATTGCCAGCGTAAATGTGTTTGAAAAAAGTTGCGATAAGTTATCCTGCTATGCCCCGGCGAAGTTACTTCAGATGCACCACGCAGTACCTTTTGGTTTACCATAAACTTACCATTGTATTCGCCAATTGCACCGGGAGCTTTTGCAAAGCCAGGGTAAGGGAGGTATGAGCTTTCGGTCCATTCCCAACCTTTACCCCAGCTAAATTGGGTTGCTGCTGCTTCCCACTCAAACTCAGTAGGCAAACGGAGGCCTTTCCATGAGGCGTAAGCATAGGCTTCGAAATAGCTGATATGGCAAACGGGGTCTTTTAAATTAAGCGACAGCAAGCCATGGAAGGTGTAGTTTTGCCATTCGCCATCAATTAAATGCCAGTAAAGCGGCGATTCAATTTTATTGGTGTTCACCCAATCCCAGCCTTCGGCGTGCCAATGCCTGAAATCATGATAACCACCACTATTGATAAACTCCAGGTACGCTGCATTGGTAACCAGGTTTGGGCTTATTTCATACGTATTCAAATAAACCTTGTGCCGATTCAGCTCATTGTCAAAACAAAACCCATCGCCGGTATGGCCTATTTCATATACCCCTTCATCTATCTTAATAAAACCGGGACTGCCGGCTTTTGGGGTCTTTGGCGAGATATAGTTATCGGAATAAGCCGGGAACAATGGGTTATGCCCCAAAATGTATTTGATATCGGTTAATAAAAGCTCCTGGTGTTGTTCCTCGTGATTAAAGCCGAGGATGAGCAACTCTTTTATTTCAGCCGATGGCTCCTCACACAGGAATTTGGCCATGGCCTCATCCACATAGGCGCGGTATTGGTAAATATCGGCAACCGTTGGGCGGCTTAAATTACCCCTGTCGGTACGAATAACCCTGTTGCCAACTGTTTCATAATAACTATTAAAAACGTAATTATAATTGGGGTTAAATTCCTGGTAACCCATAAAATATGGTTTCAGGATAAAAGTTTCAAAAAACCAGGTAACATGCCCTATATGCCATTTGGGCGGACTAACATCAACCACCGGCTGTACCACGTAATCTTCTGTTTGCAGGGGGCTGCAGATCTGCTCCGTACGCTGGCGAACTCTTTTATAACAATTGGCTAAATCCATCGAATTACTTACTATTCAAATATCGTTTAAGGTTTGAAATTGTTTTAATATTTAAACTCTTTGCCTGTTGTCTTCTCATCATTAACGCGTAAGCGTTGTTAAAACCAATTGGTTTTAGCCATTTTACCTGGTAGCGTTTTTTAAACTCCTGCTGTACATAATTGTATGTGCTGTTATTATTTTTTGTTACCCTGGCAACTGTTTCCGGCGATGCCTGTAATATGGCCAGCAAACCTGTACCGGTATACTCCGGATAAAAATCAATCTGATCATTAGTCAAGGCATCAAAACAAATTTTGGTGCCCCCCAACCCTGTTTTTGTGGATACATCATAATTGGTATATCCCTTTATCAGCATACTATATATATTGGCCAGGATGTACTGCTCGCCAAATATTTTTGAGCCGATGCGAACGATTCCGGCATTTCCCTCACGGGATGACTTATACAGTTTATTGGCTGCCAGGAAATCCCTGGCAACACGTTCCGGGCTTTGGTGAAGATAGTCGGTACGGTAGTTTAATACCGTCATAATGGAATCATTTATTTTGCCCGATAGCAGGTTTAATGTCTTTTCCAGGTCAGGAAATTTCCTGAGCGATTCTTCGCGGATGATAGGCGCAGCATAATAGGGTGGAAAAATCCCCTTGTCGTCATCCAGCACCACCAGGTCATATGCCTTTAACCGGCCATCGGTTGAGTAACCGCTGATAACATCCAGTTGCTTCTCAAACGCGGCCTTGTACATCACAGCATCGCTGATTACGATGGTATGGATCTTTAAGCCGTACTTACGCTCCAGCCCAAGGTTGCCATCCTGCCTGCCCATAAACTCGGGCGTAAAGCCAGCGGTAAGTTTGCCCCCGTAAGCCGATGGAATAAAGTAAAACGACGACAACAATATCAACAGAACAGGTATTGCATAGGCGCTTGCCTTAATCTTTTTGAAGTTAAGCTTTTGCACCCGGGATAACAGGAAATCAAAAATGATAGCCAGTAATGCCGCAGGAATTGCCCCGGCCAGTATCATATTGGTATTGTTAAGCGAGATGCCACCGAAAATAAACTCACCTAAGCCACCCGCCGCTATATACGACGCCAATGTTGCCACGCCAACATTGATCACCGTAGCGGTGCGGATACCGGCTAAAATAACGGGCATAGCCAAAGGCAGCTCCACTTTAAATAATACCTGCCACCTATTCATTCCCATAGCTACCGCGGCTTCCTTTACCGCGGCATCAACCCCGGTAATGCCGGTATAGGTATTGCGAATTATAGGCAGCAATGCGTAAAGCAATAAAGCAACAATTGCGGGTTTGGCACCTATTCCTAAAACCGGGATCATGAAACCCAGTAGCGCAATGCTTGGGATAGTTTGTAACACACCTGCAATGCCCAAAACCGGCCCCGAAAGTTTTACTTTACGGGTAATAAAAATGCCCAGCGGCAAGCCAACAAGTACTGCAATAAAAAGCGAGATAAAAGTAAGCCCGATATGCTGCAGTGTTTGCACCGCAAGTTTATCGGCCTGCTGGCCCATAAACTCAAACAATGTTTGCTGCTGCTCATTCATGCTATCGCTTGTTTTTATATTGATAAAAAGCCGACATCAATTGTTCAAAGCTCACTGGTTTCTGCCTGTTTTGATCCTTAACAATGTTGATGGTTTCCTGGCGGCTAAATTTGAAATTTTCCAATACAGTCCAAACATCCATATCAGATGATAACGAAGAGGTATTGGTCTCCTTATACAAATCAGGCAGCAAATCCCACAGGTCATCCAATCGTACTGCTTTAAATTCCAGCTGAAGACGTTGATCCTTTAGGAAACCTTCAACAAAGTCATTTACAGGCGCGAACAACAATTCGGCTGGGGTGCCCGATTGTACAATTTTACCCTTATCCATCAAACAGATCGTGTCGCCCAATTCAAAGGCTTCCTGCACATCATGGGTAACCATAATGATGGTTTTCCGTTTCAACTCATCAAGCGCCTTAAATTCCTTGTGAATATTTGATCGGGTTACATTATCCAGGGCGCCAAAGGGCTCATCCATCAGCAAAACCGGCGGATCGGATACCAGGGCCCTTGCCAGCCCTACTCGCTGCTGCTGCCCGCCGCTCAGTTCATTTGGATAAACATTCAGGTAGCTGGCATCAAGGTGCAGCTTTTCCATCAATTCGGCAGTGCGGCGTATGGTTTTCTTTTTATCCCATTTAAGCAATTGCGGAACTACAGCAATATTTTCGGCAACGGTATAATGGGGAAATAGTCCGTTATTTTGCAATACATAGCCAATACCCCGCCGTAAAGCTTCGGGTTGCTGCTCAAATATATTTTTGTTATTGATATAGATATTGCCGCTGGTAGGCTCTATCAAACGGTTTATCATTTTTAACGTGGTGGTTTTACCACAGCCGCTGGTGCCCAGCAAAATGAGGTTCTCCTGTTCCTGCACCTCCAAAGATATAGCATCAACGGCTTTAATATTGCCAAACTGTTTACTTATACCTTCAACCTTTATCATATGGTAAAACTAATCTTCCAAAGCTAAAAAAAGATTATTCAATGATTCGGAATACAGTGGATGCGCGAACACACAATGGCGGATCCTGTCGTAAGTAATACCGCCTTCCATAGCCATCTGCAACACCGTCATGATCTCGCCCCCTTCGGGACCCAATACGGTAACACCTAAGATTTTTTTTGTTTTTTTATCAACCACCGCTTTCATAAAACCCCGGGTATCGCCAGTTTCAATGGCTCGGGCAACGTGTGTCATAGGCAGCCGGGCTACCTTATAATCTAATCCTTGCTTTTTGGCCCCCGTTTCATCTATCCCTATCCGGCCTAATTGCGGATCGGTGAACATGCAGTAGGGTACAGGCCTATCGGTAGTATTTAGGTTTTGTTTTTCGATAAGGTTACGGTATACAATCGTATAATCGTTGTAAGAGATATGTGTAAAAGCCGGACCACCTTTTACATCACCTAAAGCATAAATACCTTTCACATTGGTTTCCAGCTTTGAATCTACTTTAATATGCCCTTGTTCATCTGTTTTTACACCTGCTTTAACTAAACCCAGCGTTTCGGTTTGTGGAATGCGCCCAACAGCCACCAAAACATGTGTGCATTTGATCTTTTTTTCCTCCCCATTAATTGTTGCCGTGGCTATTATTTTACCATCTTCCTTTTGCTTAAATCTGGTGGCTTGCGCATTGGAATGAATATTGATCTGCTCCGCCTCCAGTATCTTTTGCATCTCGGCCGACACATCTTCGTCCTCATGAGAAACTATCCTTGCTGATTTTTCTAATATGGTAACTTTACTTCCGAACCGGCGGAACATTTGCCCAAATTCTAAACCTATATAGTTGCCCCCTAAAATCAAAAGATGTTTTGGCACATAATCCAGATCCAGTATGGTTGTTGAAGTGAGGTATTCAATTTCATTAAGCCCTTCAATCTCCGGGATAAAAGGTTTTGCACCGGGATTTAAAAAAATAAGATCGGCCTGCAGACTTTGGTTTTTGCCATTATTAAGAGCTACTGAAACTGTTTTTTCGCCGGTAAAAGTAGCCTCACCAAAAACAACATCCAACCCTTTTGTTTTCTCGGCTGCATGCTGACCGCCAACACGTGAGCGCATCACTATATCATCCTTCCGCTTTTTTATTTTGGGCATGT
This sequence comes from Mucilaginibacter sp. P5_A6, assembly GCF_056400585.1. NCBI lineage: Bacteria > Pseudomonadati > Bacteroidota > Sphingobacteriia > Sphingobacteriales > Sphingobacteriaceae > Mucilaginibacter > Mucilaginibacter sp. P5_A6. Next base: position 356,863 of record NZ_JBFUKZ010000002.1, on the reverse strand, counting down.
TAACCGAAAATCGCTTTACCGGCACCCCCAGATCAGCGCTTTTGGCGGCCATATAAGCTGCCTTTGCCGATGCCACCCAGGTTTTAGTAGGCGTGCAACCATCATTTACGCAGGTACCACCATAAAATCGTTTTTCGATAATTACGGTTTTCATGCCGGCCAGGGCAAGTTTTTTGGCAAGCGGAGCGCCGGCCTGACCCGCGCCAATGATGATGGCATCGTATTTCTTCATGTTTAGTCGGTTATTTTAACGCCCTTCCAAAATGCAACATAGTTGGTAATGTTTGCAGCCGCTTCTTTAGGCTGCGGATAATACCAGGCCGCATCCGGATTTTTTTTGCCATCTACATTGAGGGTATAATATGATGCGAGGCCTTTCCACGGACAGGTAGTATGCGTATCAGTAGTTTCCAGGTATTCGGCCTTAACACTATCTTTAGGGAAGTAGTAATTATTTTCCACAATAATAGTATCATTGCTTTCGGCGATTACCTTATCATTCCAGATTGCTTTCATAAGTAAATTGATTTTATGGTAAAGATAACCTTAACAGCTGCAGATTTACAATGAAAATAGGGCTATTTTGTTTGGCAAATAAAAAAACAACATTCATTATCAGCGACAAACAAATAAAATTTAAATTTTATTTTATTTTTATCATTAAAGCTATATCTTTGCATTCCCAAAATAAGGGAAACAAAAATAAAAAAGGCCCGTTCGTCTAGGGGTTAGGACGTTAGATTTTCATTCTAGAAACAGGGGTTCGATTCCCCTACGGGCTACAAAGCCGCTTTACGAAAGTAGAGCGGCTTTTTTACTTGGTATACTTATTCGCAACAATACAACAACAAACCGGTGAAAACCTTTCACCTACCATCCCAAAACCGAACGCCCTTTGTTCGCTTCAGTTACAGCAAAACATATTTATCGTCGCATAATTTTGTATATATCAATATATTGTAAATTTGGAACAGCCTTTGGCTATTTGAATTACTTGAATCCTGATATATTCCATATTAGCCTTTACCATGTGGCCGCCATGGCAACTCTGTTTTCGGGGTTTACTCTTGCGCTGCTTTTAGCATTCGCAAAAAGGGAAGACCAAACAGCCAACCTGTTTTTAAGTGCCGCTTTAACTGTAATTGTACTGAAGGCTGGCGGGCTTTCGCCGATTTTTTTACCGGCGCTGGGGCCGCTATTGTATTTTTATGTGCGGGGGATGACGGCACCAAAACTACAATTTGGCCGAAAGGATGTTCTACATTTTTGCCCTTTGCTGGTTGCGTATTGGATGCCGGGCTGGCTGGTGCTCATTTCGGTTGTCATTTATTTATACCTGTCGCACCGGTTGATACAGCATTTTTATAACCGCTTGCAGCCGGTGCTAATGGATAGGCCGCGCTTTGCTTTCCGCCGGTTGGATAAGGCCCTGCACTTGCTGGCCTTGCTTTGCATGTTATGGCTGTTTAATGATGTGTTGAGTTTTACCGTTGCTTTTGTGCTTATTGGCATGACTGCCGAAGTGATGCTAAAATTGGATAGCAGCATACAACTGACTACGCCGATAACAGATAGATATGATGCAAAGGAAAAAAGCCGGAGGCTAAAGGAAGCCGTAGCCGCAAACCGTTTTTACGAGGATGCCGAACTGACATTGACCACCCTCGCAGTAAAGCTGAATATCCATCCGCACGATTTATCGCGGATTATTAATGTGGGGATGGAAAAGAACTTCAGCGACTTTATTAATGAGTTCAGGGTTCGTGAAACTGCCAGGAAGATGCAGGACCCGGCCAACGACCGGCTCACACTGCTGGGGATCGCCTACGAGTCGGGGTTTAACTCCCAAAGAACTTTCAACCGCGTTTTTAAAGAGATGACCGGCAAAACCCCGGTGGAATACAAGAACCGCCTGAAAAAAGAGTTGCCAAATGATAAGTTGGCCATCCCATCACACTTACCGTCGGTAATATTGCGTTCAGGAAGCCCGCCAGGTTGGGCTCCTGTAAAATTAAATCGCAATTATATGATCAGAAATTATTTCAAAATTGCCTGGCGCAACCTTATTAATAATAAGGTATTGTCGCTCATTAATATAGGTGGCCTTGCAGTGGGTATGGCAGTGGTAATGCTCATCAGTTTGTGGATTTTGGATGAAGTATCATTTAATAAGTACCACGGTAATTATCACCGTATAGCCCAGGTAATACAAAATGTGACCAATAATGGCGAAGTGAAAACCTCGTTCCATGTACCGTATCCTTTGGCAACCGAGCTACGCAAAAACTATGGCAGCGATTTTAAGTCTGTAGCAATGTCGACACTCCCGAGAGATTATATATTGGCTTTAGGCGACAAAAGACTGACTGAGCAAGGTGCTTTCATGGAAGCCAGCGGGCCAACCCTGTTTACACTAAATATGCTCGAAGGCAGAGGCGATGCTATAAAGGACCCATCGTCGATATTAATATCCGCGGCTACAGCGAAGGCATTTTTCGGCAATGAGGACCCCATGGGTAAAGTATTGAAGTTAAATTTGAGGTGGAACGGTTTAGATAAACTAAAAATAGCCGGCGTTTATGCAGATCTGCCCAGAAATACCACGCTTGGCGGCATGGCTTTTATTGGCTCATGGGGCCACTTTGAGGCAGGCTTGAGCGGAATGAGGGAGCCATGGGGCCCAGGCATTGTTAACTTATATGTTCAACTGGCTCACAATGCCGACCTTGACAAAGTATCTTTAAAGATCAGGGATGAAATGATCCGGCGTTTAAAACCAGTTGCAGCTTCAGCAAAACAGGCGCTGTTCCTGCAGCCAATGAGTAAATGGCATTTGTACAGCGAGTTTAAGGACGGAAAAAACATTGGTGGCGAAATACAATATGTGTGGCTTTTTGGTATTGTAGGTGTGTTTGTACTGCTGCTGGCCTGCATCAACTTCATGAACTTAAGTACAGCCCGGTCTGAGAAACGCGCGCGTGAAGTAGGTATACGAAAGGCAATTGGTTCATCCCGTAGCCAATTGATATACCAGTTTTACGGTGAATCGTTACTTTGCGTATTGCTGGCATTTCTGGCTTCATTGCTATTGGTTGAATTAAGCATTTCAGCCTTCGATGAGCTGGCCGGTAAACAGATAGTCATTCCCTGGAATAGCCCGGAGTTTTGGCTCGCGGGAATTGGCCTCAGTTTCATCACTGCTATTATTACCGGCAGTTATCCAGCACTCTACCTATCGTCATTTAAACCTGTGAAGGTATTGAAAGGGGCGTTCCGGGTTGGGCGGCTGGCTTCGGCACCGCGTAAAGTACTGGTGGTACTTCAGTTTACAGTTTCTATTGTGCTTATCATCGGTACCATCGTAGTTATCCGGCAGATACTTTTTGCCAAAGACCGCCCGATAGGCTATAGCCAGGATGGATTGGTTGCCATCCCCGTCCGGACTATCGAACTCCATCAACATTTTGATGCGATAAAACAGGCCCTTGCAAGTAACGGCACAATAACTGAAATGGCCGAAGCAGATGCTCCGCCTAACAAAGTTGCTGGTACTACTGGCGGCATGGGATGGCCCGGAAAAGACCCTAATCTGAGTGCCGATTTCGGCCAGGAGGATATTTCATACGATTATGGCAAAACCATTGGTTGGGAATTTAGCGCAGGCCGGGATTTCTCACCGTCATTCCTTTCCGATTCAGCAGCGGTGATCATTAACCAGGCAGCAGCTGATTTTATGACCATGAAAAAACCGACAGAAAACTACATAACCTTTTATGGCCAACAGTTTAAGATCGTAGGGGTGACTAAAGACATCATTAACCGTTCGCCTTATGAACAGGTGCGACCTATGGTTTATTTTCTATCGAAATGGGCGGGAGGCTGTTTACTGCTAAAGATAAACCTGAAAATGAGCGCTGGTAAAGCTATAAGCAACATCGCTTCGGTGTTAAAAACCTATAATCCTGAACAGCCCTTTGAATACCACTTCGTTGACCAGGAATATGAAAAAGAATTCGGTGATGAAGAACGCATAGGTAAGCTGGCTACTGTTTTCGCCGGCCTGGCTATATTTATCAGCTGCCTCGGGCTGTTTGGCATGGCATCATTCATGGCCGAACAGCGCGTTAAAGAAATAGGTGTACGCAAGGTGCTTGGCGCTTCCGTATTCGCCCTGTGGCAATTGCTATCAAAAGATTTTGCCATACTGGTGTTTATTTCAATAATTATAGCCTCGCCTGTAGCTTATTATTTCATGCACAACTGGCTGCGTAATTATCAGTATCACACCGATGTTGCATGGTGGATATTTATCGTTACAGCTATTGGCGCTATACTAATCACATTAATAACGGTAAGCTTCCAGGCCATAAAAGCCGCATTGGCAAACCCGATAAAAAGTTTGAAGACAGAATAACAAGCTATGTATGCCGCCTTTTTTATTTACCCCTTAAAGCAAGCCCTTTTATTAAAGTCATGATCAACACGATAAAGATTTACCCTGTTGTAACGCGGACTTCTTATTCAGTAAGAGAAGCAAAGAACCATATCCGGCATTTTATGATTTAAATTTAAAACAATCAAATTCTACAGAGGATGAAAACAAGATTTCGAGTACTTGAACTTTTCAAATGTAGATTATCGATGTTTTGTGGTTCGAGCCTAGTCTGAGGAACAATGGCCTTGTGAACCCTACGGGAGATGAATAGCCAAATATCTCCTACTTATCGATTACGCTAAAATCCTGGGTCAGAATAAGGGCAATGTAAAATAAAATTTACAGCCGTTGTTAACTTCACTTTCCAACCAGATATCTCCCTTATGTTGTTTGATAATTTGTTTGGAAAGATATAATCCCATGCCATAGCCCTTCACTGTCTTCTCATTTTCACCTTCCACCCTATAAAACCTGTCAAATATTTTCTCCTGGTCGGCGGCCCTTATCCCTATTCCTTGGTCTTCAACCACCACCTGCAAGCAATTCCCCACTTTTTTAGAATGTACTATAATTACGTCTGTACTCGACGAATATTTAATGGCATTACTTAACAGGTTTTGAAACACCTGGGCTATCTTCTCCTTGTCGGCATAGACTTGAATATCGAACCCTTGCTTAAGAAAAACAATATAACCAGGATATAAAAGATGCAAGTCACCTATCACTTCTTTCAATAATTCCCTGATGTCAAATGTTACTGGGAAATGGCTCATCTTTCCTGCCGTCATCGCCGATGACTCCAAATAGCACTGGATCATCCTGTCCATCTTATGAACCTGCAGCTCCGCTTTTTTAAGCATTCCAGGAATATGATTATTACCGATACTCCCGGCGACCTGGCTGCACACCTGTATACAAAGCTTAATGACCGACAATGGTGATCTCAAATCATGGCTTGCTATAGCCAGGAAGTCTTGCTTCAAAAGCTCGCAGTTTTTCCTTTCCGAAATATCCTCAAACATGCCATGAATCACTGGCACGGGATTTCGGTTATTAAAAGTGGCCGCGCCCGTTATCCTCAGTCATTTTGGACACGAATTTTTACCAGCAATGACTGGTACTTCCATGTCGAATGGAACCCCTTTTTTAATGGCCAGAAAAATGGCTTTTACCGCGCCTTTTTTATATCCGCCACCGATGAGATCGCTAAACAATTTGATGTTTACATTCTTCAAGTCCCATATAGAGATAATTTCATTACATCTTTTGCAAACCATTAGCGAATTTGTTGCAATATCCAGGGTCCAAATCCCTGCATTTGATGATTTTATTGCTGTTTGTGTCCTTTCCTGCCCAAGACATGGGCTATTATCATCGTTTGTATTTAGTTCAATGATTGATATTTTTATATCCCCTTCACGGATGCCTTTTTTTGTGGTCGCATCGAATAACATATCGTCATTGTTGTGCATCATAATTGTTTTTTGATCCGTAAATCACTATTTCCGGGCTGTAAAACATTGTTGGATATTACAACCTGCTTTGTTTGAGCATAGCAATTACCAAAGGTCCCACTCGTCGGAGAGTCATATTAACCCCGGATAATATTTATTATCGCAGTTGATAAATCACTAATAAAACTGGCAATCGCAAACAGCATATTATTCAAGGCGTGTTAATCTAAATTATTTATAATTTGTACACACGCTTTTCAAAGAATTCTTGCCGGGTGTTTTATGAATTGTCTGCAAGTGTTTGCCAAACAGGTAGACCAGGCTTAAAACAGTAATAATAACCAGATTTCTTACTGCCCGCCGGATATTAAAGTTATTCATCGTTGTCATGGTTTTCTATTTACATTTGCCCTGGATTATTAGCACATGAATGTACTGCAAACCGAAACTGCCTTTTGAAACAGGCCTCGGCCTGCCCAAAAAAAGCAGTTCATCAGCATTACAAAATAAAAGCATATGCTACCCGCAGGCATAAGAAGTTATTTGTTTTGCCACCGTCATCGAATTTGGTATTCCCTTCAAAGCGGATTCCGGCATCAATGTAGTTTTTGCCGCCGAGGCAAAAGAGTAATCCTACTTGAGGCGCATAAACAAAAACTGCAGATTTATTAAAGCCAAGATCATTCTTGTTGGTAATGAATGAGGCTCCTGCTTCTCCCTGCAAATAGAGGCACTTTAAAGGGAAATACTTCAGTCCTCCTTTAACTGGGATCATATGAATATCATTGAGGCTTGAACTATTTTTGGCAAAGAAATTATTATAGCCACCATTAACAGTTGCATATAATTGATCTTTAATAATCGGAAAATCGCCTTGTATCGATCCGCCAAAGTTCCAGTCATAATTATCTTTTAAAGAACCGACCGGGATTCCGCCATCTGCACCTATACTCAACCTGATACCCGAGCCATACGATTCGGTCTTTTTTGCTGTTTGCGCATTTGAACGCATGCTTAAAAATGAAAATAATGCAAGTGTAATAACACTGATTTTAATTGAATTTTCCATGGTTTTGGAATTATTTATTGATGTTAAAGAGTTGTTCAATTTCATTTTACAAATGCTTCGAAATGGATTATGGCTACCCGGTAAAATGCATTCATTGTTACCTGAATGCTACGCAAAAGTAAAATTGGGCTCTGGACAATTATTGGTTTTGAACCAGCATTTCCATCACTATTTTTTGAGAATATGGCCAGCCAGATGATGGTTGTCACGCAGATGACCATGATAAGATGTGTTGCTACAAATACTGTTTCCATTTTGATTTATGTTTAATAATTCATGGTAAATGTTAATACCTGTGATTCCGCTCCGCTTTACTATTATGCCAACACAATGCCAATTTATAATGTATTAATAATCAGATATTTGCATTGAATCTCAGATTATATAAGAACTTTATTTCGTGGATTAGCTATTAGTTACACGAAATCTGACAGTCAACAGAGGGGCTGTTTCTATAGCGTTACTTAACAAAGAAATGCCGGTTAACTATCATTTTTGGCTGATGTTATGGAGTGTTAAAAGGCCATATTAATTTCTTGTTTTCGTTTTGGCTGTCTTGCGCATTTTGCCTTCGTCTGCTAAACCATACCGGTGAGGTGGAGAATATCACGAAAATGGTTTATACTGTTGCCGGGAGTAACTTTATTATCCGTGCTTTTACTAATGTAAATGGTGATAAGGGGATAGGCACGTATGAATTAATATGAAAATGCCGCGGTTGAAACTGGTTGATTCAGCCATGCTCCAAATAGATTGGATTTGCCAATTTCCTTCGAAAACATACCTGTCATTTATTGGCGGACGGCCTGGGGCCAGGCTCATCTCGACGATCTTTAGCGTTTGCTATCATCATCCCCGTAATTACCCGGAGATACAATCCGTATGTGTCTTGCTTTTTATGGCGGTAAAATGGTAGAATATATTATGCCATCCTGAAAAAATAGTCTTGTTTTTGAATATCGAGTTTTTTCATCTTTGAATGCAGAGTAGTCGGAGGGATCTCTAACCAGTCGGCTGCACCTCCATTTCCGGAAATCCGGCCGCTGCATCTTTTTAATACCTCAATGATATGATTCCTTTCAACATCATAAAGCGTCTTATTCTTAAAAACCTCCTGTTCGTTTTTGCATTCGCTGGCGTAAGCTGGTAAACTGATGTCGTTTAGTACACCGCCGTTTGATAGAAGCACGCTTCTTTCAATAAAATGTTCCAGTTGCCTAACATTTCCCGGCCAGGAATAGCTTTTTAATTGTTGTATTACCTTGTTAGATATTGAATTCACTTTTCGGCCGGTAATTTTACTGTAATGTAAAAGGAAGAATGTGGCTAAATGAACGATATCGTCCATGCGTTCTCTCAATGGCGGCAGGCTGATTGGAAAAACGTTCAGGCGGTAATAAAGGTCGGATCTAAATCGGCGTTCATTAACTTCCGTTTCAAGGTTCCGGTTGGTAGCAGCAATGATCCGTACATCAACCTTGATCGTTGTTTTTCCACCGATCCGTTCAAATTCGCGTTCTTGGATCACACGCAATATCTTTACCTGCAGGTCTATTGGAAGTTCTCCAATTTCATCCAAAAAAATAGTGCCTTGATGTGCCAATTCAAATTTGCCTATTCTTCTTTCCATTGCCCCTGTATATGAGCCTCTTTCATGACCAAATAGTTCGCTTTCTATCAAATTGGCAGGAAGTGCAGCACAGTTTACGGTTACCATGTGTTTGCTTTTTCTCAACGACGATTGATGTATAGCGCGGGCTATTACTTCCTTGCCGGTGCCTGTTTCCCCCAACAGCAGTACTGTCGAGTTGCATGATGCGACCAATGACATGAGTCGATAAACGTTTTGCATTTCGAAGCTGTTCCCAATAAGGCCGGGGTAATTATATTGTGGCTTCGAACCTTGTTTGGTAATTTCCGCATTCATTTCCGACCCGATCAGGGTGCTTCCAAATATTTGATCATGAAATTTTGGTTTATCTACTGTTTGTTGGCGGATTGCCGGTCGCAATATTGTTCCCTCTGTTTCCATTTTAAGTTGTATTAAACATTCATTGTTTTTGGATGCTCGAATTTTATGCCACTTTAATTGATTGCATAAAAGGCTGTATTTAATCGCGGCAACGGCGATATTTCGACCATTTTGTATTTTGAAAATTATATATCGTCGGCTTTGGGTCTGAATTTGACGAATAGCATACTAAGATGTCCCCGAAAGAACCGTGGGCAATAACTCCCTGAATGACGTATTTAAATCGAATCAGGCAATACCGGGTAATTACTACAAATTGGTGGGGAGCTTTGAATAAACAAAAACATCCAGCCGGTTGTAAATTATTCAACAGGCAATAGACAGGTATTTAATGCATTACACCTGTTTTTATTGCTATTGTTTACAGTATTTATTTCAAATTTGGTTTAATTTGTCATTTGTTAATTACCCCCAATGAAGAAAATATTAATTGTTGAAGACGAATCGCTTGTGGCTCACCATTTGAAATTGATTTTAACGGGGGCCGGTTATAGGGTTTGCGGCATATCGGAATCTGTTTCAGAGGCGCTTTCAACAATTGAAATACAAAAACCCGATTTAGTATTGCTTGACATTCATCTTAAAGGAACATTAAACGGGATCGACCTGGCAAGGAAGCTCACGGAATTTAATATAGCTTTTGTTTACCTCACAGCAAATTTTCAGGGAACATTGCTTGAAGAAGCCAAATCAACAATGCCATATGGATTTATCGTTAAGCCATTCAGGGAATCGGATCTCCTGACAACGTTGGATGTCGCTTTCTATCGTCATCAAAATAGCCTGGAAGCCCGCCGCCAGCAGGAATTTGAACTTAATCAAAAATTAAAAGGCGTTAGTTCTAATACAGCCGATATGAGGCAGAAATTGCTGCAAATGGCAAACATTCTACAGCCGTATATTCCCTTTGATTATTTAAATTTTATTATTGGAAAAGCAGGCGAATCTACAAGCAGTATCGGTTTTTTAAGGATTGGCTTTGACGAGTATCAAATTTTGGGAACGGAGGAATTCATTAACATCACCGGGATGGCTCTTAAGGAGCTCGATCGTGTTTTCAAATCGCTGCCTGCTGCTAACAAGGCTAAATTCTTTAATGGTGACGAATTTGATGCCATGTGTAATCAAAATCTTTTAAGTAAGACGATTGCTGATGCTTATGATTTTGAATCTGCGCTATTTTTTCCTGTACTGTCCGATAGTTCAGAACTGATCCGGTATGAGTTTTATAACCGGAAAGGCAGCACATATTCTCAGGTCCATATTACGCTGCTAAGCCGTTTAATAAATGCCTTGGGAGATGTAATGGGAGACAATAAGCATGCTTCCATTATTGAAGAATATGTCCGGCGACCAGCAAATGATTTCCGCACCCCAGAAAAAACTAAAGAAATGCCTGGTGTTTTTGACGGAATAGTGGGACATAGTCATTTGATGTTGTCAGTGTTTGATCAAATCGCCACTATATCTCCGTTAGATACCTCAGTTCTTATCCTCGGGGAAAGTGGAACGGGGAAAGAAAGAGTTGCAAAAAGTATCCATTCGCTATCGGCTCGTAAAAACAAACCCCTTGTTGTAGTAAACTGCGCGTCGCTTCCAGCCAACCTTATTGAAAGCGAGCTTTTCGGGCATGAAAAAGGCTCGTATACAGGGGCAATGGAAAGAAGAATAGGCAAATTTGAACAGGCCAACGGCGGTACCATCTTCCTGGACGAAATTGGTGAATTAACAGTTGATCTGCAGGTGAAGTTGCTCCGTGTTTTACAAGAGCAGGAAATTGAACGTGTTGGTGGTAAAGGGCCTTTTAATATTGACGTCCGGATTATTGCTGCCACAAACCGGGATTTAGAACAGGAAATGGAAGAAGGCCGGTTTCGTTTAGATTTGTATTATCGCCTATTTGTATTTCCTATTGAGATCCCATCCTTACGCGAAAGAACGGACGACATACCGGCCCTTGTGGATCATTTCGTCACTTACTATTCAAATAAATATAATAAGCCGGTTACCGGTGTATCGCCGGAGGTTCTTGATCAGATGCTCGATTACCCATGGCCAGGCAATGTCAGAGAGTTGGAACATTTTATTGAACGCTCCATATTAATGGCTAAAGGAACGGTAATAACGGAAGTCAAATTGCAGAAACGCACAGCAACCAGCGTAAATCCAAATCAACCTGTCGACGAAAGGATCAAAACAATTGAAGAAAACGAAAGGGATTACATTATTAGCGTGCTAAAAAAATGTAATGGCCGTATAAGAGGCGCTGGCGGAGCTGCTGAGGTTACCGGCCTGCCGCCTACTACACTACACTCGAAAATGAAGAAATTGGGTATCAAATAACTTTGAACCACATAATCGTTTATAATAAGTTTCTCTGCTCTAATACAGCGCTTCCCCGTCTAATATCTGCATAGCAATTCGCCCTCACCGTTTTGTTGTTGATCACTTACAATTATTTTATTTCTTAAAGCCGACTAAATATCGTCCGCTATTACAAAACCGTCCGAAATATCGTCTTTATATTATTAAGCTGTAATCATATTTAGCTGATTATTAAAATTTTAAATAAATGGTACAAGCTTGGCTCATACAACTGGAAGTCTTTTCAGCCTTTTAATTTCCACAATGTGGAGTTAGCAATGAATAATATCGATGTGATATTTTAAGATGAAGAATTATAAAAATATCTGCGACGGAACAATAAAAGCTAATTGAACTTTACCATGATTAACAGGCTCATTATCAGTACCGTTATTTTACTCTCCAGATCATTAACTATTGCTCGTAATCGTGCCCTCGCTATATCCATACTATTATTACTCCCATTAGCAAGCCTGGGCCAATATTACCCCTCGCCTCAGCCAGAGAATTCTTCAAATGAACATATCCTGTTAAAACGGCTTGTAAGTGTTTCCGGAAAGAATAAAATAAATATACTCCTCAGGCTAACTAATCTTTACCTGAATAAGCCGTTTCGTCACGATTCAGATATGAAACGCGCATTGGCTTTCGGAATAGCGGCAAGTGATTCAAGTATAAAGTACCATACTAAAAAAAGTAAAGATGAGGCTTTATTGTTTATGGCCGACATTTTTACTTTCCAGAATAATATGCAGGCTGCCGAAAACATTCTCCCGGCATTAAAAGATACAGCCAAAGCCGCATTATGTCTGAACTTAAGCTATAAATATGGAATAACTGACGCTGCTGACCAGCAAGCCGCATGGAACAAAGGGCTCTATTATGCTGAAGAAGCGCGACGCATAAGCATTCAATTTCATTTGCCGGATAAAGCGTACATCCATATGGCTCAGTCAAAAGGAGATTCTGAGAACGAATATCTCGAAGCCTTGAAGAAGTACCGCGCTTTGAAATATCCTTATTTACAGTACACATTTAATGTCCTGGCAGGTTATTATTTTTATACCGGCCATCCCGACAAAGCAGAATACTACAGTCAGGAAGCAATAAAAACGATGAAGGCTACGAAGGACACCCTCATTGCAGGCGACATCTATTTTATCTATGGAATGGTCTCTTTCAATAACGGAAACTACCAAAAGGGCTTTGATCTTGGAAACTTAGCTATTGAATATCTGAAAATACATGCGGGCATGTTTTGCTTAAATCAACGTTCTGCTTTTAATCTGCCGATACGTGCGTTGCGAAAAATGAAAAAATATCCTGAGGCTATCAAGTATGTTCGGCGCATGCAGACTGAATACCCGGCAACAAATGCCGACGATAAGATTGCTGATGCCATGTTACTCGGAAATATTTATCGCGACATGAAAAACTATAAAAAAGCTGAGGAAGCCTTTTTTACTGCGTTAACGATAAATAAAACTCAGGCAGTCCTATCTGTCTCTCTTTATAAGGATATTGGTCAGCTTTACGTCGAGTCAAAACAGTATGCCAAAGCAAAACCCTTCTTAAATTTTGTCGTTAATCATAAGAACAATGTGCTCGCGTCGTCGGTAAAAAGCCATTTAAATTATTTGCTTTTCCTGGCTGATTCAGCAACCGGTGATTATTTCTCGGCCATCAAACATTTAAGTTTTTACCATAACGCACAGGAATTTGACTTGAATCGGGCTAAGGAAGAGAACGCAAAAAAACTCGCCGTTCAATTTGAAACCAGGCAAAAAGAAGATAGCATAAAACTGTTAAATCAATGGGCCGCACTGGATAAAAGCAATCTGCAACGGGCTAACCTGATGAAGGATATTACAATTGCTGGCATCGTGTTAGTCTTAATCATAGCGGCGCTATTATACCGGCAAGGCCGGCTAAGGAAAATGAATAACAGAACCGTCACGCTGCAAAACAAACTTATCACTCAAAAAAATGAGCAGCTGGAAAATCTGGTGACCGAAAAAGAATGGCTACTCAAAGAAGTTCACCACCGTGTTAAAAACAACTTGCAAATAGTAATGAGTCTGCTCTATACGCAAGCTGCATATTTACAAAACACCGATGCAATCGAGGCCATCAAGGATAGTCAGAACAGGGTGCAGGCAATTTCAATTATTCATCAGAAGCTTTATAGCAAGAGTAATGTCGCAACGATTATAATGTCCGATTACGTTAGCGACCTGGTAAGGCATCTTTGTGCTTGTTATGATTGTAACCATCGAAGGATCAAACTGAAAGAGGTCGTAGAACCGGTGAACCTCGACATCTCCCAGGCGGTACCTATGGGTCTGATATTAAACGAAGCGATAACGAATTCCATCAAATATGCCTTTGGAACGGATGGCGGAGCGATCATTATTGAAGGCCACAAGTTAGGCACGGACACTGTTAAACTTACAATTGCTGACAATGGTAAAGGGCTGCCCGACAATTTCAATTTGGTCGAAACGTCGTCGTTAGGGATGGAAATGATGAAAGCACTCAGCAAGCAGCTTGGCGGCAGTTTTGAGATCAGCGGAAAACTGGGTGTAATCGTAACTGTACTGTTTAAGATCGAAAATCAATTAAAAATAGCTTAGCATACACACTATTCCCCCGGAGTAATTATATATGCAGCCTAATTCGCAAGGATGTTAAGCTGAATTTGGCATCACGTATTGGATAGATTAAAACGTCGTACGCTGCACAATAAGCCACATGATATATTTGCATCTTTATTATCTGTTTCCGTTTCAAAGCAATCCCGTCAAGAGCCATCTTTTACAACAACAAAAAATAATAGTAAGTGCTTACTATAGAAAAAGGGAGTAACTATGCGCACCTTCTTTATTAAATTTATACTCCAGTTTACGTAAAAACTTTACAGTTTTTAGCTTAGTTAACCCTGAATGTGGTATGGCAATAATTATCTTCTGATAATTCAAAAATTGAGTAATTTTAAGCTTTTGAATAGCATGATAAAGCTAATTAAGTAATATCCTGCGATTAAAGGGATATAATCGAACAAAACGTCGGTGATCTTAAGATTAATTTATTCCCACATTATTAGTTAATTGAAGGCACTATGAATAAAGGGCTTATTATCTTTATTAGTCTTTTGCTCTCGACATTAATCGCTGTGGCCCAGGAACCCGGTACTCTGCTGTCAAAACTCAGCACAACAGGTAAAGATACTAACCGGGTAAATTTGCTGCTTCAGTTAGGACGTCATTACCTGAACAAGTCCGGCCCAGACAAAAAAAATCTGGACAGCGCTTTTTATTACGTCCAATCTGGTGAAATACTCAGTAGCTCTATTAATGCAATTGATCAACAATATCGTGCACTGGCGATGGCGGCCGAAATTAGTATAAAGAGGCGGGATTTTGAGAAAGCTGGTAAGCTCTTTACAACGGTAACTGATCATTACCATTCAACAGGTGAGCAGTTAAAAGAGGCGGCGATATGGGATAAGTACGCCGATCTTATCCAATATGATGACGCTCCGCATCTAAACATCAGAAGTAAATGCGTCAACAAATCCTACGAAATATATAAATCGAGAAATGATAAACTAAAAGCCTCCCAGGCTCTCGGCAGAGTAGCTGATGTGGATCTCAATCTGGGCCTTTACGATAAGGCCGAACGGGAATTACTTTCAGTTATTGCACAGTCCAAAGCGCTCCATTATCCGAAAACATATTATGCCTATTATTTGCTCGCTGAAACCTATTACCGGAAAAATGACGTCCAGAAAACTTTGATGGCACGAATTGAATGTGTAAACAGTTATGAAAATTATCCTCTTCATACTATTGACGATGGAATGCTTTATTATTATTGTTTGGCCAGGGCCTATTTTAAAAACAAATTATATGAAAAGGCGATCCCGTTTTATCAAAAAAGCATGGCAATTTCTGTTAAGCTGGAAGACAGAAGTTATTATTTCCCGTGTATAAACGGAATTGTAACCTGCTATACTGATCTGAAAAAATACAGGGTAGGCTTGGCCCACCTGCGGAAATTATCTAAAAGGTACCCGGTAAAAACTGTTAGCGAAGAAAGTATGATCTTGTCCACAGAGTTGAAGTTGTACAATTTACTTAATAATGTTTACGATGCAGAAAAGATTGTCCCGGCTTATAAAAGGGTTTTTAAGAAATTATACCAGGACGTTAAAAAAGATTCTCAATTTTACACGCTTGATAAATACATTGAAAATTACGAACCGCTCCTCAAACACTATATTTTTACCAAACAATGGGATAAGCTATCTGAGGAATTAATTTCATTAGAGACGCTGCAAACAAAAAAAATGTTGGTGGTCACCAGGTTGACAATATATACCGACCGTTTTAAACTGGATTCTGCCAGGGGGGATTTCCAGGCAGCACTAAAAGGATTTCAGCGAATAAAACTCATACAGGACTCGCTTACTGATTTGGCAAACAACAGGCAGATTAACGAGCTTGAGGCCAAATATGAGTCGGTGAAAAAGGATAAGACCATTCAAAACCTCAACGGTCAATCAAGTATTCAAAAAAGCGAACTAGAAAAGAGTAACTTACAAAGAAATATTACACTTGCGGGAATCCTCATAACTATTATACTCGCTACTTTATCTTACTTAGCCTACCGAAATAAACGGCGAACCAATTTTCGTCTTCAGTCTAAACAGGATCAAATTAATCGCCAGAACAACGAGCTCTCTGCACTGGTCAAAGAAGAAGAAAAACTATTAAAGGAAAAAGACGCCTTATTAAAACAGCAGGAAGGTTTAATAGCTGAAAAAGAATGGCTGCTCAGAGAGGTTCACCATCGGGTAAAAAACAACCTTCAGATTATTATGAGTTTGCTTTACACGCAATCTGCTTATTTACAAAACACCGATGCTATCGATGCGATCAGGGATAGTCAAAACCGCGTACAGGCTATCTCGATTATTCATCAAAAGCTTTATAGTAAGAGCAATGTAGCAGCTGTTGTAATGCCTGATTATGTTGGCGACCTGGTGAGGTATCTTTGCGCTTCTTATGATTGCAACAATCGCAAAATTAGGTTTAAAGAAGAAGTGGAACCGGTAAATCTCGACATATCACAGGCCGTGCCTATGGGGCTGATATTAAACGAAGCGATCACCAATTCCATTAAATATGCCTTTGGTGATGATGGCGGAGAGATCGTTATCAAGGGCCAATTAATTGAACCGGAAATTGTTCGGCTTATCATTGCCGACAACGGTAAAGGTTTACCGGCTGATTTTAATTTGGCGGCTACGTCGTCGCTGGGCATGGAAATGATGCGGGCCCTTAGTAAACAACTTGGGAGTAGTTTTGAGATAAGTAATGCCCCCGGTGTTGCAATAGCCATAAAGTTTAAGATTGAAAACACTTTGAAAGCAGCCGGTGGAGTAGCCACATAAGCCATACGTATTACATCAAATTGTTTTTTTCAACTATTCAGGAGCGCATCATTCGCATCACCTTTATATTTTTTAGCGTATTGTAATTTTCTATTTTTAGGTTTTTCTGGACCCTCATCCACCCGACCTCTGGACCACTTTTAGGCTGTTGAATAACTGCAATTTTGCATAAGCAGTTTAATACAGGATTGCTTTAAAATTTATCTAATGAAAAAGGTCATTCTCAGCTCAATTATTTTAAGCATTGCATTTTCAATTACCGCAAAAGCGCAGCATTCAATGGCAAATGATGTTATTAAAACACCGCCGGCTGTAATATTTAAAAAGTTGTTTAACACACCTGGTATAAAAAATCAGCAGGTACAAATGGTATTGGTCACCTACGCACCCGGTGAAGTTTCCGGCGGCCACAGACATCCGATCGAAACCATTGCCTACGTATTGGAGGGCGAAGTGGAATCCACTTTTGACGGCAAGGTTCAGCGTTTTAAAAAAGGTGATGCGTTTTACGAAAGGCCTAACGGACTTCATGCCGGAACAAAAAACCTTAGCGCAACTAAAGAAGCGAAACTTTTGGTTTATTTTATCGGAGACCCGGATAAACCATTTGTTATTCCTGAAAAAAATTAATCCAGCATGTTACGGTAAGACGCGGCATTGTTGCTAAACTAAAATTTTAACAAATGGAACAACGAATTCAAATCAACTCAAAACCTAAACCAGGAAGCCTTAAGACTATAACATGGGCAGGTTTAGTAGCGGGGTTACTTGATGGTACTGCAGCCTCGATAACGCTTTATATTAAACATGGTTTAAATCCCGGGCAAGTCATGCAATACGTAGCAAGCGCACTTTATGGCCCATCGGCTTTTGCCGGAGGTATCCCGATGATCCTGATTGGCACAGTGTTGCACTTTATGATATCTATTACAATCGCGGCCATTTATTTCTATGTATATCCTAAAATCAAAATGCTAAGCAGTTCTCCCGTTCTGTCGGGTTTAGCGCTTGGCTTGGTTACCTGGGCTTTTATGAATCTTATAATTGTTCCCTTTAGCAAGACCCAGCCCGCTCCGATTGAGGCAGGTGCAGCAGCAATTGATATTACTTTGCATATGATTTTGGTGGGATTACCTATTTCGCTCATCATCAAAAGGCACTTTGACAAGCAACTTTAATCATCAATCATTTTATTACAAAAGCAGTGGTTACTAACTTGTTAATTCAACAAGGATTGCTACTGCTTTTGTCATTTCTTCTTCCGAAAGTGATGCAAATCCAAAACGCAGACCGTTATCATTCGGATCACCGGGTTGCTGGAAGGACATGCCAATCATGCACAGCCCTGCATGGGAAGCATTATGTATAATTTTGTTTATCGGAAATTTTGCCCGGAATTTCAACCAAATTGCCATACCGCCCAGGGGTTTGGAAAATTCTATAGCATGGGATAGTTTTTTAATTAGCAAGGCGCATAAAAAATCGCAGCGTTGGGCATAAATTCTGTTGGATTTTTTAATATGCCTGCTAAGATCTCCGTTTATTATCATTTGGGATAACATATATTCGGTAAAAGTATCGCCTCGCAAATCTATCAGGCGCCTGAGGTTTATCGCCTTTTTAACAATTTCAGGTGCTGCAATCATGTACCCAACCCTAATAGATGGTGCAAGTAATTTTGTAAATGACCCAATATATATAATCTTACCATTATGCCGGGCACAAGCTAAGGGAAGTGTCGGATTGTTTTCGAAATGAAGGTCGTAGTCGTAATCATCTTCAATTAAATAAAACCCATAGTGCTCAATTAGTTGTAATAACTTAAGCCTCCGGGCTGCTGACAGAGTTACCGTTGTTGGATGGTGGTGATTAGGCACGATATAAAGCAGTTTAATTTGGGTCGTTTTCAAAATTTGCTCCAATTGATCAATATTCGGCCCATGGTGGTCAATTGTGATCTTAATAATATTGGCCCCCGTATTTTCGATGACCTCATTGGCATAAATGTAATTTGGCTCTGTCACAACAACATTGTCACCTTTTGAGAGCAGCACAGAGGCTGCGATATATATGGCCATTTGGGCTCCACGGGTAATTACAATATCCTCCCTGGTTATGTTAAGTCCTCTTGTTTCATTTAAAAAAACGCTGGCCGCGTCTTTAAGCAATCCAAGTCCTCCTTCGTCCCTTAAGCACATTAACTGTTTAATCCTTGCACTAACCCCTTCATCGCGGTACACCTTACTTATATCCTTAAAAGGAGCAAGCTCCGGATCTGGAAAGCCGTCATTGACAACGATGTCAGAACTTTTAGTTAGCCGGTGTTGGGGCTGATCAACGCATTGAGTAGTATTTGCGCGAGAGCTGCTTATATCAGTGGGTATAAAATGGCTTGGTGGACGGAATGTTCGCGGTTTTAGTACAGGTAACTCTGGAATAACCCGGTATCCTTTTCTGTCTATCGATTCAATCCATTCCTCCATCAGTAGTTCTTCGTAGGCATTAATAGCAGTTTTCCGGTTAACCGAAAGTAACTCTGCCATTTGTCTGGTTCCCGGCAAAAACGCGCCGGGAGGAATCATACCTTCTTTTATTAGATTGATCAAACGATTAGTTATCTGCTTGTAAACAGGAAAATGACTTTCTTTATCAGGTAGGATCAAATTATTAAAAGGTAACATACGCTTAGTTTGTAATGCTACGAGAGTAACCCGCAGGAATAAGTTTGGACATTATATTAAACACGGTTCTCTCTACTTTCTGACCGAAAAATCATTCTCAAAGTTTGATCGGAGGTGAGATAGGCAAACGCCCAGTTATAAAATGTTTTTATTTTGTTATTTCCGCTTACCAAAGACATCAGGTGGATGAATAACCAGCTTGCCAGGCCCGGCAAACCGCCAAAGTGCAACTTATGTTTAAATAAGTCGGCAACGGCTACCTTCCGACCTATTATAGCCATTTCACCACGGTCAAAGTATTTGAAGGGTCTCATTTGTTGTCCACCGGCAACGCGAAGTAGATTTTTAGCGAGCGCTTTCCCCTGCTGAATAGCGGGTTGGGCAAGTTGCGGATGGCCATCGGGGTAATCACTATCGCTAAGCTGGATACCCATATCTCCAACTGCATAGATATTTTCATATCCCAGAACCTGACTATATCCGTTTGTGATCATTCGTCTTCCCTTTCCGAGACTGGTTTCGTCTATTCCTTCAAATGAATTGGCTATGACGCCAGCTGACCAGATCAGTGTTTTGGACTCGATTACTTCGCCATCAGACAAATGCACCTTTTCATTTTCAAAAAATACGACATCCGTATTTAATCTGATATGTACGCCAAGTTCATCAAGGGCTTTGTAAGCGGCCTGATGAGTTTTTTCGCTCATCGGGGCCAATAAATAGGGTGAACCCTCAATAATATAAATTTCGCAGGGGTAATCCTTTAATTCAGGATAATCCCGTGCATATATGTAAAGGCGCATTTCTGCCAGCATTCCTGCCACTTCCACACCCGTGGGCCCACCACCTGCAATTACAACAGTGAGCAGCCTTCTTCTTTCATCAGGGTCTTTTTCGATGGATGCTTTTTCAAGTACCCTGATCAGTTCATTGCGCATAATCAGTGCGTCATCAATTCCTTTTAGGGAAAAGGCATTGGTGCCTATATTTTCGTTCCCGAAAAAATTTATTTTTGAACCCGCCGCAAAAACAAGGATGTCATAATATAACTGATCACCATCGCTCAAATAAATCGTATTTTGCGATGGGTCAACCCTGGTCACCGTTGCCATTCTGAAAGCAGTATTCTTGTTTTTAAAAAGCTTTCTGAAAGGATAACTTATACTCGAAGGTGCCAGAAAGCTCGTGGCAACCTGGTACAGTAGTGGCGTAAAATAATTGTAATTATTTTTGTCGACCAGTGTAACATCATAATACTTATTTTTAAAAAGAGAAGTAATGAAGTTCAGCCCCGCAAAGCCCCCTCCGATAACGACAATATGTTTCCGTTTGATATTATTGATTGCCATACAAATGGTTATATTTTATTGTGTTCCGAAAATTGATTAACGGTTATCTATCGCATACTCCAGTTTAACCGTTGGCTGCACCTCACCATGTTTGCAACTCATGTGCCATGTGTTAACTATCTTATTATAAATAATTTAATGAATATCAGTGATGATAAAGGCTCTATATTTAGCCAGTTAGCGGATGATACGCTAAATAGAGAGGATCATCAATTAAAAAAGATCTGGGTAAAGGAAACATGCCTGCTGTTGTCGGAAAGGGAAACTCCTTTTACAGGCGATTAGGTATATTAAATAAATATCTCCGTACCTTACAAGGGATAATCAAGATTGGACATTTTATTGCAGCATAAGTAACCTCAGATTTGATTTCGAGCCTTACACCGATAATTTGGCTTTTAGCTCATCTATATTTTTAATCATCAATACTTTATCCGAATCATTCGTAGCAAGTTTCAGTGCCGTTTGATAATTTTGAAGTGCCTTACGGTCATCTAAATCGGTATAGAGGTTTCCCAGCAAAGAGTAATAAAAGAGATTATCGGCAAGATTTAGTTTTTCGGCTGCCAGAATAGCTGTTTCTTTCCCCTCGGTTTTAGCAAGCGCAAATGTTCTGTTTAACGCAGCTATAGGAGAGTATTCCAAAACAAGTAAATTATTATAAAGCTGAAGGATATTTTCCCACTTTTCAGCCGAATCTTCCTTATGTGTGTRCCAATAAGCAATGGCTGCCTCAAAATGGTACTTCGTCAGCTGTTCTCCTTTGGCAGCCTGGTTTAAAAAATAAGTGCCGGCATCTATTAGTTCTTGATTCCAGAGGTTTTCTTTCTGATCTTTATATAAAATTGAGTTGCCTGCGTCATCAATTCTCGCATCAAAGCGTGAGGAATGAAAACACATCAAGGCAAGTAATGCGTTGACTTCAGGTCTATTTGTGGATTTATCACCTACCAGTAAATAGGTCAAACGCATCGCTTCATCACAAAGCTCCTTACGAAGGCTGACATTTCTGGAGGAGGAATAATAACCTTCAGAATAAAGTAAATACAACGTTTTTAAAACGTTTTCCAGCCTTTCGCGGATAGCTGCCTGGGATGGTTGTTCAATTTTTATATTGTTTTCTTTTAGTTTTTCCTTACCCCGGTTGATTCGTTTATAAACCACTTCCTTGTTAGTTAAAAAACCGTCGGCAATCTCTTGTATTCCGAACCCACATAGTAGGTTTAGGGCCAGGGCCACCTGGGCATCACTGGAAATTGAAGGATTACAAATAGTAAAAATCATTGCTAACTGGCTATCTGTAATATTTTTTACCGATAAGTCAATTTCAATTTCCTCCCAATCAGGCGTGTTGTTTTTTAATTCAGCTACAAGCTTTTGCTCGAAAACGGAATTTCTTTTTAAGTAGTTTTTTGTTTTGTTTTTCGCGACCGCATACAGCCAGGCGGCTGGATTATCTGGCACACCTGTTATCCCCCAAAGTTCAGTTGCGGAGAGAAAGGTATCACTGACAATGTCTTCTGCTATTTCGATATGTCCGATGCCAAACAGGCAAATAAGTACTGATACAATTTTCTGGTATTCAGTTCGAAATAATTTCGGGAGGAGTTCATGTTCAGCCATATTGAAAATGCCACACAAAAATACAAAGATATCCTCTGTGCTTTACTTTGTGGGTTGTCTAAAGTCCCATGCGGATCTCAACGGTCCCGTCCAATTCAAAGATTGGGCAATCCAGGGCAATCTTTTCGGCGGCCTCGTAATCAGCCGCTTTAATTATGATCATACCGCCAATTGACTCTTTAATTTCAACGTATGGACCGTTGACAACACTTTTACCCTGGCTGACAACTCTCCCCAGGCCGTCCCATCGTTGAGTCGGCCTGGCGAGTATTCCTTGTTCAGCAAGGCGGCCAAACCATTCCTGCCAATGATCAAGGTGTGCTTTTAATTCCTCTGGAGTCGGCTGATTTTCCCGGGTCTTAAAATCCCGGCGAAAAAGAAAAAGAAACTCTTTCATTTTTTGTTTTGATTATTGCCGGTATCCGGCTATTTGAATTTAATCATTCCCTATTTAGAGCACAGTTGAAGCATATTTATTCACGTTCAACGTTTTTCAAACTATTGTCGTCCGCTTCCGATAATCGCCATTTCTTCAATTGTTAGATTCGAAAGTACCGATTTATTTTGCAAGGTCACATCTGACTGGCTGGCATACTCGTCGTTATGTTTGATGAACAACCATCCGTCTTCACCCATACCCCGGGTTTTTACAAGTTCGAATTCACCTTTCAGCTTTTTACCATTCAGTTTGATTTTCAGTGTACCGCTTTCAAACTGGTTCAGTAAATATTTTTCTTGTGCAAACTTACCTTCAATCGCCACAATTGGTTCGTATATGCCCCGGTCCCAGACGATGACCGTTCCACCGCCATATTCGCCTTGAGGAATAACTCCTTCGAAATTCAAGTAGTCAAAAGGGCGATCCTCCACCATCACAGCCAGGTGTTTTATTTTAGGGTTGGTTGACGGTCCTTTTGGGATAGCCCAGCTTTTTAATACACCATCCATTTCCAGGCGGAAATCATAATGTAAATGAGACGCCTGATGTTCCTGGATCACGAACATCAGGTGGTTTTTGTCCCGGCTCATTCCCCCCCTGGGCTCATCAGTTTTTGAAAAATCCCACTTTTCAATATAGGGCTTCAGATTCATAAATAATTTGTTTTAAGATTGTTCAAATGCTGTTAGGCTCTTAACCGCGGACGCCTTTTCAGGTTTGCCGGAATTGCTTATCAGGGCACACTCCTTTTGCAAGTCGCATGCCATTTGATAAGATACTGACCACAAGGACCATACAAACAAAACATCACTTTTTGTCCACTATATTTAGTCAGTTCGCTAATCAATTCACGATATTCAGTGACGTAAGGCGGGGCAACTGTCCCTTTAATTCTAAACCTGAATTGTTTCTATATTTTTCTCCTTTATTTTTACATAAACATTGCCGCAATGGATAATCAGGATTATGCCCAGAATTACCATGATAATGATCGATACATATAGAAAAACAGCCCGGTTGGTCAGCAACTGGCTTTGTATGCCAGTTACCCTGGCCAATGATAAGTTTGCCAATGCAGCAGACTGGTCTGGCGAGAATCCTTTGGATTGATAAAGTTGCCTGAAGCTATCCAGTCGCTCAGAGGTTTGTTCATCCACATTCGCAATATGGCGCAGAAAGCCTTCTTTGTACAATTGATTATAGTAGAGCTGTAAATTGTAAAAACCTGCCCCTGAATTCAATAATGCGATAAAACGTGTATCAGCCGCGATTACCAGGCCTGCGGTACCTGTAGTTTGTGGCACTGATGTCAATATATACACCATGATCGGTACGAACAGAATCCCGGAAGCGGCTCCCTGGAAAAACATTGGAAACATCAGGTCTTCATACGACAGATCTGGAGTAAAGATAAAATACATCCATAGGTGATATAGCAGCAGCATGCAAAACCCTACAGTAAAAAACCTGAAAATAGTTCCCTTATGCCGCACAAGCAACTGCGCCGTAATGATCGTTAAAGTAATCAAGCCCGCCAGATTAGTAAGGCCAAGCAGCATGACCTGGATGGGACTCCATTGCAATACATTGGCGGTATATCCGAATATCAGGTTAATACTTTCCTTCATTCCATAATACAAAGCCAGTAACAGGATACCGGCCCAGAATTTTGGATATTTAAAGACACTAAGATCGACGCCCGGACATTTTACTGCAAGTTCCMTATAGATGTAAAATAATGCTCCCGAAACTGCGATCATTGTGGACATTTTAATTCTGTGGTCAGTGAACCAGTAGTATTTTGAACCATAAATCATCGTGTATGCAAGAGCAGCTGCAGCAATTGTAAAAAGGATGGCCCCTATCCAATCGATTTGGTATAAAGGATAGCGCCGTATACCTGAATTATTATTAAAGCCGGCCAAAACCAGGATCAATACAAATACAAGATAAAGCACCAGGTAAATGTATATCTCTTTGAAATTGGTGCTCGTTTCCACATTAGCAGCTACAATGCCAATTAATACACTGCTGCTCAATATTGATCCGTAGAATACGGATGACCCGATCGGTTGCCTGGCTTCCATTTTCGGGACAAATGCGGGTATAAGGAACATTGTACTTCCCGCAATTGAACAAATTGCCATACCCTGAAAAAATCGGATAATAAAAAACGCTATTATATCCGTTACCAGTAAACTACAAATGCAAAGCAAAATCGAACACAGGAGAGCGACAATCAGAATGCTTTTCATTTCAAAGTACCTTAGGAACCGGAGCAGTACAGGTAACATTGTCAGGATACCTACATAGGTTATTTGTATGGAAAAAGTAATGTCTTCGGGCTGTGCTCCAAAGAAGGATAACAAATAAACCTGGTTTAATGAAAATGTAGCAAACTGTATGAGCGCTGAAAGTAAAATCAGGAAGATCACAACACGAAGGCCCAGGTTCCAATTGGCCAGCCAGGGCTTCAGGTAAGCAGGGGCATTCATAAATCTTTCTTTTTAACGGACACAAATACATTCATTCCCGCTGTTATCGGCTCAATATCTGTGCTCGTAAACCTGATCTTAACAGGAATTCGCTGAACAATTTTCACAAAGTTGCCTGTGGCGTTATCGGGCGGCAGCAAGGAAAACTTAGCGCCCGTTGAAGCAGAGATAGCATCTATTGTGCCATGGTATACTTTGTCGTCAATAGCATCCACCTCAATATCCACAGGCTGGCCAACATACATTCCATAAACCTGTGTCTCTTTAAAATTCGCAGTAATCCACTTATCCCTTTCATTTACAATAGACACTAACGGCTGCCCTACCTGTACCTGCTGGCCTTCAAGGATAGTTTTGCGTCCCAACCTGCCGGTGTAAGGTGCCCGGATAAGGGTGTATCCTAAGTTGATGCGGGCGAGTTCCAGTTCCGCACTTTTTCTTTTCAGGTCGGCACTTAATAAGGCTTTCCGTGATTTCAATTCTTTGATCTTTGCATAGCTGGTTTTAAGGTTGTTTTTTGCAGCACTATAGTCACTTACCGATACATCATAATGTGATTGAACCAGGTCAAGATCCGATCCTGTCGCAGCCTCCTGTTTGATTAGGTTTTTATAACGTTTAATATCCTGGCTTTGCTGTATCAATCGAGCTTTTGCGCCATCTATCTGGTCTTTATTCACCAACGTACCCGCCACTGCTGATTCGATACTGGCATTCAGCACATCAACCTGCGCCCGCGAATCATCAACAGCAGCTTCGGCTTCCTGTAGTTTTGCCCGGTACTCTTTATCGTCGATCAAGACAAGGGTATCGCCTTTCTTTACCAGTTGGTGCTCTTCAAATTTAACCGCTTTAATGTAGCCACTTACCCGGGCAGATACTGGATTGATATAGGATTCCACTTGTGCGTCGTTGGTCTCTGTGTAATGTTTCGCCCTGATAAAATAATTCGTGAAATAAAATGTGGCAATAATGATAGCCACTATGGCGACCATTAACAGAAATATGTTGGCAGGATGCATTTTCGTGTTTGGTTTATTTTCCATGGTTCTAATATTTTGATAATCGGTTTATAGTTTTCCTGACGTATAAAGTAAGGTGTAGTAGATAAATTGAGCACTGGTTTGAGCTTGTACGAGGTTATACCGTGTTTCCTGGTATAGATTATCTGCATCCAACAGATCTGTCAGCAGGGCCAGCTGGTTAAAATATTTTGCACTAACTATTTTGTAATTGACCCTTGCCTGCTCAATGGATTTTTCGTTAACCGCGATCCTGTCCAATGCCTCCTGGTATTTGATCAGCAAACTGTTGGCCTGCTGCCTCGTATTATCGCTGATGGATTGTTGTTGCAATTGCAATTCTTCCAGCCTGCTCTTACCAGCCAATACTTTGTTTTTATTTTGATAAAGGGACGATAGATTATACTGTACCCTGAATCCTACAAATCCAATGGAATAGGCCTGATCCACCGGAGGATAAAAAATATTATTGGGATAGCTCAAAAGGTAAGCCGAATAAAGTGATAGGGAGGGTGAATAATTGCTCCTGATGCTTTTAATTCTTTCAGCCTGCAATTTGACATTTTGATCTGCACGCCTAATTGCGTAAGCATCCGTAGTTGCAATACCTATTATTGGCAATAGACTTTCAACCGCCGGACGCATCATATTTGCTGAGTCAATAGGGGTTATTTGGGTGGTATCCGGCAAATCGATCAATACATCCAGTTTTTGATTGCTAATCTTAATATCATTTTCCACCTGTTGCTGGTTTAGCTTTACTGCCGACAGGTTCAGTTCCGCACGCAATAAATCGCTTCGAGTAACTTTTTCGTTTTTGTATAAAGCGTTGATATTTTTCAGGCGCGTTTCGGCCCTTACTATTTGTTCTTCAATAAACCGCTTCTGATTATTTAGATTAACCAGGTTCAGGTATTGTGCAGCCACCTGCAAGCTGATGTTGCCGCTCTGATCCTGTAGGTTGATACCGGCAAGGTCCTTCTTTAAACTTTGCTCGGATTCAAAGGACCGCTGACGCCCACCTGAATAGAGATTAAATGCTGAAGATAGGCTTGCATTCGCACCGTTCGGGCTTGGTCTTTTTGGGATGGTTTTTGAATCGCCCAAAAAATCGTTGTATAAAGTGAGTTTGGTAAACCGTTGGTAATCGCCATTAAATGATATGACCGGCAGAGCAGCATTTTTGGAATCCTTTAAATCGGCAATACTTGCGTTTTCTTCACTCTTCGCAGCACGTACTTGTTTATTTTGTGCCTTCGAAAGCGAGATTGCATCCTGTAATGAGAGTTGGCGTGGCGCGCCGGGGACGTTTTTTTCCTGTCCAAAGGATTCCAGATTGGTGAAAAACGCCATGAATATAATGAGCCGCGCAACCTTGCAGATTGTTAAGCTATATCGTATTGTTTCCATAATAATGGTTTATTTTATTTATGCTTGCACCGCTAGCTTTAAAGGAAAATTGTTTACAGTATTTCATTTGTTTAAGCCATGGAAAGTCTGTTTTTTTATACTGCTATACGGATCTCGACAATGCCACCCAATTCTAATAGCGGACAGTCGCATGCAATTTCCCTGGCCTCTTCATAGTCAGCAGCATAAATAGTAATAAGACCGTCTATCGATTTTTTACCTTCTACATATGGCCCCGCTATAACCTTTCCGTTTTTTTCCAATACCGTTCCTTTTTTGTCCCAGCGTTTTAACTGACTTGCCAGGATATCATTAACTGCAAGGCTGGTCAGCCATTCTTGCCAGTTTTTTAGATGACTTTGCAGCTGTACCGGTGTGAGCTGTGTTTGGTGGTCTCTTTGGAACACTAATAAAAATTCGTTCATTGGCATTGATTAGTTATTGTTATATTTTGAATATTTATGGTTTTTTCAAAGGGTTACTTGATACTGATATACTTCGAGGTTGGCAATGAGCATGCCAGTGCTATATCTATCTGAAAATCAGGAAAATATAGTCAGTTGAACAAGGTGTTATTCCCTTTATTTAGCGAAACAACGCTATGTTTCACGAAATACAGAGTTTTCATTATTACGGAACGATTTGATCGTTAGCACCTGTGACGCAGACCAGCCCATTCGCAAGGAAACTGCTGCAACTATTGCCTATCGAATCTGGTGAATGCATCAAAATGCGGATTGCCTAAGTAGATTTCTGTTGGATAATAATATTTCCAAAGAGCAATCGGTTCATTGAAATTTTTGCCATAGATGGTATCAACGAGCGCATAAGAATGTCAAGGCCAGTCGAAAATATACCTCTATGCGGATATCATGATTCTATACACCAATTCAGAGAAGTTTATCAGATTCGAAATTTGGGAAGTAATACTCGATAATTTGCATATTCGGAAGGACGAGTGTATGGCTTCGTTTTGCAATTTAAACTAAGATATTTAAGTAAAGGGCATAACAAAGCCATTCACCACGCCTATTATTAACAATCCACTATTTTAATTTCTTTTTTCTTCCAGGAAACATGGGTCTCTATAGGATGCCTGTTTTTTTTCTTGTTATTGATATAAATTAATGGTATCGGGCTTATCCATGTCCCTGATCCACCTTTTAATGTAGGCAAGCAAAGCACTTTGATCTGGACTTGTTTTGTACTCGCCATACGCACCAAAAACAATTAATCCAAGTGCGATACAATGCTGGATCTCCAATCGCTGTAGCAAGCCGATGGTGAAACCGGCAACGAAATTGTCCCTTGCGTCTTCTGCAATCTCAATATTGTGATCAACGATCCTCCTCGTCAGCACGAATTGCTGATCATTTGAATATAAAATAGCATCGTTCACAGAATATATCAACAGGCGGTCTATGCTCATCGTTCGAAATATTGAAAAGTATTTTCTTTTCAATTCGCTTTCAGTAAAGTTTTTAAACGAGATGTCTGGATGTTCTCCGTTTAAAACCATCCATAATTTAACCGCTTCGTTTTCGTCCAGGCAAAAGGTTACACGCCCATGTTTTGAAAACTCACTTATAATATCAAGGATCTCATCTACTTGAAACGTAAGCCTTTTAGCGGGATCTCCAAGGTAAAAAATGAAGTCAAGGTCAGCTTTCTTTAAGGGCCTGATCACGTCCGAGAGCAGGCCGACCCATAAGTCAGAGGAATTTGCCACGTTTGCCCAGTCGTCAAATGCAATGGTACGACAATGCTGAAAAAGCCCCTTAAGGTCAGCTATAAGCTGATCACTTTTTATCTCACGCCACTGGCTTTTATCAGAGTCTTCTTCAGCAACATTAAAGGTGTAGTTGTAGATTTTATTATCGTCGTAAGTGGAATCTAACGTTAAACTGCGTATTCCAAATGTATTCAAAAATTTAGGCAACGCAGCTTCATTAATTCCACAAGAGTTTTTTTGAATTCCCCGCTTCGATGAGTCATTGTTATTTTTGCAACTCAGATAGATGTTTTCAGAATCCTTGAAATTCGGGATAGTTTCAATCAGGTCTGTTAATACCGGTAGTGAATTTTTCACCTCAATGTTATATGCTTGCATGGTTTAATATTTATTTAAAGAATAATATAGTTCTGGGGTTCGAGTTTCGGGGGTAAAACTGTTTCACCAAGTAATTCCCTTAATTCAATCTCAATAGTCCGGCACATCTGTGAAATAGGGACATCGTTGGCCGTTCCTTCAAATGGGTTTTCTGTACTTTCCCCAACCTGTTCAAGCGATGTATACATCCATGATATCATAATGCTGAAGGGCACAACCAGCCATACCATATATCCTTTCATGAAACCGCTGGTTAAATTATTCAGTTTTTCAAATTCCTCCAGCATTCCAAATGGAAGTAAAAAGCAAAAGAGGTTGATGAACAAATTGTTAATTATGGCATACTGGCGAGGATATGGAGAATCCTTTATTTGTTCACTTTTTCCCTGCTGTAGTAAGAAATCTCTTAATGTTCTTTCCATATCAACAAACTGGAGCACCACAATCTCCTCCCGGAGGTACATTTCTTTTATGGTGTTGCTTTGCAGTGCCATAATTTGCGTGGTCTTGTTTTTTGTGGCCAGGATCGATGTTAGTTCATTCTCTGAAAGGTATTTCGCCAGTTCATCTACAAGCAGTGTTTCCCTTTCGGGTATCCTATAATACAACTTCTGGTACTCCTCATTATAACTTATTCTGCTTGTTTCCCATACCCTTTCTTCTCTCATCTGGTAGCGAAGCGCAGTAAGCCAGGCTATATGGCGATAAAT
This sequence comes from Mucilaginibacter sp. P5_A6, assembly GCF_056400585.1. Taxonomy (NCBI): domain Bacteria; kingdom Pseudomonadati; phylum Bacteroidota; class Sphingobacteriia; order Sphingobacteriales; family Sphingobacteriaceae; genus Mucilaginibacter; species Mucilaginibacter sp. P5_A6. The sequence goes on along the minus strand of NZ_JBFUKZ010000002.1, from coordinate 326,215 downwards.
CAACTTTTTCGTTTTCTCCGGGTTTGTGAAGTAATCCCGGCTGATCAATCCCCAAGATCTGCTGAGGTTTATAATAGCGGTCCAAACTTGCTCTGCTTCTGCTGTTCGCCTATAGGTTTGCGTATTTTTAAAACCAACAATAAAAGCAGTGGCTGTACCCAATAGCGCGACAATCGGCCATGGAATATTCAGCCATTTTAAATCAAAAGTTTTGTATAGAACGACTGGCGTGATTCCTGTGACAAGAAGTACATATATGTTCCTTCTCGTCCACATTAGAAATTCAGGTACCGTATAAGATTTTCCGACATGCATATTGCTGCTGTTAATTAGTTGTAGATTATGCCCGGTCCTCAAAGGAACTTGCCTTGTAATGGCCTATTTAAGAATGCTTAATAGAAATGATTAATCATGTTACATACTAAAATGTACACTCACCGGCTATATGTTTGGGAAATAATTTGTAGATATGGCTCCTCTGCCGAAGCTTTATATCTCCAGTATGCTTTTGCCTGAAAAACATTAAAATTTCCCTTGTGAGCAATTGGCTTACTCCTTTTCAAAAGGCTGTTCTATCATTCTAAGAGAATCATCCATGTATTCTCCACCCTGAGTGGCGCTTTCATCAAAATTAGGGTCTGCATCGTTTTCAATTTTTTCCGGAGTTGGTTCCATGTTTTTTTTTGCAGAATATAGATGGGCCCAAAAATTAAATTGAATCATTTCGCGTTGTTTTTAGTTAATGATTTGTCTGTCGACGTTTGTTGTTTTTTGTAAAATGCTTGCGGCATAGTTACCCCCCCCTTGCTTGCAACGAATATGCCAACTGCTTAATATTCTGAAAATCTGAATGTTATTAAGAATTAAGTGTTTTATCATGCACTGTATATAGCCAATCGACATTGTATTTCACGAAATACAGCGCATTTTCTAAAAAGGATCGTGTACGCATTATCACCGGAGCACAGCAATAAAGAGCGCTTAATATCAGCGTATAATTGTGCAGCGGTTTGAATAGAAGAAGATGATGATAGGGGTTTTATGTTTTTCTTCAGGATGCCATTGCATAATGAATAGAGGAGGATTAAAAGCCCGCGGGCAATAGTCCGTGGGCCTTAGTTCGAAATTAGTTTTTCGATTTTGGAAAATAATCTGATTTTGAAATGGCCAGTTTTTTTATTTTGGAATGCAGCGTAGTTGAAGGTATGTTTAACTGTTCGGCGGCCCCCCCGCTGCCTGATATCTTGCCGCTGCATCTTTTTAAGATTTCGATAATATGCCCACGTTCTACATCTTCAAGCGTCCCGTCAGTGATGACTTCCTGTTTGAACTTCCTGTCGTTTTGAGCTTTGGGCAAATGTACTTCGCGTATGACACTTTCACCAGCAAGCAGGATACTTCTTTCAATGAGGTGTTCAAGTTCCCTGACATTGCCGGGCCAATGGTAACTTTTTAACTCTTGCATCACGTTATTGCTTATAGCGGTTACTTTTTTGCCCGTATTCTTACTGTAACGAACCAGAAAAAAATTTGCCAGGCTGGGAATATCTTCGGTACGTTTTCTTAAGGAAGGTAGACTAATCGGGAAAACGTTCAGCCGGTAAAACAGGTCCTGCCTGAAACGCCCTGCCTGAACCTCTGCCTCCAGGTCACGATTTGTAGCGGCAACAATACGTACGTCAACCTTCAAGGTCGTTTTACCGCCCACCCTTTCAAATTCCCGTTCCTGGATAACACGTAATAATTTAACTTGCAATTCGAAGGGAAGCTCGCCTATTTCATCCAGAAACAGCGTGCTATGGTGTGCAAGCTCAAATTTTCCGATTCTACGGTCAATAGCTCCGGTAAACGCACCTCTTTCATGCCCGAACAATTCGCTTTCGATCAGGTTTGCTGGTAGAGCGGCACAATTGACCTTCACCATTATCTTGCTTTTTCTTGGTGATGAGTTATGTATTGCCCGGGCTATTAATTCTTTCCCCGTACCGGTTTCGCCTAACAGCAGTACTGTAGAGTTCGTTTCGGCCACAAGCGACAACAGGTGATAGACCTTCTGCATTTCCGTGCCACTGCCAATGATGTCTGAAAAGTTGTAAATGATTTTAATTTGTTCTTTAAGGTGGTCATTTTCAACTTCCAGCATCTGTTTGAAAGTGAGAAGCTGTTCATTTGCCCTGATATTGGATATGGCTATCGAGATTTGAGCGCAAATCCCTTTAAGGATCGTCATATTTAAATCGTTGGTCAATAGCCAAAGGGTTCCAACGTTTAAATTTCCCACGCGAAGGGCGGTACCATAGGCGTTTTTCATTCCTGCCTTTTTCCATAATTGAATGTACGCGCCCTTATTTCCGTTTCTTTCTTCGTTTTCAATATTAAAAATTACCGGTTCCTGACTATTAAGCACCCTGGCCGAAAGGGGTTCATGAATAGTAATCGTTTTAGAAGATAACACCTTGAAACTGTCCTCCGCTGCGTAAAACATGCTTTTGTCATACATGTAAGGGCTCAAACCAACAGCGTCTTCGTCCAGCATCCGGATCATCCCCAGCTTTATGTTCAATACATTTTGAAGAACATTAACGATGGCGATTTCCAGGTCATCCTTCGTCCTCACGCTGGCTAAGCTGTTGCTGAATTCCAATAAGAACGATTTATCCTTTTCGTTTTTTACTATTTCTTCATTCGCGGCGATATTGTTTGCAGCTGTTGATAGCTGACTGGATATCCGGTCTATAATATGCAGCGATTTGTCATTAAAAGTTCCTGGCTTGTCTGAAAATAAAATGATACTGTGTTTAGATTTCCCGTTATCAGGCAGGAACTTGACAACCATTTCCCGCGCACCGGCACCATAATTCAGTTTAAGCCAGAGTGGAACCTTACTCAAATCGAGGGATTTAATGTCAAAGAGCACCGGCTTATCAGAGCGTTCCGCCACATTATAAATATTATCGTTTACCGGGTATGTAGTTGAAATAGCTTCCGTGTATTTGGAAAAGTCCTTTGATTTCGACTCTGGATCTATTAAAAATGCTTTGTAATTTTCGCCCGTCTCATCAATTACTGTCATCACATTATGTGTAAAGTCAATGATATTTTTAAGGCAGGAGTTAATTACGTTAACGACGTCCATTCTGTTCCGGACCATAACCAGTTCATTGCTAAGCGTGAAAATAACTTTATTCACCTTGTTGTTATATTCTATTTCCTCATTAGTAAGAATGTTCGCGACCGCATTTGACAAATGAGGGGCTATACCCTTCATAATGTTTTTAAATTCGCTTGTAAAACTGCCTGGCTTATCTGAGTAAATATTAATGAATCCAATGGTTTCATCTTTATTCTTTAAAGGGGTAAACATCACCTCCCTTGCGCCGCATTCATAGTTCGCAGTTAGGAAGCGGGGAACTTGTGGGTCATTTATAATGTCTTCCAATAAATAGATAACAGGGCCTTCCGCATGAACAACTTTTTGGATAAATGGCTCGTTAGGGTCAAAACGCGATACTATTAACCTGGCGTATTCAGGATGGTTTCGAATAGCCGAGTCCTTGTGATCGAGCAGGAAGGGCGAATAGTATTCCCGCTTCTGATCAATCAGCACAACTATTGTGTAAGTAAAGTAGAACAGGTCCTTTATTCTCGATGAGAAAAGCATGATCAGGTCATTCTTGTCTCTGACCTTTGTTATGTCGTTGCTTAACGCAAGGAGTATGTTTTTTTCTCTTTCATAAACTTCGATCTGCTTCTGAAATGTTTCGAAAAAGCTATTGTGTTCATCTTTCTCTTCTAAAAATTGTTGCTTTTCCATTTCGAATTAATTAAATGCTCGGATAACTGTCAGTTTATAAAGCTGTGTGCCTGCCGGATCGGATGGTTGTGCCATTTGACAGGAAGCGGACAAAATCTTGCCGCTGTTACTGTTCAATTCTTCAAGGCAAATTATTTTTATTACTTTCATTAACATCCATGACAATCAGCCTCAACAGATTGGACATTTCTACGAAGAAAATATCATTATTTTATTTAATAACGATGTTGAAACGTAAGTGCTACTTATTAAAAGGGGGTAATTGTACGGTTTTTCCGTACGTCCGGGTGACCTGGTATCAGACCAGCCCTGGGTCAATCCTCATGTGCCATAATTAACAAAAGAAGAGTTTATAAGAATATTGCTGCACGAACGATCTTCTTGGGCATTTACAGCAACCTTTGTTACCATAGATAATCGAATCAGATCATTGTGATTAACATTTTAATCGGCTACAAAAGATTGTTTTATTCTTTATTGAGAATTGTGATGTTCCATTGATGAGGAAATAAAAAGATTTATTGCCAAACGTGTCCAATTCGAGGAGGTCGATTGTCATTGGGTTTTAACATAACAAATTGACAATTATGGAACAGAGACTTAATGTTCATGCTAAAGGTTCAGCTGCCTTAAAACCACTTTATGGAATAACCGGCTATTTGAAGAAATCATCTGTGGAAGACAGCATATTGGAGTTGATATTCTTTAGGGTATCACAAATTAACAATTGCGCCTATTGTTTGGATATGCACTCCAAAGACGCACGTGCAGCCGGTGAAACCGAACAGCGTTTATATAGTATCGGCGTGTGGAGTGAAACCCCCTATTACAACGAACGTGAGAAAGCTGCATTGGGGTGGGCTGAGGCTGTTACAGCCTGCAATATTCCTGACAGCATCTATCAGGACACATTGGAGCAGTTTTCTGAGGAGGAAGTAATTGATTTGACTCTCGCTATTACCACCATCAACACCTGGAACCGAATTAACCTGGCGTTTCCTAACGAGCCCGGTACTTACAAAGTAGGAATGTTTGGGTAAGCAATTGTTAAACGTTGCCTAATTAACATTAAAATGCACCTTTTCTTATTAGTATATCGCAAAGCCTTCACCAATAAAAAAGTACAGCGCTCGCCTCAAGGACTTCAGAATTCGATCCGGGACTGGCAGAATTGGCATGGTTGTATAGCCGCTCAGAACAGATTAGTAAGGCCGCTGCAATGCTGGGACCAGGAAGGGGTGGTAGTTAGCTCCTATAATGTTTCTAGGGGGCCCCACTTGGAAATTAGTGGGTTCATTGGGGGTATGGTGTTCATACAAGCGGAAAACTACGAGGGAGCATTAGAGATCGCCAGGGGATGTCCGATTTTAAAGTTCGGGGGAAACGTAGAGGTGCGAATGGAAGCTCAAAAAGCATGCAGGTAGCTATTAAAACGTCTTTGCTGCGGGAGGGGTACATTTATTTGCCTGACCGATAAGCTGCTTTAAGCGTGTATTAATAAGAATTGGTTATATGGTTTTTGAATAAAAAAACTGACGGAAGAGAAAGCAGCTCGATGCTACATTCTCCGTTGTCGATATGTGCGATTTACAAAATCATTATCTAAAAAATTATGAAAATTGAGATCTGGTTTGATGTGGCGTGCCCTTTCTGCTATATCGGTTTTAATCATCTTGAAAATGCGCTTAACCAATTTACGGGCAGTAAACCCGAAATCGTTCTGCGAAGTTTTGAGCTGGAGCCGGACGCCGCAAATAATAGCGGAGAAACGCCGCACTTAGCGGTAATGCGAAATTATCGTCAATCTCGGTTAAGGGCGCAGCAGACACTTAACAATGCGTCTACTGCAGGTAAGGCAGTCGGATTGTTAATTGACTTTGATAAGGTTATTGTCACCAATACCTTTAATGCACACAGGCTTATCCATTTTGCCGAAACCTTAGGCAGGGGTCTGGAAATGAAAGAATGTCTTTTTAGGGCCTATTTCTCAGACGGCAAACATATAGGAAAAACCACGGTGCTGTCGGAAATTGCTGCTGAACTCGGGATCGATGCTAAGGCAGTTATGGATAGCGACCTTTATTCTGCGGAGGTGAGAAAAGATGAGCATGCGTCTCATTACCTGGGTATTCGTAGTATTCCATTTTTTCTTTTTGATGGGAAGTATTCTGTTTCCGGCGCACAGTCAGCAGAGACATTCCACAGTCTTTTGACCAAACTGCAAGTGAAAAAATAGCGTCCTTAATAAATGCAGTCAAACGATGCGATGGGCTATGCCGCCCGAAACGAAAGTGTCTTTTAAGTTGCATTATCTATAAATAAGATAATAGAGTCTGATCGCTACTAAATAGATAGGTATCAGTTTACATTTTATGCGGTTTAACGTTTCCTTCGAAACAGATTTTTTCCTAAAACACGATAAATGTTTAAAAATTGATGCTGATCCATTTTTCATCTTGCCTGGGATTTGAATGATTGTAGACAAATACTCTCGCTTATTTGAGTTAATACCATAAATAAAAGGGCACCGTTTAGCATATTTCAGGTGCTTTTATAGATATGAATTTCAGGCAGCTGCAACCCTTCGACCTTTCACGTTGCTGACCGGTTTTCACAGGGACACTGTGCCGGCGTAGGTTGTCCCGTGCATGAACGGGTGGAAAATGCACGCCCTTTACAACATCCTTGAAAAGCTGACACCCGTCATCTTCGTTCCGAAGGGCTTACGCAAACCTAAAAAACATACTTAATCAGTTAAATTTTTTTTGGCTGGTTGACAAACCAATTTTCGAAATCTATTTTGCAAATCCTGGTTTTGTCGCCCGGAACAAGCAACAGCTCGCTCAATTCAGCGCCATAATAAAGTGCATGCGCATCTACTATGACTTTGCGGGAGTCATTATTCCTGGCCAGGTATTTCTGAACAAGAGCCGAAAGCCTTATTTTTTCCGGGCCAGCAATTTCAATTATACCATTAATTGGCGCGCCCAAAGTGACGTCTTTTATAACTTCAGCCACATCTGCTGATGCAATTGGTTGGATATAGGCAGACGACAATCTCACAGTGTCTCCGTCAGTTGCAGCCGCGGCAATTCCGCCCAGGAATTCAAAGAATTGTGTCGAGTGTACAATTGAATAAGGAATGCCGGAGGCCCTGATCAAATTCTCTTGCACTTGTTTTGCACGAAAATAGCCACTTTCCTGTAATCGGTCAGTTCCTACAACCGAAAGGGCAACATGGTGCATCACACCTGCAATTTTTTCAGCTGCAAGCAAATTGTGGGTTGAGGTTTCAAAAAACTCCATAACTGCTTTATCTTCAAATAACGGTGAATTGGATACATCAACCACCACCTTCGCTCCGTTAATGGCTTCCTGTAATCCCTCACCAGTGATCGTATTTACGCCACTTGCTGGTGATGCCGCAATAACTTCATGCCCAAGTTGGGTAAGCCTGGTTACCAATTGAGATCCAATTAGCCCGCTTCCACCGATTACTACAATTTTCATAATTTGATTTTTTTAGGCCCTTATTTAGGCCGGCATTTAAATGATTTGATTTTTCATTCAATAGTTTGCAATCGGCATGCCATGTGGTAAATGTCTAACAATCAATAATTTAATAAAAAACAGAGACGTTTTTTTCACTTCATTCGGTGGAAAGTCCGCCAGGCGACACCATATAAAGTGTACAGCGGCTGGTAACCCGGACTTTTTTAATGGGTTTGATTTTCTTTCGACGATTAATCCAATTATAGAATACATACAGCATCATGCGCAAAAAAAGTTAGCGCAAAAAATGGCCGCGCTGTTTTACTGCGAATTCAAAACCTGGTCCGAATCCCCTTTATAAAGTGAATCATAAAGTGAGTTCACTAAATACAGTGAAAAGTACAATTTAAAGAATGGGGCAATCAATTGATTTAAAGCAATTTGAATGAATGGCATCAAATTAGCAAGGTATAAACAGTTAACAAATTTAAATAAGTATTAAAAAACAAAACCCATGAAAATCGTAATCATAGGCGGCACCGGACTCATCGGTACCAAAGTAGCTGGCAAACTACAGAAGCTTGGCCACACAGTAATTGCAGGCTCTCCATCTACAGGCATCAATTCTCTTACCGGGGAGGGAATTGATGAAGCAATGGTTGGAACTGATATTGTTATTGATCTATCGAACTCGCCTTCCTTCGAGGATGGAGCGGTGATGGATTTTTTCCAAACCTCGGGCCACAACCTGATGGCAGCAGAAAAAAAAGCCGGTATTAAACATCACGTGGCACTTTCGATAGTCGGTGTCGATCAGATGCAGAATGTAGGCTACATGAGGGCAAAAAAAGTACAGGAAGATCTGATCAGGCAATCAGGATTGCCGTATACCATCATCCATAGCACCCAGTTTATGGAATTTCTTCCGGCACTTGTCAGTGGTTCGATTCAGGAAAATGAAGCTCATGTTTCTGATGTCGCATTTCAACCTATCGCTGCCGAAGATGTAGCTTCATTCGTTGCTGAATTTGCCTTGAAGAACCCCGCTAACGGTATTCTGCAGATCGGTGGTCCTGAGCGTCGTACACTTAGTGAATTTGTCGCAATCTACCTCAAGGCAACAGGCGGCACTGAAACTGTTGTGACTAACCAAAACAACGAGTACTACGGCGGACACATCCCTAATGACGCATTGGTTCCGCACGGTGAGGCCAAATTAGGCATTATCAATTTTGAGAAATGGTTTTCATTTCAACATGTGAAATCATAAAAAACAATATTATTTGAAGGCTGCCGCTATTTAAGCATGGCTAAACATCTATGCCAGGTATAGTGGTATGCCTTCAATTTAATGGCACCTTGGCTTTTTGATCAACAATTTGGTCGAACCGGATCCGGGATCAGTAATTTATTTTGCTGTGGGGGGAAGACAGTAATTGACGAAAATGAATTGGTCAGTTTCTCTCCTAATTCCAGTTATGCCCGTATCATTTTATAATTCCCCTTGGCTATTCGCTATATCTTCTGCGAAGAATGCCTCTTCTATCCCTCAATGCATATATTTATTGGATTTTGTAACTGGACCGTATTTAAATATACGAAGTAATGGATTGTTTATCAGTTATTTACATTGATATTTAGATCAATACATACTACGGGAAAGGCAACCTGGAAATTTACCTTCCGCCTGAAGTCAATACTAACTGTATTTCGCTGTTTAGCAGACTGCCTAACCAAGTTTCGACAAAATCAATTATAAACTTAATCTAACTAATTGAATATCAAATAGATATTAGAGTGGCATGATCTTTTCAAGTGATATAACCAAACGATATCGCTTTTTTAATCAATGCTAAATCTAAAACGATGAACAGCCCCGAAAAAAAGAACCGCAAACTCAATTTCAGCTTAACAAAAAGGGTAATCGAACTGCATGCTAAAGGTTATCATTTTGATTATCTCGTATTGCATAACGGGCAATTACTATGTATTCAAAATAGCCTGGCAATCCCGGTAAATGCGGTCCATATTAATGTCATAGACCAGGTTTATGACCAGTTGAGCCAGAGTTTCAAATATATACACACGATAGACACCGGCGACGGTGAGATGGGTGTGATGGTCACGGAGGCAATCGTTACTAACCAAGCCATTATCTAGACTATAAGCAAATGAAAGCCCGGTCTTACTTCCTGGTTAGAGGTAGTTCACGGCTGCGGAATGTCCAGCTGCATATCACTAATCTCTCGACGGAATATAGGTAAATTTCCTTTTTAATCGTAGAAACGGTTTTTCGAAAAAAGAATAAGACAATAGTGATACAATAACCGTGACGAGAAAAGCGATAACGAAGCCAACATCGCTTTTCTATTCACTCAAACGGATCATCTTACTAAAAGATGCTTGAAGACCAATTTGGGTGATGACTTACCGTAGTTGCGATAAAGGCCAGAATTGAAACAATCAAGCCAAACATGAATATCGTATAAGAAACCCTCAGTAAAAAATATTTACGGCCAATCGACCGGCCTTGTTCATAAAGGTCTTGGACAAGAGCTCCGTAAACGAGTTCTTTATAATTCATCATGTGAAACATCGACGCTCTGAAGTCCGAAAGATCCATTCTATTAAAGTTTCCATAGAAAAGCAGGTTAGCTTCATTGTTCTCCAAGGCTTCTCTAGTGAATTTACCTGAAGATCGATGAGGTCGGATAGCAAGTATGGCCAGCGTAATAGAAACAAGGCTAACAGCAACCAATGTTAAGGTTGGATACAATAAATGGGCCTCTTTATCGAGCCTTTTTAGTATCAGGCTTATGATCGCTGATAAAATAATTGAATTAACTGTGATCAGTATCCTTGCTTTATTATCAGCAAGTCCGCTGATACGCTGATTGTTTGCAAGTGAAACCCGGAATAATGTGTCTACACCTTTTTCCGGAAAATTTTTATTCTTGCTGATCAGTACAGCAGGAGGATTATTTAATTCGTTAGAGTCGGATTCATGTTTCTCATGATCGATCTCTTGTAATTCACACCTGAGTAAAGACAGGTTTCTTAGTTTTTTAATTTCCAGTAAGTCTCTTGCTGTTGCAGTATGGTATCGGTGATGCTCCAGCAATTCAACAGATTGTTTGCTCCATTCAGCTTTGCTTATTTTTCGGAATTGCAATTCCGCTTGTTCTTTTCTTTTAAGGTCATTTGCCTGTTTAAATGACTTTTCACCTAAGTAATACGTTTCAGCGTCGAGAAATATTTCAGATAATAAACTTAAGGGTTGAGCCGGTGTCGATGTACATATCCATAAATCAGTTATCCGTTCAATAACATTATCCATTAATTTTAGCTGCTGGAGAAAGTTTACCGCGACCCGCAAACCTGCTGTTTCAGGTGCGGTCGGATCTTCTGTGTAGCCGATATCTTTAAGCCAAAGCGCCGCATAGAGCGCAAATTGATCCGCCGGAGCAAGATTAAAAGGTTCGGCGATAATGTGGGCCCACCTTATTATTTGTTTACAACGCTTAAAATTATGGAACTTCAGCTTGACATACTGTTCATCACTGTACCTTTTTTTTACAAACTTTTTAATTTTTTTTAGCAACTGTTTTTCGTCCATGAATGTGTCCATAGCCGATCGAAATACCAAAGTTATGCCATTACCAAAGTTACTAACAACCAGTATTTTAAAAAATAATACATCTAGTGCAAGCACTGTATATCGTTGTTCATTGGAAAAGTGTCGATATATGGTGGACACTATGAATCAACTTCGGTCCTGCAAATATGATTTAACCATGTGTTTTCAAAATCAAGTTTGCCGTAGTGAGGGAGCTCAGATAGGGTGCCGGTTGCTGTTCATAACCGATATTTATGTTACATCGTTTCGTTTCACCCCGTAGCAAAAGGTGGATTAATGCACAGCCTAATCCCAGTTTAGATACGAGCGGTCCATTTTTACCAAGGTTTATTTTTTCTATGTTTTTCATAGCAGATATGTCATGTATTTACAACACAAAGATCTGCATTATATGCTACGGTCTGTTTCTTTTATGGCTCAATCTACTTGCCTGTATGGCTCATCTTTCTGTTCTCTTTGACCTGTCGGCTGCTATGTTTCCAATGCCTATCAAATGTTATACAAAACTATAACAAGATTTTCCGGGCAAGCTGCCTTTGTATCATAATCAGGAATAATGGTAAGTATTTCAGGAGTCTGTATAACCACGGACTGATATTTTCGCACGAATTTTGCGTTACAATCAAACAATGATCCGCACATTTCTAACACTTCTGATAACAATTACAAGTCTTACTATGAATGCACAGCAAAGTCATGAATTAAAAGCAAACGAAAAACATCTCGTATTGATTGCCGCGTTTGCCGCAACGGGTAACCTACCGCAATTGAAAAATGCCCTGAATACAGGTCTTGATGTCGGATTGACCATCAACCAGATCAGGGAGGAACTGGTGCAGTTATATGCCTACTGCGGTTTTCCGCGTAGCCTCAACGGTATCACCACTTTTATGTCCCTGCTGGAGGAACGGAAATTCAAGGGTATTCACGATCTGGAAGGACAGGCCCCAACTGCTGTAACAGGCAATAATGAAAGCAAATATGAGATGGGAAGGAAAACCCTGGAAACTTTAACAGGTAAGCCGCAGAACGGCCCGTTCACCGGTGCCAATGCTTTTGCGCCCGGCATTGACGCGTTTTTGAAAGAGCACTTGTTTGCTGACATCTTCGGGCGAGGCGTACTGACTTATCGGGAGCGTGAGCTGGCAACAATCACAGTACTTGCGAGCCTGCCCGGACTAGAAGCACAGTTACAAGCGCACCTTGGCATGGGGATGAATGTCGGGCTAACGGAAGGGCAACTGGAACAAGCTTTTGCCTTACTGGAAAGCAGTATCGGGAAACAGCAGGCAGATGCTGCCCGTATAGTATTGGATAAGCTCAAGGTCATTAAATAAAGATCTATGAAAATCAGCAATCATTTTTACAGAGCAACAGTGCGGGCATCATTTAGGATACTTGGTTGTTGCGGAATGTTACTCGTTTCTATTTTACATGCCAAAGCACAAACAGATATGCGCATGATCCGTATAGCCAAAATTGAAGTTGATTCGACACAACTCAAGGAATATAATGCAGCACTGAAAGAACAGATGCAAACCGCTGTCCGGCTGGAACCTGGCGTATTGACCTATTATGCAGTCGCCGATAAAAAAGACCCTTCGCGGATAACTATCCTGGAGATCTACGCCGACAGCACCGCCTATCTCAAACATATTGCAACGCCTCATTTTAAGAAGTACAAGACTACCGTAGAGCAAATGGTAAAGAAACTGGAACTTGTAGACGTTAACCTCATCGGGAGTGCGAAGCAGCCCGGCTTATAGAACATTAACAGACATTTTAAGCTGTATGCAGCATAATTTCATCCGAAGGATGCAATTATGGCAAAATATATTAACTATAGAATTGAATATGACAAAGGTATTAATACTTGGAGCCGGCGGACAAGTTGCCCGGCACGTGATCGATAGGTTATCACAAAACAATTCCATCTATCTTACTTTGTATCTGCGTAATGCCTCACACTTGCAGCATTTGGACGGCGAGCAGATTAGGCTGATCGAAGGCGATATACTGGTTTGCGAAAAACTCAAAAATGCTATGCGGGGACAGGACCTGGTCTATGTTAATATAAACGGTCAGGAAGATGTGATCGCCGAACAGACGGTAAAAGCCATGCAGACCGCAGGTGTGAAGCGTATTGTGTTCATTGCAGCCATTGGGATCTACGATGAAGTTCCCGGTGCTTTTGGCCTTTGGAACAAACAGATGATAGGGCCTATACTGGAACGCTATCAAAAAGCTGCAAGCCTCATTGAGGCATCTGGCCTGGCATATACGATTCTTCGTCCGACATGGTATACGAATAAAGATGAAATTGATTATACAGTCACTCAAAAAGGCCAGCCAGTTACCGGAACCGAAATATCCCGAAAAAGTGTTGCTGACCTGGTGGTAAAACTTATAGAGGATCCGAAACTTCATGTTAATGAAAGCCTCGGCATGGAAAAAGCCGGAACGGAAGCTGATAAGCCTGGTTTTATGAATTAAAGAAATAAATTTGACATCAAACGACAAGTAGCGTTAAGGGAATAGGTAGAAATCCAAGTTGGCTCCAAACTAGTGTTAAGTCAACAGTACTAAGTCGTAAATCTAAAGTTGATTTTTTTCTTTTTTTGACTTAGAACTTAAGACTTTGGGCTAAAGACTATCCATCAATTTATCATTGACATGACACTAATTAGGTCAATCTATTTTGTTTTATAGCAACCTTGAGAAAAAAAATGTTGCAAATAATACTGTAGGATCTAATTATCTTCCATTATATATCAAATACTCATCATCAATGGAAATGTATTGAAAGAAAGTGACTTTTTTTGGAGAAATTTACATAACCTTAGACATATTAATTAGTTACTTCCTGCAATGATTTTTGAATTTACAACTGCCCCGGGTTTTGACTTTATAACACTGTTCTCAAAACAGATCAATGCGCCCGTAAGGGACAATGTATTGGAAATCCCGAAGACACTTGGAGAAGGGTATGTACGTAAAGTTGGGTTTGGGGATGATTTCAAATTAACGATCCATCGTTATGTATTGAAAGAAGATCTGATTGTTAAACGCAATCCGGCTGCAATAGCTAATGATGTCCGTACCATTTTCTTTTATAATGACAGGGAAGATCTTGAAGTTAAATATCATAATGAGGCAAACATACCATGCTCACAAAAAAATGATTCTTCTATACTCCTGTCATCAAATGATTTGCGCACGGAAATTCGTTTTCCTGCCGGYAGCAATATTCAATATGTAGTAGTTGGGATCACTGCTAACAGATTACGCTCAGTTCTATCTATTGAAAAACCCAACGGTACCTTAAAGACCATCATAGCGGAAAACGCATCCTTTCTCTTTTTCGAAAGTTTGGATGCTGAAATGCAGTTACTGCTTAAAAATATTGTATCCGTCGACATGAATAACTTGCTGAATAATTTTTATGTGCAAATTAAGGTACAGGAACTAATGTACCTGCTTTTTAGCAAGTTATCGCTTAGGGAGCATACGACTTTTAAGAGTATAAATAGCAACGATGCAGAAAAACTTTTAGTTATTCGCAATGAAATTTTAAGTGATCTGAGTACCCCACCGGTTCTAAGTGAATTAGCCTTTATCGCTTCGATGAGCGAAACGAAACTTAAGCAGCTGTTTAAGCAAACATTTGGAGATACAATCTATAATTATTATCAGCAGGCAAGAATGGAAGAGGCTGCTTTTCTGTTAAAACAGGCTAAACATTCCGTTTCTGAGGTTGGTTATGAGTTGGGATTTTCAAACCTTAGCCACTTTAGCAGATTATTCGCGAAGCGGTATGGCATTACCCCAAAGAAGTTCTCCTACACCTCATAAAACTTCTTTTCTCCAAAATCAATACTACCTGCCGGATAGGGCTATTCTTATGTCTTTTTCGGTTATTTTGCCCATTTATTAACTTCTACATTTGTTCATATAATTAAATATGACAAAGAAAAAAATAATGAAAGCAATATTATATAAGGCATTTGGCAATTCCAATGTAATAGAGGTGGCAGAAATCCCTCAGCCTGAAATCAGCAATGAAACCCAAGTTTTAATTCAAGTTAAAGCAGCCAGTGTAAATCCTTTGGATATCAAATTACGGAGTGGAATTATGCAACAGATCCGTCCTATCAGTTTGCCATTTGTACCAGGTGCAGATGTAGCCGGGATCGTTGTTGCCACCGGAGAAAATGTAACCCAATTTAAAGCAGGTGACCAGGTGATCGCTGTGACCAGAGAAGGCGGGTATGCCGAATACGCGATTGCAAATGAAAGTCACGTAGCTATTAAACCCACTAACGCCTCCTTTGAAGAAGCAACCTCCCTGGTGGTTAATATCGGCACCGCTCAATCGGTATTATTTAACGAGGGAAAATTAGCGAAAGATCAGAAAGTTTTAATCCAGGGGGCTGCGGGGGCAACAGGCGCAACTATGGTGCAGATGGCAAAAAACACCGGGGCCTATGTTATCGCAACAGCATCCGGACAAGGCGTAGCATTAGTAAAAAGCCTTGGTGCAGACGAGGTGATAGATTATAAATCGCAAGACGTTAACCTGTTAGCCAGCAATGTTGACCTGGTGGTGGATTGCGCTGGTGGCGAATCACAGCATCAACTTTTTGAAGTGTTAAAGCCCGGAGGTAAATTATTCAGTATAGTAATCCCGCCTTCCGCAACATTAGCGGAAAAGCACCAGGTTGACGCACGGTTTATCAGTTCAAATATCTCAGCGGGTAGTTTGGCCGCTGGTTTGGCTTTGGTCAATGAAGGAAAACTCCGTCCCATCGTTGCAAAAACTTTCCCATTAGACGAAGCTGCTCAAGCTCAGGATTTTGTGTCGGCTGGGGGAGTGAACGGTAAAGTTGTCCTTGTAGTTATTCAATAACAGAGTCGATCAGTGGGCCGATCTAAGGAAACATCTTCCAAATCAAACAGTACAATTTACAGATATCAATAAGATAATAAAAAAAGAGACCATGAAATTATTAGAAAAGATAACATTAGGAAAAGAAATATTGCAGAACGCCATTGCGATGGCACCTATGACACGCAGCCGGGCTAACATTGAGGGGGTCGTATCAGAGCTGACTGTATTATACTATACGCAGCGTGCCAATGCCGGGCTCATCCTTACGGAGGCCATCAATATCTCGGAACAGGCGTTGGGCAGCCCATTTACGCCTGGCCTATACAGCGGGGAGCAAATTGAGGCCTGGAAGAAAGTGACCCAATCGGTTCACGACAAAGGAGGTGTTATGTACGCGCAGTTATGGCATACCGGCCGTGTCGGGCATTCGGTAGATAGAAAGGGAAAACTTCCTGTAGCACCATCGGCAGTAGGGATAAAAGGGCAGCAGCATTTCACCTCCCAGGGAATGAAAGATTACGAAACTCCACAGGAATTAACTACCGCAGAGATCAAGCAGATCGTAAAGGATTACGGTCAGGCTGCCAAAAATGCTATCGCTGCCGGTTTCGATGGAGTTGAATTACATGCAGCATTCGGATATTTACCTAACCAATTTTTATCGGAAAGTGCAAACCTCCGGACTGATGAGTATGGTGGCAGCATTGAGAACAGGAACCGCTTTGTGTTGGATGTTATGCAGGAACTGGTTGATGCGTCGGGAAGCGATAAAGTTGGCATTAAGCTATCGCCAACTGTCCATTATAACAATATAGAAAACAGTGATCCTGTTGCTCAATTCAAACCTTTGATCGAAGCATTGAATGAATTACCATTGGCCTATATTCATCTGATGAATGGCTTGTTCCCTTTGGATAATTACCCGCACTACCCTAAGAATGCTGTGGAAACATTCGGGAGTATAAGTAAACACCTGGTCATCGCCAATGGCGGGTTCAATAAAGATAGCGGGAAAGCAGAACTGGAAAAGGGAATCGCTAAAATAATCTCTTACGGCTCATTACTTCTTGCCAACCCCGATTTGCCTAGACGGTTTGAATTGAATGCTGAGCTAAATGTACCGGACGTAGCTACAATGTATGGTGGAGGAGAAAAGGGGTATACCGATTATCCGTTCTTGAAAGATTGATCCTGAAGCTACCTTTCACGAAGTGGTAGTTTCGAATACATTTGGATAAAATCAACGGGATACTATAAGGATCTCGGCCCCACGTCTTACATGGCATGAGTCCTTTTAGTATTTAAACTGATTAATAAAGTCGGGAGTGAGATCCCCGGCTTTTATCGGTTTAAGTATTTTGTTATCGGAGTATATTTGGCCATAAATGCTTGTCGCGTTTTTCCGAAACTGGGCTCGAACCGATTAAGTCAGCTTTGCTATTTTCTGTAAATCTTGGACAATGTGGTTCAAAAAAAGCTTCATAAGGCTCTATTGATTTATGTAACGCTGACCAGGCACCGCGAAACAGCTTAGGATGTCTCGCAATACCTTTTTATACCCAGTTTCAATTATTAAAATGCTGCCCATATTTTATAATATTGGCTTCGAGATCATGAAAAAAATCTGATACGACTCATTTAATTCATTTCCAACACGCTAACTTCAAAATATTGATTATTTCTTCTTATGGGTTCATTCTTTTAAACATTCCCTGTATTTCAGCTGGTGTTGCTTTCGATAGCATTTCGCTATATCCAAAAGTCAATTCATTTTTGCCTTCTTCCAGTTGTTGAAACACTCCATTAATAAAATCACCAACAGAAGGATGCTCGCTGTGCAACCCTTTACCTCCCAGGTCAGTGTTGAGGGCTGGCGGAATCAATTCGATGACCTCTATATTTTTTGATTTTAGCAAATGCCTCAATGAAAGGGTAAACGAGTGAAAAAAAGCTTTTGTGGCGCAATAAACGGGCACTTTTGTAAGCGGCGCAAATGCCAGGCCGGAAGTTACATTGATGACAGTATCCAATGATTTGATTTCGGTAAAGAGCGAAGTCAAATGTAGCGGAGCTAAAACATTTATTTGAATTTCATTTTTTGCTTTATCATAAAAGCTTTTATCTGAAATATCCATCCAGTTTTGAATGCCTGCATTGTTTACCAATACGTTCAAATCACTGTGATGTTCAGCAATCCAATGATAAATTTCCATCCGCCCGGATTCCTCTGATAGGTCGCAAACCTTTGTTATTACTGCCGGGAATTTGTCTGATACTTCTTTCAGCGCTTCTTTCCTTCTGCCACAAATGATAACCTGGTTATTTTCCTGAATAAATCTTTCAGTCAATCCCAAACCGATGCCAGTGGCTCCGCCAGTGATTAAAATTTTGTTGTTTGATAATTTCATTAGTTTTTGTTAAAATTAAATGTTCTTAAAAGACTCTGTTTTTACTTCAATGCCTTTCATAGCCTCAGTAAATGTCCTTACTTTATTGAAGGACAAAGTTCCTGATACTTTCGGGCAAGGCCGTTATATGGATTCCTGTTTTGTTTACCATTATTCCGATTGTAGACAAGAAAGGTGTATAATAAAATTGGTAACGGTAGCTGCCACAATGCTTATGGATGTATTCACGAAGTAGTCTACAAAAAAACAGACTATAAACTCAGCAATTTTTCGGCATTCTTATAACCGATTTTTTCTTTGGCCTCTTGTGAAATAGGTGCTGTTTCAAGAAATTGCCTGGTGTTTTTATCTATTAAATAAGGATAGTCACCTGAATAGATAATTTTATCTAGCCCCAACTCATCAATCACATATTTAAGTTGAGCGTTAGAAAAAAGCCCGCTGGGTGTGATATAGATATTGCTTTTATAATAGTCGGAAATCTTGCGGTCTAATTTTAAAGTCTTGCTTAATTGATCGTCTAAGCGATTCAGGAAAAAAGGAACCAGTTCGCCCCAATGTCCTGAAATTAGTATCAGATCTGGTAGTTTGTCAAAAATGGCCGAAGCAATTAATCGGACAATTGCAATCCCTGAATCTAAATGCCAGCCATACCCTGCTGATGCAAACATAGCCCCTGCAACGGCAGGCCAGCTATCACTCTGATAATAGTGCGCGGCGATATTTTTTGAGATGAAACCAGGGTGCATATATACAGGCACCTTTAATTCCCGGGCTTTGGAAAAAATGGGTAAAAATTCATGTTCATCAAAAAAGCGACCATTGAAAGTTCCTGAAAGCATTGCGCCTTTAAAACCTAATTCTTTCACAGTCCGGTTCAATTCTTCCCCGGCTGCAGTTGGATCAGCAACGGGCAAATTGGCAAAGCCGGCAAACCTTGTTGGGTGCAGTTTTATCAAATTAGCTAATTCATCATTGGCTTCCTGGCAAAGTTCAATAGCTAAGGTTTTGTCTGTTATATTTTGAGGGCCTCCGGCACCATACGAAAGCACCTGCATGTCGATGCCGCTCTCATCCATAAATTTTATCCGCCGCTCCCCAACATCTTCCATATCATCGCTGGTTGGCCCAATTTTCATTAGCTCCTTTTGCACTTCATCGTTGGGCGCTACCCCTCCATTTTCTTTGATGTTGAATGCGGTTACTTTTTGCGAGATGCTTTTCAGGATAAAATGCTCCTCAATGGTAATGATTTTCTTTATTGGCATCATGTTTATTTTAGTGATGATTTGAACCAGACCCGTCGTAATGGAGCCCTGCTCTTTTATATAAGAACCCGGTATTTTACTCCCAAAGCTTTTTTTAGGGATACGTTAGCTAAAGAAATTATTTACCTACACCGTCATATACCTCTTTTACAATTTCTGACGCAGAAATAAGTTTAGGCCAGCCTGCATAAAATGCCAGTTGAGTCAATGCTTCACCCATTTCCTGCCTGGTAATGCCGTGCTCAACAGCCCTGCCCATGTACATTCCCAGAAATTGAATATCCCCGGCTGCGATCATTGCACATACCGTTGCCAGGCTTCTGCTTCTTGATGATAATCCAGCACGTAGCCAAACTTCGCCATACAATAATTCATTGGTGTACTTAGCAAAACCTTCTGCTATTGGGGCGATGTTTTGTTGAATGAAAGCTACCCTGTTTTCGTCGCCCGGTAAAGCTTCATTTTTATCAAGCGTCAGTGGGTCGATTGAAGGTAATTCTGCTTGTGATATTCCATAGTTTGCAAATACATCTTTTGCAACAGCCACAGCCGACATGGCGTTAGGCACTCCCGAATAGAAAGCAAGGTGAGTAATAATCTCTGAAAGTTCGCCAGGTGTAATACCGTTGTTCAGCGCTTTAATAAAGTAATGGGGCATTGCATTACTTTGGTTTCTTGCTATCAGGCTTGATAAAGTAACTATGCAACGGTCATGCTTTGATAACCCGGGGCGTTCCCAAACCTCGCCGACTAATTTTTCAGCAATATACTTGCCTAGTGGAGGAGAGATGCTACTTACATCAGCGCTTGAAAATGCAGGTTTAGGCGCTGTTGCACCGGTGCTGTTAATTTTAAGCGCTTTTACGATGGCTTCCCCTACACTTGCGGCAGATTGCGGATTTTGACCCGTGATCAACCTGCCATCAATAGCGATGTTGTTGTTCCAATTAGGCGCGTGCTTGTAAACAGCGCCGTGGTTAATTAAAGCATCCTGCAGCAGGAATGGAACTACATTGGTTGACTGCACTTCTTCCTCTTCGCCATTAGTAAAACCTGCCACATTTTTACCCGAGATCAAATATGAGCCATCACTTAGTTTTACATTTACCAAAGCCGCAGGGCCGTGGCAAACTGCCGAAACAATTTTCCCGGACTCATAAAACTCCGGTACTAACTTTAAGACTGCGGGACTATCAGCAAAATCCCACATGGTTCCGTGACCACCTGCAAAAAATATGGCGTCATAGTCTGAAGCTTTTGCATCATCTAATATCAGGGTATTCGCGATAGCCTTACGAAAATCAGCATCTGCCCAATATTTGGCATTAACCGGATCATTGAAATCCTCTAAGCCATCTAATGGGGCTTCGCCGCCTTTTATAGATGCAATATCAACAACAACACCGCTTGCTTCCAATTTTTCCAGCGGATGGGAAACTTCGCTTAGGTTAAATCCTGTTGGGATACCTGTAGCTCCTTTTACATTACAGCTTGTTACTACGAACAAGACTTTTTTTGAACCGTTTTCTTTGTTCATTTCGTTTTTCTTATGGGGATTTATTTAGATAATTATTATAGTGCCTGAAAAAAATCAATCAGCTTTGGTACAATCTGATTTACATATTCAGGTATGTCGTAAAGGGCAATGTGAGTTGCACCTTCTACAATGAATAATTCTTTTTTGCCTTTTGCGAGGCTGTAGGCCTGTTCGCTGAACAATCTGGTATCAGCTTTACTTCCGGCAATTAAAAGAATGGGTTGCGTAAGCAACGTGCTGATTTGGTCAAAGGCCGAGAAGGCTATCATTCTGTCTGTGCCGGTAAATAAATATTTATTCACGGAATTTGGATGTTGTCCCCTTGGCGTTTTATAATAGTCATGACCTTCTCTCCATAGATCGGGGGTATTTTCATTGATCTCTTCTTTTGTTTCAGGTACCCAGTGCACGTAAAGGAGTTCTCCGCCATTTGCCTCTACAGTGCGCTGTTGCCCTACATTTTTTAGCATATCCAGCAAAACAGAAGCGGGTGTTTCGTTTCCAAGAAAGTTTCGGAAGCCTTCACCCATAGGTGCTGCACTAATCGTTGCTACTGCTTTAAAGCGATGTTCTGTTTGTGCCACGCTGATGGCATAACCGCCACCTGCACAAATCCCGAACACTCCCATGCGGTCGGTATCAATGTAAGGAAGCGTTGATAAATAATCGGCACCAGCACGGGCGTCTTCCACTCTGGCAGTAGGCTCTTCCAGGTAACGGGGCTCTCCTTCGCTTGCTCCCTGGTACGAAGCATCAAACGTCAATACTACAAATCCATGTTCCGCCAGCCGTGAAGCATACATCCCGATGGTTTGTTCTTTTACGCCGCCGGCAGGGTGGATACATACAATAGCGGGATATTTTTTTGTTTCAATAAAACCCTCCGGCAGATGTATTTCGGCTGCCATCTTCAGGTCTTTGTTTTTAAAACTTCTTGCTTTTTTCATTCTGGTAAATTGAATGCTTCGTTTTTAAGGATGTAAATGAACTGTGAATGATGCCATCGGTGGGGCAAATTTGGGGTGAGCCTGTCTTTAGCGCCCAGTACAATTATATCATTGATTTTTCCCAGGCACCCTGGGTATCAACTCCCGCCTTTGCTGCCAATGACTCTATCTTTTCTATTTCCTGAATAGTTAAAATAATTTTAGTGGCATTTAAAGCGTCTTCAATTTGTGAAGTTTTAGTAATGCCGATAATGGGCAAGGTGTTTTTAGAAATGGCCCACGCAATGGCAACCTGGGCAACGGAAGCATTTTTGCCGACGCCAATTTCTTTCATTACATCGGTTAATTCTTCTACTTGCGGAAGTACTTTATTGTAGGTATTTGCTCTGGCACTACCTTCGGGAAGCGGGTTCCGGGTGTTATATTTGCCAGATAATGTACCTTGTTCCAACACCATATAAGCAAAGAAAGTGATGTCATGTGTTTTGCAATAGTCAATGATTCCGGCATCTTCGGATGAACGGTATAAAAGACTATAATGGTTTTGAACGGCGGAAATACTAAAGCCTGCTTTTGCGAGGATACTATTTGCCAGTTTAATTTCTTCCAGGTTATGGTTAGATACCCCAACGCTTTTTATTTTTCCGCTTTTAAGCAGCGGAATCAGTTCAGGAGTCCATTTACTAACGTCGGTGGGGTTATGAATCCAGTAAATGTCTATATAGTCTGTTCCCAAACGCTCCAAACTGCTATTCAGCATTTCCTCGACAGGGTTGCTGGAAGAACCTGCCATTTGTGGAGTGAACTTGGTAGATAACAGGATGTCCTCGCGCGGATATTGCTTTACAAATTCACCTAAAATGGATTCGGATGAGCCCATGCCATAAGCCGCAGCAGTATCCCACAGATTAAACCCAGCCTTCATTGCTGTATCAAACACCTGCTTCAAATCCCCCGCGTTAAGGTTGTTGCCGAAAACCTGGTCGCCTCCCGCTAAGCCTGTTCCCCATGACCAGGTACCTAATGCTATTGATGGTAAGTTTTTCATTTCTCTTTATTTTTACTGTTTTTGCAGAACTATATCCAATGATTCAATAGATCATTGGACGGAGCGAAGTTCTTTATACTTTTGCATCAGATAGTTATACAGATTCCTGTTTCTCTTACCATTATTTCTGTTCAGGAGTATTTCTGTAAGATTGTTTGCAATACTTAATCTAATTTCACCTCAAATAACCGAAGTCATGGGAAATCCTCTTAGAATTGAAAGCGTGGCTCAGATCAATAACGACCGGGGACAGAAGACCTTGCATCCTTTGGTTAGCGTTCTTGACCAGTCACTGTCGAAGCCTGTAAAGGAGGCACGTTATATTTCGGACGTATACATGATCTTTTTAAAAGACGAGAAGTGCGGGGAGATGAAATATGGCCGCAATCACTACGACTACGAAGAGGGAACGCTCCTTTTTATTGCACCCGGGCAGGTATTTGGTTTTGAGGAAAGCGAAAACATGATACAACCAACGGGGTGGGGATTGTTCTTTCATCCCGATTTGATCCGTGGGACCCATCTTGGCAAATGCATTAACGAATACAGTTTTTTCTCTTACGATGTCAATGAAGCGCTTCACGTATCCGATGCAGAAAGAGAAATAGTGCTGGAGTGTTTTAATAAGATCCGATATGAATTAGCTCACCCAATTGATAAGCACAGCAGGACGTTGATCGTCAGTAACATCGAAATGTTCCTGAATTATTCTGTCCGGTTTTACGACAGGCAGTTCCTTACAAGAGAACATATTCATAAGGATGTATTGACTGGATTTGAGGGATTACTGAACGATTACTTCCAGTCGGAAAGGCTGCAAACCCTGGGATTGCCTTCAGTTTCGTATTGTGCAGCCCAACTCAATCTGTCTCCAAAATATTTCGGAGATCTGGTAAAAAAAGAAACTGGGAAATCAGCACAGGAGTACATACAGCTAAAACTGATTGATGCTGCGAAAGAACAGATACTCGATATAAGTAAATCAGTAAGTGAGGTTGCTTATAAGCTTGGCTTCAAGTATCCCTCACATTTTACCCGTTTCTTTAAACAGCATGTTGGGCATTCACCTAATGAATACCGGAATTCATTGAATTGATAGATAAGCGCAATGCATTTGAATAAAAAAGGCCTTACGACTTTGTTTCATAAGGCCTGAGCATGTCAAAAAATAGTTAATAATTTTAACAAATAAACGGACATTCTTAAGATGGGATATTAAAAGCGACTTTACCTAAAGCGACAAAACGGACTTAATTTGGAGATTCTGATGAATGAGACCACACCGTTTCGGCGCAAGAACTGTTTACTACTATCTGCACAAGTGGTTCTTTTGTGTCAGAGATCCACCCTTTTGTACTAACAGCAGTTATTTATTGGAGCGTAATTTTGTACTGTAAATTTTAATTAAATGCAGCAGCAAAATAAACTCAAAAGATCCATTATCAATGCCCAGCTTATCGATAGCACTTTGCCCATTACTTTGGCATTAGCTAAAGCCCCATTTACAAAAGGGATTAAGGGCATGGATTTCTTTTCAACAAAAACACTGTACGAGTTTACACTTCGAATAAATCGTATCACCAGTAATTCTGAAAAACAGTGGGGAACGATGACGCCCGATCAAATGCTGCATCATCTTAACCTGGCAACCGGCAGCGCATTGGGTTACTATGATCTTCCGGATAAAAGTTATTTGCTGTCAAGAACTGTATTTAAATGGATATTGGTTGATGAATAGGATTGCAAATTGCTAAAGCTGCACTTGCCGCAGGCAATAAAGTTGTTGCAACAGGTAGAGATATGGGTAAAGTAACAAAAGCTATCGCTGACGTTACCGGTAATTTGTTGGTGATAAAAATGGATGTAACTAATCCAAAAGAAATAGATACAGGAGTAAATTCAGCCATTGAGAAATTCGGAACAATTGATGTGCTGGTTAATAATGCGGGCAACTTTTATGCAGGCTTTTTTGAAGAGTTAAGCCAGGATCAGGTTGAGCGGCAAATAGCTACTAATTTGTTTGGTCCCATGAATGTAACAAGGGCTGTTTTGCCTGTTATGAGAAAAAGCAAATCAGGGCATATCATATCCATTTCATCTACTGCCGGTTTAGTTGGTTATGAACTTTGTTCAGCCTATGCTGCATCCAAGTTTGGTTTAGAGGGTTGGATGGAATCTTTACAAATGGAGGTTGCACCATTTGGCATACATACTACCATTGTAGATCCCGGATTTTTCAGAACGAACTT
This sequence comes from Mucilaginibacter sp. P5_A6, assembly GCF_056400585.1. Taxonomy (NCBI): domain Bacteria; kingdom Pseudomonadati; phylum Bacteroidota; class Sphingobacteriia; order Sphingobacteriales; family Sphingobacteriaceae; genus Mucilaginibacter; species Mucilaginibacter sp. P5_A6. The sequence continues at coordinate 300,927 of NZ_JBFUKZ010000002.1, read as the reverse complement.
GCTGGAACCATCTTCAACAATCTGGTCAGAAAATCAGGTAGAAGATTATGCGGCCCGTATTGCAGCACTCCGCCCATTTTGGAAAAGCACGAGCGGACAACAAGGCGGTGATCCTGCTAAATTAGCAACAGCATTGCTTGAAATTGCGAGTGAAAACACGCCTCCAAAACGTTGGATGGCGGGAGCAGATAGCATTGCAGAAGCAGAAAGAAAGGCGAAAGAACTACAGGAACAAGCTAATACTTATCGTGCCTTATCTTCATCTTTAGCATATGAGTAATGGCACAATCAAAAATAGAGGCTAATATACAGGCACATATCAGAAATGTTTAACTTTATAGAATGACATTGTTTAAAGGCTTTGAGTCATTCAATAAATATGTAGGGTTGCCGCAACCCTTAGACACCAACATTGACATTGGTTACTATGACGTTCCTAAAATGCGTTTGAAATCGGAACCAGTATCAATTGACTTTTACCGCATCTCCGTCAAGAGCAATTTCATTGATAAATCCGTTTCCGACTTTGATCCGGGCAATCCTAAACCAGTTACGGCCGTTTTCTTTAACAGCCCCGGACAGCCAAACGGCTGGGACATAGAACCTGCATTCAATGGACTGTATTTACAGATTTCTAAGAACCTGATCGAGGAAAACCGTTTTTTGTTCAAAAACTACCTTGACTATGGCGAGCATGAACCATTACATTTAACAGAAAAAGAAGAACAAGAAATCAGGACCATTTTTTACATGATGCTGAAATACTATAATAGCAGAAAAGAAAACTTTGAGGTTTTACTTTCTTATGTTCATGTTTTAGTTTCGTTAGTGGAAGCATTTTATAAAAGACAACTCTCGTCAAATCCAGTACAATACAGTCCCGTCGTATCGGGGTTTCAGCAACTCCTGGTAAATTATTACAATCAACCACTTAAAAATATTCCTACAGTTCAATATTTCGCCGATAAATTAGGTTTAACACCAAACTATTTAGGCGACATCATTAAACACTTTACTCAAAAATCACCTCTTGAAAATATTCACGAATTTGTGATCAGGAAAGCAAAAGAGATGCTTGAAAAAAGAAGTGATTTAAACAATACCGAAATTGCTTATGAGCTTGGCTTTGAATACCCAAATTACTTTGCTAAGTTTTTCAAGAAGCAAGTTAATTTGACCCCGAAAGAATACAGGCTGCAAGTAACCGACAAGCTTTTGGATAAGCAACGGCTTTAGGCCGTTTTTTTTGTAACAGTAATTTGTTTCCTTCTTTGTAGTGATTTCTACCCTTCTGCCATGTTGGTGCTTTATAGTTTTGTCTTTAGAATCAACACTTTAAGATCAAAAGAAATGGTAGAAACAAAAAAAGTATTACTAATCAATACACATTTAACATATCCTAACTGGACAGAAGGAACATTAAACAATGCTTTCCATCAGGTTGCAAAGGATTTTTTTACATCACAAGCATTTGATGTTCTGGAAACAACCGTTGAAGACGGTTACAATCCTGAAGAAGAAGTACAAAAGCATTTAGAAGCCGATATGGTGATTTTACAAATGCCGGTAAACTGGTTCGGCGCACCCTGGATCTATAAAAAGTATGTTGACGAAGTTTTCAATTCCGGGTTGTTCAGTAAAGCATTCCTGTCTGATGACGGCAGAACTAAAGACGACCCGACAAAGCAATACGGAACAGGCGGACACCTGCAGGGGAAAAAATTCATGATCTGTGCAACCTGGAATGCACCGGCGGAAGCATTTGACAACCCTGCACAACAATTGCTGCAAGGAAAAAGCGCAGCAGACCTTTTCCTTAACATTACCAGCAATTACCGTTTTTGTGGTTATGAAATCATGGACGGCTACAATTGCTTTGACATTTTCAGAAGAAGCGACATTGCCAAAGACCTTGAAAACTATCCGTCACACCTAAATGAAGTTTTTGAGTTAAAACAATTTTCTAATCAAGAAGTATTAAATTAGGCAATAAAGTTTTTGGCCGAAGATAGGAGCGCAGCACCTCCGCCAAAGGCACTACAATCTGTTGCCTGCTTAAATTTAAAGTAGCTACCTCAGTACACGCTTTACGATGTTATCCAAGCTTTGAAAACCTGGGGAATCAATCATAGGAAAAAAGTTATCTGCTGATTTTAGTTTACTGGTAACCGGGATTACACAGGGATATCAGTTTGATATAAATTGAAATTGGGAAGTTGGTTTTAAACCGACTTCCCAATTTCTTAACATAATAATTTATTAGATACTCAAAGCAATTAAAGCAACGAATATGCTTATTACCTCATGGAATTGTTTACTGATTGACTATCTACAAACTGTTCAAAACTTATAATTCTTCCATCTTTCAATTTCCATACATGCGCAACCCTTGCTTCAAATGGTTTACCTGCTATTTTATAAGTCCCTGTGTAGGTGCCATAGGCTACCACCTTATCTTCGTTGGCCACATAGTCTTCCGGTGTAAATTTATAATCTATCCATTCGCTGCCTAAGCGGCTGAAAACATTTTTAGTGATGCTATCCAGGCCGATGTAAATTCCGCCATAAGGAAATCCTTTGGCTTCTGTCCAACTGATATTATCAGCTACATATTTAGCCAGATTTTTACCATTTTCCTCGGACGTTTTACCCTCGTAGGTGCTCCTTACGATCTCTAAGTTTGTCATTTTTTTTTATTTAAAGAACAACCTGACAGCGCGATAAACACTGCCAGATTGAACAGGATTGATAATTTTACCATTTCATTTCGCCTGTGTTTACTTTTGCACCTATTTGCAAGGCGATGTCAAAAGTAAGCGCGGAATATTTTGCTTTTAACGCGGCAATCAGTGCCGCTGATGTTTTGTTGGTTTTCAAAGCTTCTTCGTAGAACTGGATATAATCTTTTGTATGCTTCACTGCGCTTTCGTCGAACGGACTTGCAGAATTAGCGTGGGCGGGAACCACGACAGCAGGATGTAATGCCTCAATTTTGTCTAAAACGCTGATCCATTCTTTACGGGCTTCCGTTGTTTGTGCATCAGCCATCCAAAGATGGAAAGTGGTTCCAAAAACATTAATACCACCTATCACGGCTTTGATAGAAGGTATCCAGACAAAAGTTTTAGCCGGAAATTCTTCTAAACCAATGATCTCTAATTTCTGGCCTTCCAGGTCAATGCTGTTTCCTTTCAGAACCTGCGGTAAAACAACGTTTGAAGTAACTTTATTACCCAATTGCCCACCCCAGACATCTAATTTCTTTTGAGCCGTCGCTTTGATGTGCTCTACGGTTGCCGGTGATGCATAAGCGGTTACTTCCGGGAAATATTTCTTGAATACTTCCAACCCGAAGTAAAAATCAGGGTCGCCATAAGAAACATAAATAGCGGTTAATTTTTTACCTGAATTTTTTATTTCCTGGGCTACCTTTTCAGCGTCTGCCAGGGTAAATTGTGCGTCGATCAGAACCGCATCTGTTTTTCCTGATACAATAACTGAAGCTACACCAAAACTATTTTCTGATGCGTTGTAAACCTGTAGCTTTAGATTGTTTGCTTCAATAGTTTTGAAACTTTGTGCCTGTACGTCCATTTTGAATAAGATTAAGATGATTAAAAAAGTTGCTGAAATAACTGGTTTCATTTTTTTGTTTTTAATGACGATGCAAAGATGCGGTCATCAGATACCTAAAAATGTTGAACAAGTTCAATAAATAAAATTCAGCCTATCTTTTTATGGGCAACTTTGTTTCTTATTTTACTCAAAAACTCATGACTGATGCCTAAGTAAGCCGCGATCTGAAGATTAGAAAGTCGCCTGAAGAGTTGGGGGTATCTTTCTATAAACTCAGCATAGCGTTGATCGGCAGTTTTACCTAAATTATCGATCATTCTTCTTTGGAGGGCGACATGGGTCTTTTGGGTCATTACCCGGAATAACTTCTCTATTTTGGGTAAATTTGCATAAGCAAACTCCTTGTCTTTTTTTGAAATTAAAAGCACCTCACTATCTTCAATAGCTTCAATAAAAAGCTGCGATGGTCTTTCATTAGTAAAGCTGTCAATATCTGTGATCCACCAATTTTCTATGGCAAAATAAAGTATTTGCTCTGCTGCGTTTTTGTCAATGTGATACACCCGGAATATCCCTTTGGTGACAAAGCCCTCAAACCTGCAAACCTCGCCAGCGCTTAAAAGTATTTGTTTTTTGCTTACTTTCTTCAATTCAAACAGCGTCATAAAGCTGGAAAGTTCCGCCTCAGTAAGATGAACATGCTGTTCAATATTTTCGTGTAGCAATTGGTACATAGTAAATGATTCTATCAATTTTGAAGATCTTTTGGGCAATAATCCGGTTTGTTCCGGCAAGTTACCGATTTGGGCTGAATGAACAGGTCATCATTTGCTTACCTAAAGGTAACTGCTTTTCTTTGGGTAACCGCTTACTTTTTGATGGCATAAGACCTGATTTTGATCAGCTACCCAAAATGAATTTCCCGGATGTTTCGGATATGCTGGCCAGATACAAGGCGCGGGCAGTATGCGAGAAGTTGGATACCCATGGCCATTATATGGCCCCTATAACATATTCCCAGATGCAAGTGCTTGAACAGGCCGGCGGCGGACAGCCGCACGGGTTGTTGTTTCTCCTCCATAATACATTTCAGGTTCTTTTATCTGTCCTTATGTGCCTGAAAACTACCGTTTTTTCTTTCCAAACTGTGGTGATATTTTCATACTTGGGTATAATTAAATAGTGCGGATGTATAAACTTCCATCTAAACCCGTGCGTTACATCAGGCCTTTATGTATTATCTGCGCCAGCCAGGTTATTTTGCTTTCAAATTGCGGAAACCTTCCAAAAAGAATGATTTCCTGATCAAAGCTCTTGAAAACCGTTTGTAAGGTCTCTGCTAAAAACTGGCTGTCTTCCTCGTTTAGTTCCGCTATTTCCTTGTTTTCCATAGCCCACCTGATCATGAGCTTCACGGCTAAAATCTCTTCTTCAGACATAATACGTGACTGCATAATCAGCAGCGATGGATCCTGCCTCATGTCTTCTATAATCAGGCTGTATTTTAAAACCAACTCGCGCAGGCGTTTGACTTTCAGCTCGTTAAACGATTCAATATTGGCTGAAAAAGAACGGCGCTTACTTATCGTGGCTTTACTTTCCTCAAGGCATTGGGAAAACATTTTGTGACACAACGCATCAAGCACCTCTGTTTTATTCTTAAAATAATGATAAAGTGTACTTCGGCCTTTTTTGCATTCATTTGATATATCCTGCATAGATACCCTTACAAAGCCGTAACGCTCAAATACCACACCGGCTGCCGCGATGATCTCTTCCCTTATGCTGTCGTTTTGATCTGCTTTCATGATTCGACAAAAATACAAATTTTGTTGGTGGTTTTTTTGTCATTAATGACTTGCCGGATTATGCAAGATTAATAATATGACACAATTATTAAAAAATCACAAAAACAAATACTGTATAATTGTCGAAAATATCTGAGCGGCGATAAAACTTACTATTGAGCTTTATTTTAACTTTTTAAAGCTTTATGCGATGCTCTTTAAGATTAATAAACAGTGGAATAGTAATCGACAGAAACACAAATAATGTTCAATTTAATTATATGAAAACCAAACTTACACTTGCGGGAGCAATGATAGCCGGTATCTGGATTTCCGGCTGCTCAGGCAAAAAAGAGCAAAAGAACGGGCTGGACACGTTAGCGGTAAACGTATTCAATTTGAGTGCGGAATCCACGTCAACCACAGACCGGATCGTTTACGACGGAACACTTGAAGCTGAAAAGACAATCGATTTAAGCTTCCAGGTTTCCGGAACTATTCTGTCATTCCCGATACTAACCGGCGATTACGTTAAAAAAGGACAACTGGTAGGAGCTGTAGATGAAACAGTATACCGTAACCAGTATAACGCGCAGTTGGCGCAGGTTAAACTTGCCGAAGAAAACTATATCCGTATCAACGATGTATTTAAAAAAGGTAGCATTTCCGAAATAAAAATGCTGGAAGCCAGGTCAAATTATGAACAGGCAACCTCCGCCGCCCGCGCAACTTACCAGAATATAGTTCATACGCATCTTTATGCACCGGTAAGCGGATATGTTGGTGAAAAGAAAGCCGAAGCGGGAGCTGTTGCCAATCCAGGGCAGCCGGTTTTGCAGCTGCTGGACACCCGTTCGGTGAAGGTGCTGGTTGCGGTGCCCGAGAGTGAAATCAATCACTATAAAGCAGGAACTCCGGCTACGGTAAAAATTGATGCATTAGGGGATCAGCCTTTGCAGGGCAAGGTATCCGAAGTTGGCGTTTTAGCGCTTAACGGCAGCGCTAATTATAACCTTAAAATATCGCTGGCTAATAACGATATGAAGCTAAGGCCCGGCATGCTTTGCAAAGTGGTGTTTAACAAAAACGCCGGTGCTGTCGCCCCCTCTAATGATGTTAAAGAAGTTATTGTTCCCGTGCAATCCGTTCAGGTGGACGAAAAAGGGGCCAGCTTTCTCTATGTAATGAGCGCAGCGCATAAGGCAGTACGGAAAGATGTAATTACCGGTCAGCTTTACAGTAACGGCATCACGATCAAATCCGGGCTATCGGGTAATGAGCAGGTGATCACCTCGGGTTACCAGAAACTTGCCGATCAAACCCCTGTCATTGTCAGTAAATAAGCCCATATCATGAAAAAGAACTCAAATTTAATTGAATGGGCAATGGAGTACCATGTATTCCCGCTTGCGCTTTCGGCCATACTCGTACTGCTTGGTTTATCCGGGCTTTTCAATATGCCACGAAACGAATTCCCGGATTTCACCATCAGGCAGGGCCTTATTGTCGGGCAATATCCGGGCGCTTCATCCAAACAGGTAGAAGAGCAGCTGACTAAAAAAGTAGAAGAATACCTTTTTAGCAACAACGAGGTTAACAAGAAAAAAACTTACTCCTTTTCGCGGGATGGCGTGATGTACATCTTTGTTGAAGTAGCGGATAACCAAAATGCCATCCAAACCAAAGCGTTTTGGAATAAGATCAAAAACGGGATGCTTATACTGCAAAGCCAGCTTCCTAAAGAAGTTAAAGGGTTTTATATCGACAGTGATTTCGGCAATACCTCTGCCATGCTTTTGTCCGTAGAATCCAAGACTCGGCCCTACAAAGAACTGCTCCGTAATGTAGAAGATATAGAGGCAGAATTAAGGCAGGTACAGGATGTTGCCAAGATATCCCATACCGGCAACCTGAACGAGCAGATCACCATTTATGTAGATAATAATAAACTGCTTCAAAAAGGGGTATCGGTTAATAATGTAATGCAGGTGCTCCAAAACGAAGGCGCAATTAATGCCACCGGTAAAGTAGAAGGAAAGGTGGTAGATGAGCCTATTCATTTAAGCACATACTATAAAACCGAAGCTGAACTTGCCGAGCAGATCATCAGGCAGGATGCCAACGGCAACTCGGTACGCCTGCGCGATGTGGCTACGCTGAAACGTGAATACGATGAGCCGGACAGCTATGTAACCTCCAACGGTACCAAATCCATCGTGATATCGCTGGAGATGATTACAGGTAAAAACATTGTCCAGTTTGGTAAGGAACTGGAAGAGCATATCGAAAAAGTAAAGCAGCACCTGCCGCCCGATATTCAACTGGTAAAACTGGCTGATCAGCCGGAGGTGGTGGATGATTCAATCAGCCACTTTATGAAAGAGTTTGCTTTTGCGCTTATCGGCGTGGTGTGCGTTGCATTGCTGTTGCTGCCCTTTAGGGTTGCCGCGGTTGCTGCAGCAACTATACCGATTACTATAGCCGCAACGCTGGGTATTATGTATATGGCAGGCATAGAGCTGGATACCGTTACGCTTGCCGCGTTGATCGTGGTGTTGGGGATTGTGGTTGACGACCCTATTGTGGTAATTGATAACCACGTAGAAAAGCTGGACCACGGCATGTCTGTTTGGGAAGCCGCCATTAGCAGCGCCAAGGAATTGTTTCCATCGGTGTTTACTGCTACGCTGGCCATATCGGCGACTTTTGTACCGCTGGCATTTTTTATGACCGGTACGGCAAAAGATTTTATCCGCCTGTTCCCGGTAACCATCATGATCGCTTTGACACTGTCGCTGATAATCTCCATGATGGTGGTGCCATTTTTCAATACGCTGTTCATCAAAAAAGGCTTGCTGCATAATAAGGCAGATGAAAAAAGATCTTTCCTTGACAGATTGCAGGATTTCTTTAATAGCCATATTGGTAATTCTATGAAACACTACAAGCTAACCGTTTTTTTTGCGGTGCTGTCGGTAGTGATCGGTATAAGCATTATGGGTGTATTGCCGCAGCAGTTATTCCCTAAAGTAGAGCGAAACCAATTTGCTATGGAGATCTACCTGCCATCGGGCTACAGGCTTTCGCAAACAGACAGCGTGGTGAAGGGAATGGAAAAGATATTAAAGCAGGATAAACGTATCCTTAATTATACCAGTTTTATCGGCAGCAGTTCACCGCGTTTCCACTCGGTATATGCGCCAAATCTCCCGTCAAAAAATTATGCGCAGATCTTGATCAAAACAGTATCTGAAGACGCCACCGCAGAGGTGATTGTTGACTATCAGCATAAATACAGTAACCTGTTTCCTGCTGCTTATGTGCGGATGAAACAATTAAACATGATCAACGCGTTGGCACCTATCGAGGTAAGGATCAGCGGAAATGATATTCCAGCCTTAAAACAGGTAGCTAACCAGGTTTTAGCCATTGGTAAAACGCATAAACAGGTTACCTGGGCACGGACAGATTATAACGAGATACAGCCAACCCTTAAAATAGATGTAAAAACAGCGGAAGCTGCACGGTTTGGATTAAGCAAGAGCGATATTGCCAATGCGGTAGCCATGCATTCAGAAGGCATTACGGCCACACAGGTTTGGGAAAACAATTACGCGGTTGACGTCAAGATCAAATCGCCGAAAGCTTCCAGGAGTGATTTGTCGGCATTGCGTGACCTGAATATCGTGTCCCCGCAAACAAAATCTCTGATACCCCTAAGGCAGGTAGCCGACGTAAACCCGGAGTGGAATGATGGCCAGATTGCCCGCAGGAACAGTGTGCGTACGCTGACGGTACGTATGGACGTAACCCAGGAAGCTGTTGCCAATGCCGTATTGCTTGACCTGCAACCGGCCATCGAAAAAATAAAACTTCCCGCAGGAGTGGAATTGCGTTACGGGGGCGAACTGGAATTGCAGGGAGAGAACCAGGGCCCGATGGGTACCGCGCTTGGTGTAAGTATCATATTTATATTCCTGATTTTATTGTGGCACTTTAAACATCTTAAACATGCCCTCTTAAGTATTACCACTATGCCATTAAGCTTATTGGGCGCTTCTTCCGGCTTGCTGATCATGGGCTACCCGTTTGGCTTTACCTCATTCCTTGGTTTGCTGGCACTTTGCGGAATTGTAGTGCGTAATGGTATCATCCTGATAGATTTTGCAGAAGAGCTACGATTACATGAGGGCAAATCTGTTTTTGAAGCTGCTAAACTTTCTGCCGAACGCAGGATGCGGCCGATCTTTTTAACCTCTTCGGCAGCGGCTGTGGGTGTGATCCCGATGGTGATCAGCAGGTCATCTTTATGGGGACCGCTGGGTACGGTGATCTGTTTCGGGTTACTGTTATCCATGTTGCTGACCTTATTCGTGCTGCCAACGCTGTATTGGCTGTTTTTCCGCAAGGAGGATCAAAAAATACCGGAAAACAAAACACCGGAACTTGTAAACGCATAAGCTCATTATCATGAAAATATTCCTAATTTCAATATTTATTTTTACATGTCTGCAGGCCGGGGGCCAGCAGCATATCATATCCCTGCAGGAAAGTAAGCAGGCTGCCATAGCCTACAGTTACGCTTTAAAAAATGGTGAACTGAGGATAAGCTCAGCCAAAACTGATGTAGCTGCAGCCAAGTCAGATTACCTCCCATCGGTTAGCGCAACCGGCGTGGGTTTATTCGGGTTTAAAGATTTCGTATCGGCCGCGCCGCCATTATTAGAAAAAGGCATCAATAATTTTTACCTGTTTGGCGTAACCGGTACAGAATCCCTTTATGCCGGCGGTAAAATTAAAACGGGTAACCAGTTAGCGGCATTGCAGCTACAGGTCAGCCAGATCAGGAAAAAACAATCAGCAGATTCTGTGATACTGCTGACCGAGCAGAAATACTGGAACCTGGTAAACATACAGGAACAGCAGAAAACCATACTGGTCAATGAAGCATTGCTTAACGCGGTGCTGAAAACGCAAAAGGATATGCTGGCATCCGGGTTGATTGCCCGGAACGATCTGCTGAAAGTAAAAGTTCAGCTTAGCCAGTTGCTGGTTAACAAAAGCAAGCTGCAGAACGGCCGCCGGGTGGCCCTGCTGGATTTTTCCATGTATACCGGTATTGCCTTTGATTCACTTATGGTGATGCAGGACACACTTAATAAAAAAAGCATCCCGGTATTACCTGCCTTGCAGCCCGATACTAACCTGGACCGTAATGCTAATTACCAGTTATTGACCAAACGTATAGCCGGTGAAAAGCTACAGACCCGGTTAGCTAACGGCGACAACCTTCCGAGTCTGGCAGTAGGTTTAAGTGCATCGCAGACGGGATCGGTCAACAGCGGGATCGGGAGTAACTTTGCACCGGCCAGCTTTGTTACCTTGAGCATTCCCATCTCCGGCGGTTTATGGGGCCGGGGCAAGCAAAAGATGCGGAAGCAAAGAATCAATGAGCAAATAGCTCAAAATGATTTCCGCGATGGACAAAACCAGCTGAGGATAGGTATTATACGCTATTGGTATGATATGCAGGATCAGCTTACGCAGATTAGCTACGCAAAGGATAACCTGGAGCAGGCTACCGAAAACCTGAAGGTTAACCAGGATAATTACAAAGCCGGTTTGGCTACAATCTCTGAGGTATTGGATGCCCAGACTGCTTTCCAGCAAGCTTCAAGTACTGTTGCTACTGCATTTGCTGATTTTTATGTGAGGTCTGCCATATATAATTATGTTACCGCGAAAACCGAAAATCAACCCTAAAGCCGGCTTGAAAAATAGCATCCTTGAGGCGTTGGAAGCAACAACTAAAGCAACCAAATGGAAGATAAAAGAAAACATCTGATTGATCATGCTATTGAGCTTTTTATCAATCATGGTATAATCAGTGTAACGATGGATGAACTGGCGAAGGCATCCGGCATGTCAAAGAAAACCGTCTATCAATTTTTTGCCAATAAAGCAATCCTTGTCGAAACTGTAGTTGACCAGTTGATCGGGCAATCTAAAAGTATCATCAGCTCAAATATCGATGCCTCTGATGATCCGGTACAGGAGTTGGTTCTTCAACAGGGTCTTTTCAAACATTTGATCGCCTTGAGGTACCTTTTTAACGAGCTAATGTTAAAAAGGTACCCCAGGGCGCTGAGAGCGCTTCATGAATTTAAAAGCAATTACCTGAAGATGATCATTGAATCAAATTTATCAGACGGCATTGCAAAGGGGATCTATCGGCCGGGCCTGGATGTCCCGGTCACAGCCGGCATCTACGTTTCGGTAACAGACTTTTATCTGTTTAATCATTTAAAGTCCCAGGCTGATATATTTGAAGCGCTCAAACTATTTATCAACGGTATAATTACTAAGGAGGGGCATCGCCTCTTCTCGAACTATAATAAGTAAAAGCAAACGGTCTTGTTGTAAATTTTTGCTGCGCAGCCCATACCACTATGTGATATTTTGGTTAATCTCCTGGATTGCAATTACTGTCATCTTCATATCATAAAGAACAAAATATACTAAAAAGTCTTTTTAATTAAACTTTTTAGTATATTTTTGTATCGTAAAATTTATGAACATGCTTACTAAAGCGGAAAGAACAAAACAATTTATCCTGGAAACAGCAGCCCCTATCTTTAATCAGAAAGGGATATCCGGTGCGAATATAGACGACGTGCTTGCTGCCACAAAATTAACTAAAGGATGTCTTTACGGTCATTTTGAAGGCAAGGAAGACCTGGCCCTGCAGGTTGTTGACCACATGCTGAATACTAACGGCGAAAAAATGCTGCTGACCATCAGCAAGGGTAAAACAGCGAAGGCTAAGGTATTTGCTTTTCTCGATTTTTATAAAGATCCTTTGAATACTTACCTTAAAGGCGGATGTCCTGTATTTAACATTGCGGTGGAATCCGATGATAACTTTCCAGCCATTAAAGAAAAGATAGCCGGTGTCATTCGCCATGGGCAGGAAATATTTGTTAGCATTTTAAATCAAGGCATCACCGACGGTGAATTTTCTGATAAACTTGACCCGGCTGTTTATGCATTCAAAGCGGTGGCTGCGGTTGAAGGAGCCGTTGTCATGTGCAGGGCGATGAACACGGCAAAACCGATGGCTGGTTTGCTCAGAAGCCTGAAAGCGGAATTGGAAAGTTATGCAATATGATTTTTTAATATAAAATATACTAAAAAGTCTTTTATGTAAACGCCACTAAAAACAAAGCATAAATACATCCTCAATAATTAAGTAAATAAAAAGTACAAAATTGTCATAAAATATACTAAAAAGTCTAAAATAAAAAAATCATGGAATTAAAAGGAAAAACAATATTAGTCACAGGTGCCTCATCGGGCATCGGGCTGCTTGTCGCCAACAAGCTCCACGAAAACGGCTACCAGGTAATCGGCACAAGCCGAAATCCGGAAAAACACCAGGCAAAATTACCATTTAAGCTACTGCCGTTGGATTTGAATGATGACCATTCTATAGCATCTTTTGGCAAGCAGTTGTTCAGCCTGATCAAAACATTGGATGTGCTTATCAACAATGCAGGTTCCTTAGTAAACGGACTTGCCGAGGAAACCCCTATTGAGTTAGGCAGGCAGCAGTTTGAAACCAATTTTTGGGGAACCATCAAATTAACTAACGAGCTGCTACCCTACTTCAGGAAGCAAAAACATGGAAAAATAATCACACTTGGTTCCCTGCTGGGTTTAGTGAGTCTTCCAAATGCGGCCTACTACGCGGCTTCCAAACATGCCCTCGAAGGTTATTTTAAAGCACTTCGGTTTGAATTGAACCAGTTTAACATCAAGGTGGTTATGGTTGAGCCGATGAGTTTTAAAACCAGTATCGGCGAAAGTGGAACTGTTGCAGCAGGAACGATCAAGGACTATGATCTGTTCCGCCAAAAGGTAACCGCGTTTACCAAAGAGACATTGGATAAGGCACCCGAACCTACGCCTGTCATCAATACCTTGCTGCAAATAGTGGAGGAAAAAAATCCAAAGTTTAGTTACCCTGTCGGCAAAGGATCTTCAATCGCACTCCTGCTTCAGCATTTCGCTTATAAGGTGTTTGAGAAATCCATTCTGAAATCTATTAACGCTTCAAAATAGAATTAACATCAAAAATTAAAATCATGCAATTAAAAGGAAAAACGGTATTGATCACGGGTGGTGCATCAGGTATCGGGCTGGAAGCAGCCAAACAATTTTTAGCCAATGGTGCCAGTGTGATCATCACCGGCAGAAACCAGGCGAAACTGGATGCGGCCCAAAAAACATATCCGGCCCTAACTGCTATACAAAGCGATGCCGGAAATGAGGCAGATGTAAAAGCTCTTTTTAATAAAGTAAAAGAATTGGGCGGTATTGACATCTTGTATAATAATGCTGCTGTGCTCGTTCCACCATCAAATCTAGGTTTCGCAAATGACAAACATCTTGAAGGTGCTGCCTACGAAATGGAAGTTAATTATTTGGGTGTAATAAGACTGAATAATATTTTTTTGGATATGCTTAAATCCAGAAATGATGGGGCGATAATCAACACTACCTCAATACTGAGTCTGGCTCCTTCCCTAATTGAGGCTACCTATTCTTCATCAAAAACAGCACTGGCCTTCTATACTATATCATTACGTGAACATTTAAAAATTATCGGGAGTAAAGTAAAAATATTTGAACTGATCCCGCCACTTGTTGCAACAGAGATGACTGCAGAAAGAAACGATAAAAAAATATCCCCGGAGAAAATGGTAAAAGGTCTTATTTACGGTTTAGCAAAAGACAATTACACTATAAAAGTAGGCGATGCAAAACTATTTAGTTTGATCAACAGGTTTTTTCCGAAAACTGCATTTAATATACTTAATCCCAAAAAAAGTAATGAACTTTTAAAAAATGAAAAATGAAAGCAATAATTTTAAATGAAGCAGGCGATGTTGATAATCTAAAATATATAGATATGTCAAAGCCAACAATTAAAAGTGATGAGGTGTTGGTAAAAACAATTTCATTAAGTATTAATCCTGTCGACTATAAAGCAAGGTCAAACAGTGGTGCATTATCCTGGATTTTGGGAGAAGAGCGACCAGTAATTTTAGGTTGGGATTTATCGGGAGCAATAGTTGAAGTTGGAGAAAATGTATCCGATTTTAAAATAGGTGATGCTGTTTTTGGGATGGCGAATTTCCCTGGAAAAGGAAATGCTTATGCAGAATTTGTCGCAGTTCCATCAATGCATTTAACTTTAAAGCCCGCCAATATTTCTTACCAGGAAGCGGCATCAGCTACCCTTGCTGCACTTACGGCCTGGCAAACTTTAGTAAAAAAAGGAAACGTTAAAAAAGGAGACAAAGTGTTAATTCTCGGTGCTTCCGGTGGCGTAGGGCACTATGCTACACAAATAGCCAAACATTTTGGAGCTTATGTATACGGCACTTCATCAGCAAAAAACAAAGAATTTGTTTTGCAAAATGGCGTAGATAAACACATAGATTACGTAACAGAAAATTTTTCGGAGTTAGTTTCTGAAGCTGATTTTGTGCTAAATACAGTTACTGATGGAAATATTATTTCCAAAGCAATTGATGTAACAAAAACGGGCGGAACTATTGTTACAATTTCATCATCAAATATTTCCAACGAAGATATTGATAACGCAAAATCAAAAAGTGTGGATCTATCATTTGCACTTGTAGCATCATCAGGCACTGATATGTTGGAAATTGCACAGTTAATGGAAAAAGGAATATTGAAATCGCACGTTTCTAAAACATTTTCTTTTGAGGAGATGGGTGAGGCTCATTTGTATTTAGAAAAAGGCAGGACTGTTGGCAAAATTGTAGTAAATATTAAGTCTTAGCTAAAGCAGATCTAAAGGATAAAAATCATAAACAAATTAAAAAATGAAAGCATTCATCATTGACAAATACAAAAGCAAGGACGGTGGCCGCATTGGGCAAATACCCGTTCCTGTACCACAACCGGATGAAGTATTGATAGAAGTACATGCCACAGCTCTCAACCTCCTGGATTCCAAAATCAGAAACGGGGAATTCAAACTCATTTTGCCGTATAAGACACCGTTTGTTTTAGGTCATGATGTGGCAGGTGTTGTAACCAAAGTTGGGGCACGTGTTCAACAATTTAAAGTTGGAGACGAGGTTTACGCCCGGCCGGCGGATCATCACATTGGCACATTTGCCGAGTTCATAGCGATTAAGGAAGCCGATATTGCGCTTAAGCCAAAGAAATTGAGCATGGAAGAAGCCGCATCCATCCCCCTGGTGGGCCTGACCGCCTGGCAGGCACTGATTGAAAAAGGGAACCTGAAGAAAGGGCAAAAAGTTTTCATCCAGGCGGGTTCCGGCGGTGTAGGCACATTTGCTATTCAACTGGCGAAACACTTAGGTGCTACAGTGGCTACAACCACAAGTGCAACCAATACCTCGTTAGTAAAAAGCCTTGGTGCAGATGTTGTTATTAACTATAAGAAAGATGACTTTGAGAAACTTCTGAACGGTTACGACCTGGTTTTAAATAGCCAGGACGGAAAGACGCTCGAAAAGTCGCTCAATGTTTTGAAACCAGGTGGAAAACTCATCTCGATCTCCGGCCCGCCTGATCCTGACTTTGCGGCAGAAATCGGAGCTCCCTGGTTTGTGAAATTAATCATGCGCCTTTTGAGCTTTGGAGTAAGGAGAAAAGCAAAAAAGCTTAATGTGCGCTTTTCTTTTCTATTCATGAAAGCAAACGGTTCTCAGTTAAAAGAAATTACCGCTCTCATAAATACTGGCGCAATAACACCGGTGATAGATAAAGTTTTCCCGTTCGAATCGATCAAGGAAGCGATCACTTATGTTGAGAGCGGACGGGCTAAAGGAAAAGTCGTTATTAAAATTAAATAAAGTTGTTGCATGTTCAACTCAATGTCTTAAACCCACATAATAATGAAAAAAATAAGAATAATATTATTGCTATGCCTTTTTATAGTAGCAAAAACTTTTGCACAAACTCCCGAAGCCGATAAGATCTTAGGCGTTTGGCTGAGCGAAGATAAGACGGGTAAAATTGATGTTTATAAAGCAGAAGGAAAGTATTATGGCAAGCTGATCTGGGGCAAAACGATGTACGAACCGGATGGAACTACTTCCCGGAAAGATGTTAAAAACAAAGATGAAAAATTAAGGTCACGTAACCTCAAAGATCTAATCATGCTCAACGATTTTACCTATCATGATGAAGCCTGGGATGGTGGTCAGATCTACGATCCTTATAGCGGCAAAACATACAGTTGTACCTTGAAACTAAAGGATAGTAAACTGAACATCCGCGGATACGTTGGTGTATCCCTATTTGGCAGGACAAGTGTTTGGGAAAGGGTAAAGTAATACTTTGTTCCTATCGGAATGTACAATGTGTGTCTTTTGGAGATTCCATTTTGTTTACGGCACTTGGCTGTTTACTACAGCCAAATCAAAGAAATATGTAAACATTCATTTGCCGGTTGTATTAGATAAAGGTTTTAAATCTCTTTCTCCTGGGTTGCATGGGAAAGAAGAATGATTAAGGCATAATCGGATTTTGAACCAGTTTTTTTCCATTAGTTAAGAATAGACTCAGGGCTTCTATCTGAACCTTTTCCGTAGATGGTTCAAAAAGACAAGGGGCGCCATAAAAGAGGCACCCCTTGTTTCTTTAACAGTTTACCAATTAATACCCGGGATTTTGCACGAGTTCGGGCGCATTTCTGTCAATTTCCGGCTGAGGAATAGGCCAGAAATCATAATTGTCGGCATATTTTGTTTTTACAGCAGGGAATAATGGGTTTTGAACAAACCCGTTCAATTTCTGCGTCGCGATACCCCATCTCCTTAGATCGAAGTAACGTGTTCCCTCCAGGGCAAATTCCACCCGCCGTTCATGGCGGATTCTTTCCCTTAACTGTGCCTGTGATAAACCGGCAGGCAATGCGGGCATATTAACCCGCGCCCTGACCAGGTTTACTGCATTGTAAACACTTGCATCCGGCCCGGAAGCTTCGTTTTGCGCTTCCGCATACATCAGTAAAATATCTGCGTAACGGAGTAAAACAAAATCATTATCACCTTTTGCTCCGTAGTCAGGATCTATTAACGTAGGGTCAAGCCATTTCCGCACCGGGTAGTAGCCGACAATCCAGGAATCTTTTCCAGGCGTAGCCACGGCATAGGATCCTGTGAATGGCCATCCCTGAGCTTTGGTATCACCAGGAAAGAATAAGGTCATACGCATTCGCGGGTCCCTGTTATCATAAGGTTTCCCCTTGACATAGACGGCAGAACCGGTTGTGTCTTTACCATCTGCGGCCTCATATTCGTTAACGAGGTCCTGTGTACCCAGTTCACCTTTCCAACGCTGTAACGGAACGCTGATTCCGTTATCCTGATGGGACAGGTTCGGAAGCTGGTATTTTACCGAGAACATAATTTCGGGGCTGCTGTTTTGAGCCGGCTTATAGAAGTTTCCAGGATAGGAAGTGTTCAGAGAAAACTTTCCGCCGGTTATAATTTCATTGGCGAGGGCGGCGGCCTCTGTATACTTTTTCTCAAATAACAGCGCTCTCACTTTATAACCTTTCGCTGCACCTTTAACTGCATGTCCGCTGCTGTAAGAAACGTCGGGTAAACCAGCAATTGCCAGATCCAGATCTGCTTCAACCTGCTTCAAAACATCTGCCCTGCTTGATTTAGCCATGTGTTTAGTATAGTCAAGGGTGTATGGATCGGCTGTTGTTATAATAACATTGCCGTATAACACCGCGAGCCAATAGTAATTAAAGGCACGCAGGAAATAAGCTTCGCCTTTGTATTGCTTAAGTTTATCACCTGTAAGCACTTTATCCACATTAGCCAGGAAATAATTAATAGATGCTATAGCTTTATAATTATTAACATAGTAAGATGACTGGAAAAGATTATAGGTGTCAAAAACGCCGGCTGAAAGACCGGAAGATAACGCGCTTGTTCCGCCTCCGTAATTATATTGCCCATATGAGTTATCGCTGAAATTATCCCAGGCCACCACCTGGTATTGCGAAGTAGAATAGCCTCCTCCTGAGGCATATAAAAAGTTGTAGCATCCGGTTAAAGCCAGGTCCGCATCACTTTCAGATTTCCAGAAACTCTGTGTAGATAATTTATCAGGCGGATTAAGGTTCAAAGAACTTTTCTTGCAAGATGCCAGCATGACTGATAACATAATCAGCATGAATATATACTTATTGTAATGATTCATAATTGTATTCTTTAATTGGGTTAAAGTTTAATGGATGCACCAAAGGTTATTGTCCTGTTCTGTGGATAGGTTACATAGTTACCGTCTCCAACACGCTCAGGATCCAAACCCGGATATTTACTGATGGTGAAAACGTTGTCGGCAGCTACAAAAACGCGGAGGCTTTTAATTGAGATCTTATTCAATATTGCTGTTGGCAAAGTATATCCGAGCTGTAAACTTTTCAACCGGATGAAGGAAGCGTCCTTTAAGAAATAAGTAGAAGGATAATTCTGCACAGGTGCATAGCCGTCTGCTACGTATATCTTAGGCATCGTGTTTGTATGATTGGTTGGTGTCCAGCGGTTCAGCCAGGCTGTTGTTGGTACAGAGCCCTGCCTGAAAGGCTCGATTCCCCACCCGTTAACATATGCCTTCTGCCCCTGGGAACCATATATCTGCGCACTAAAGTCGAATCCCTTGTAGCCGGCACCCAAATTGGCCGAATATTGATAGGATGGAAATTTGCCCCCTACATAGGTCCGGTCATTGGCATCTATTTTCCCGTCACCGTTTACGTCCCTTATTTTTAAGTCCCCTGGAGTTGGTGTAACAGCTTGTTTTGGAGAATTGTCAATCTCTGCCTGACTTTGGAATATACCATCCCAAACATACATGTAATAGGCATCGAGTTCATGCCCTTCTTCCCTGATGGTATGGTCGCTGATATCTTTTGATCCATATCTCTCAAGCTTGTTTTTGTAGGTTTGCAGGTTTAATCCTACGGTATAGGTAAAATCTTTACCAATCCTGTCATTGTACTGAACGGCAAATTCGAAGCCTTTATTCCTGAGGGCGCCATCGTTTATTGTAGGAGCGTTCAAACCGATGTAGTAAGGCACCTGTGAACCCCTTAAAATATCGAAGGTATATTTATTAAAATAATCTGCAGAGACAACCAGCTTATTATTAAATGCAGTCATATCAAGACCTACATCAGCTACCCGGGTAGTTTCCCAGGTTAGGTTTGGGTCAACCAGCGTATTTGAAACAAAACCAGAAGTAACTGTGCCGCCAAAAGCATAATTAGCGCCCGACAATGTGGATTGATAGGGATATGTTCCGATATTCTGATTACCCAATTGCCCCCAGGAACCGCGGACCTTAAGGTCATTTAACCAGGAAATATCTGTCAGGAAATTTTCCTTTGAAATTCTCCATCCACCTGAAAATGAGTAAAACGTTCCATAACGGGTATCAGATGGCAACCTGGATGTTCCATCATACCTGATGCTGGCGCCGAGCAAATATTTATCCTCGTAATCATAATTGGCGCTACCATATAAAGAACTGATCGCCCATGCCGAAGATGTGCCTCCGTTCGTCTGTCCGTCTGAGGGCCCCGCATCAAGTTCTCTCAGGAAATTTGTTACATATTGAGTTCTTGATGCATTGATGTTGCTGGCCGTGTTTTTTTCCTGCTGAAAGCCTGCAAATGCAGAAAAATTATGGGCTCCGATACTTTTTTTATAGGTCAGCTGGCTGTAATAAACGGTATATAAATTGTCCGAATTGCCTACATTCAAGCCAGGGGATCCGTCATCGAGATTCCCTGCGGGGCTCATGTCACTATAATAATAAGTAGGTATAATCGGTCTGAAATCATTGAATTTATAAATACCGTAATTAAATCCTGCCTTATTCTCCCATCTCAGTCCCTTGAAAAGATCAATATCCAGCGATAGGTTACCCTGTATATATTTGTCATCCCCCCGGGTTCGGATGTTTTCATCCACAATAGCCACCGGGTTTTTATTGCCCAGCTCATTTGAATAGGCTTTCTTTATCCATTTTCCATTCGCCTGCGCCGGATACAAAGGAGATTGCGCCAGAGCAGAAAGAAACTGGTCACTTGCACCATTTTCAGGGGTGAGCTTTTTGCCATAGCGCATCTGTATATCACTTCCAAAGGTTATTCTCTTGTTAAGTTTCGAATTTAACCCCAGGGAAAGCGTATATTTTTTATAGTCGAATCCTCTCATAACACCTGGCTGATTGGTGATACCGATACCAACACTGTAAGTCGTGCTATCTTTACCTCCGCTCATGTTCAGGTAGTGATTTTGCGTATATGCGGTGCGAAAGATATCGTTTAGCCAGTTGTGGTTAGGATATTTCACTCTGTCAGTTGCATTTTGATACAAATCGATCTGAGCTTGCGTATACAATGGCGCCAACGAAGAATTGGTGCGTGCTTCATTGGATAATTGCATATAGGTGGCGGAATTAGTTACCAGATCCGGAAGCTTCGTGGCATTGGAAATCCCGAAATTGTAGGTGTACTGAACAGAAAGACTGCCGGCTTTGCCTCTTTTGGTTTTTACCACAATTACACCGTTCGCACCGCGTGATCCATAAATCGCGGCAGATGATGCGTCCTTCAATACCGAGATCGACTCTATATCATTCGCGTTGAGCACATCCAGGCTCCCGGGAAGCCCGTCCACAATAACCAAAGGATTTGACCCTGCACCACTGAAGGTACCGGTGCCCCTGATTGTAAGCTGGACATTTTCGGCTCCCGGCTCACCCGAACCCTGAAGAACCTGTAAACCAGGAAGCTTTCCCTGTAGTAAAGTTGAAGGAGAGGTGGCCACCCTTTTGTTCAGTTCGTCGCCAGATACTGTAACTACGGCGCTGGTGAGTTTGTGTTTGCTTGTAGTGCTGTAGCCTACAACAACCATTTCATTTAACGCATTGGTGAGCGCAGTCATCCTGATTTCAATTTTCGATTGTGAACCGATTACAATCTCCCTGGTTTGAAATCCTATGAAAGAAATGACAAGTACATCGCCAGGCTTAGCATCAATCGAAAATTCGCCCACAGCATTAGTGACTGTACCTTTTTTCGCATCTTTTAACATAACTGATGCACCGGGCAATGGCGCACCTTTGTCATCTGTAACTGTTCCACTTATCTTTTGAACAGCAATAACCGGCTTTTCACTTTGTAATTGCTCTGCTTCTTTTAAAGCAATAGTCTTTTGGAATATTTTGTAACTAACCGGAATCCCATTGAAACACTGGTCAAGAACATTGCCGATAGTTTGCTTTTCGACACTAATATTTAAAGTTCTGGATTTAAGAATATCAAGATTGTCATCGTATATAAAATGATATCCGCTCTGTTTTTCTATCTGTAATAAAACTTTTTCTATGGATACATTCTTCTCATGAAGGGTTATCAACTGAGCATAGCTTTTTGCACCTGCCTGCGCAAGTCCTACAATCAATAGGACAATTGTTAGTTTCATAATCAGAAAAATTTTGGACATAGTGCGCCATGTCGCTTCCGCGCACTTTAAATTAATTTTCATAATTTTGGTTAGTTTGGGTTAAACGTTAGATTTAAATTCGTTAGTTCTGATGGTTTGGCACCCAGATATTGGCCGGGAAAGTGTTAGAGCACTCCCCGGTTTTTTAATTTAACAGATTGATTGCACAATAACAGGTAAATTATACCCGGTATCCTGTACATCATCATTAAAGGGTACCCATTTTTTAGGTGGTCTTTCGTATTTCTTTCTCCATAATTAGTTTTAAAGTGAATAATTGGTTATTTATTATATGCCTGCTACATCAGGCATTGAACAGGTTGACCTTCTCATGAGCCAGCCTTTGCCTAATTAGTAACAATAATGGTTTTTCCTTCTATCCGTAATTTGATTCCCTCATATTGTAATATTCCCAATAACTCAGAAATATCTAGGTTACGTGACATTCGTCCTGTAAGTTTTGTCTTGGGAATTTTCCCTTCATATTCAACCTTAATATCATACCAGCGTGATGCCTTGACCATAATTTGCCCAATACCGGCTTTTTTGAAATTAAACAATCCGTTCTTCCAGGCAATTTCCATTTCTGCATCTATATCTTTATTTACTGTTAGCTGTCCCTGATCATTTAAAACAGCTTGTTCGCCAGGTTTCAGCATAGCAGCCGCTTGCTTGCTTTTTATTATTACAGCGCCTTCAAGCAGGGTTGTTTTGGTATCCTGATCATCATCATATGCAGAAACATTAAAATGTGTACCCAATACCTGTACTTCGGTTTTGGCTGTTTTTACAATAAAGGGCATAGCCACGTTATGACTTACTTCAAAATAACCCTGTCCGGTCAATTCTACTTTGCGCTCATTTCCTTTAAAGGCCACTGGATATTTCAAGGAAGAGGCGRCATCCAGCCAAACATGGGAGCCATCAGGAAGTATTACCTGGAACTGTTCGCTTCTTTTTGTAGTCAGGGTATTATATTGAAGTACCTGCTGACCACTATGCTCATCTGAGGCAATCGTGTAAACAATCTCACCTCGCTTTGTTTTACTTACTTTAACCCCGGCTTCATTGGCCAGCTGACCATGGAGAGCATCAGTAAGAATTAGTTTTTTTCCATTTGCCAGGGTTAACGTGGCTTTGTTGACGCCTGGTTTGATATCCTGGGCATAAATGCTTTCTTTTTGCCCTTTATCGTTGTTCAGCTTATTATCATTCCGCAGAAAAAACCATCCTGCACCTAAAGCTATAAATAACAAGGCCGCAGCACCGGTTAACCAGCGGTAAGGAATTAAACGCCTTTTATCCGTATTTCTTAATTCAGTATCTTCCTGCTGGTTTATCCTGGTGCTGATGGCGTTAAAAACGGATTGCCTGGCCTCACCATCTGCCTCTGCAAAAGCCGGCTCCTCAAATGCGTTTTTAAGCAAATCATCAAATAATGCCTGATAGCGGTCATCCTGGATAGCCCCCTGTAGTTCCAAAAGGTCTCCGGGTGGAAGGCTATCATTGAGATATTGTTCAAATAAGGCTTTAAATCTTTCTTCGTTCATCTTATTGGCATGTGAAGTACCCCTTACGAACATGCATGAATCAGGGCATTCTGGTACTAAAGACGGAAAAGAGCAGTAGGGTAAGACAAGAAATTGTTTATTTATTTTGACATACCGTACAAAATAGCTCCGGCGGCAAAAATGATGGCAGTATTGTCTGTGTGTAGGGCCATAAATTTACGGATATCCTGCAAGGCCCTTACCACATAGGTTTTGGAGGATACTATGGATATATCCAGTTGTTTGGCAATCTGTTCATGGGTAAGGCCATCAACCCGGCTCAGCACAAACACATCTTTCACTTTTCCCGGCAATTGATCGATAGCGGATTTAAGCGTATTTTCCAATTCGTTATATTCCAGCTTCTCCTGCGGACTAATGGTGCTATCTTCAAAATAATCAATCAGGGTTTCAATATTTTCGGTATCGAAAACCTTTTTACGCAGAAAATCAAGAATAACATTGCGCGATAAAATATAAACGTAGGCATCTTCTTCCTTTACTTCGGTTAGCTTGTGTTTATTTTCCCAAAGCTTAATGAAAATATCCTGGGCAAGATCCTGGGCTTTTTCAGGTGATTTAGTCAGCCTCAAACCAGTGCCATAAACCTGTGGCCAATGGTAGTTAAAAAAAAATGCAAAAGCCTGCTGATCCCCAAGTGCTACCCTGGCGCGTATATCCTGTGGATCATATAATGGCTTCCCCTGCAAAGTATCGGTTATCTAATTGGAGTTTAAATTTATGCAATAACACACAAATGTGTAAATTATTTCAAGAATACAACACTTTGGGTAGATTATTAGGTTAGTTTATTATTACCGGTTTCTCGCCAGCCCGATTGTTAACAGAGGCTTAACCATTCTACACCGTGCCGCACATTCATTTAGTTGCGTAAAACAAGTTAAAAAATGCACATTGCAAATTAGGAAATGAGCTTGGTCGAAGTGTTTCGGAATGGTTTGATTTTGATTCCAAAACCTGGCAATCAATAGCTCCATATTTTCCAGCCCCATCCTATCTCGAATCATATAAACTAATTAATTTGCAGAAACATTGGTCGTTGAAAACTTATTTTCATTTTTCAAAATTGGTTCAACAGCCTCCAAAAACTCCATTAAGTGTTCTAAGAACTCCCCTTGGGGGCTACGGAAAACAATATCAAAAGATGTTAAAACCTGCAAAATCAAACATTTGCATGATTTTTTGTTTGCGCCAAAATGCCAATTTATGCCTCAATTTTTTAATCTACAAATTGTGATTTGTACTAATCAGGTTATTGATTTGTAACGCTTTTTTAAACAGCCTCCCGTAAGGCTTAGTTTCAAGCAAAAGGGCTTTTGACGTAGGCGGCGGCAGTTATAGCAGGTGACTGCTACACAATCCAAAACCGAACGGCTCAATGTCCGGTTTTGTTACAGCGTACATATTTTATTGATATATAATTTTTTATATATCAATAAGTTATAAGTTTGGAACAGCGATTGAGTTTAAATATTTCAAATGGATACATATACTTTCCATATTAATACTTATGACCTGGCTTTCTGTGGAACGATCTTTATCGGGCTCACTTTTATCCTGCTTTTATGGTTCACCAGAAGGATAAACCGGGCCGCAAACCGGTTTTTGGCCCTGGCAATGGTTACGATTGTTTTATGGATAGCCAGGATACTGGGCATCGACATCGGGCTGTCAACTTACATTACTAATTGGAGCCGGCTGCCGTTGCAATTTTCGCTCGCACTTGGCCCCTTCATTTTCTTTTATGTACTTAAAATAACCCGACCGGAATATAAATTCCGGTCTAAGGATCTGCTGCATTTTACTCCATTGCTGCTGGAGTTAGGTGCCCAGGCATTGGAAGTTAGGGATAGTATAAAAACCGGCACAACTACTTATGAAACGCCAATCTTTCAGCAACTGAACCCGGCATTGCAATTGCTGGCCTTTGTTTCGGTCATGATTTACCTTTACCTATCTCACAGACTGATAGGGCGCTTTTACCGGCGACTAAAATTTAATAGGGGTGACCGATACCGGTACGAATTGCAATGGCTGCATCGCTTACTGACGGGGTTCGGCCTGTTATGGCTATTGTGGATACCTTTTACAGCCGCAGACTATTTTTATTACCGTTACCAATTAAGTATACATGCTTACTACCCCTTATATCTCATTTTAGCTGTAATGACCATCCG
Source organism: Mucilaginibacter sp. P5_A6 (assembly GCF_056400585.1). NCBI lineage: Bacteria > Pseudomonadati > Bacteroidota > Sphingobacteriia > Sphingobacteriales > Sphingobacteriaceae > Mucilaginibacter > Mucilaginibacter sp. P5_A6. Next base: position 275,218 of record NZ_JBFUKZ010000002.1, on the reverse strand, counting down.
GATTGGGGCCGTGGCCTTTTTAAGACAGGAGACTGGCGTGTCAGTCGCCCCCACTCCGTTTTTAAAGCCCCCGCTTCCTGCAGAAATGAAGCAAAGGGGTATTTGGCTAAAGAAAGCGGTGCAAGCCGACGTGTATTACCAGGACCCGGAAATAAGCTTAAGTTCGCTGGCTGAAAAGCTTGAGCTGAGTACTCATGAATTATCGAGGATCATGAATACAGCGCTCAAAAAAAGCTTCAATGATTTCATCAATGAATATCGCGTTGCAGATGTGGTTCAGAAAATGCAGGACCCTGCATATGACCATATCACCCTGCTGGGCATTGCATTTGAATCGGGATTCAATTCTAAAACTACTTTTAACCGCACTTTCAAACAAATGACCGGGAAAAGCCCGGTGGAATATAAGAATGAACTAAAAAAAGAGAGTCCATCTTATAATTTGGGGCGCTATCCCCGGTTTGCGAAGGTAATTTCGTTCCAGGAAGCCACTCCCGGGTGGTCTCATGACAAATTAAATCGCAATTATATGTTTAAAAATTATTTTAAAATAGCATGGCGCAACCTGGTACGCAATAAAAGTTATGCAGCTATTAATATTACCGGCCTGGCTGTTGGTATTGCCGTTTGTATGGTGATCTTTATCATTATACAATTTCAAACAAGCTTCGATACTTTTCACGCAAAGAAGGATCGCACCTATCGTGTGCTGACCGAATTTCATTACGCAGAAGGAGGAAATATTTCTTACAAAACAGCCGTCCCTTTTCCAATGCCTTTAGGCCTGAAAACGTCTTTTCCCCAAATAGAACAGATAGCTCCGATCTTTGCCAGCCACGATGATCAGTTGCTGATCGTTGATAACAATGGAAATACGGAAAAAAATTTCAAGGAGCAGCGGGGTGTATTTTACATGGACCCTTCATTCTTTAAAATATTCGATTTCCCGCTGTTGGCGGGTTCTTATGAATCATTAAAAGATCCTAACAACATATTGCTTACCAAAGAAACCGCTGAAAAATATTTCGGCGACTGGAAAACAGCAATAGGCAGAACCATTAAACTGCAAATGGGCGGCTATATGTTCGAACACGGCGTCGACGTATTAAAAGTTTCAGGCATTTTAGCCACCATACCGGCAAATTCAGATTTTCAGCTAAAGGTTGTTGTGGCCTATGGAACGGGTTTTACCGGGGACTATTTGGCAAAATCCACCGATTGGGACGGGAATGTAGCCGGTTTTGGCTGCTATATTTTGCTACCGCCAAACACTTCTGCCGACAATTTCAACCTGCAATTAAGAGCTTACTCCCACAAGGTAGAATCGCCGGGCAATACCGACCTGCATTTTATCCAGCCGTTAGGTGCGGTACATTATGATACGCAAGTGGGTGATTACAGCAACAAAACAATCAGCCATCAACTGCTCAATGTATTGTGGCTCATTGCAGCATTCATCCTGTTAATTGCCTGCGTAAACTTTGTCAACCTCGCCACTGCGCAAGCCGTTAACCGAGCGAAGGAGGTTGGTGTTAGAAAAGTGTTGGGAAGCAATAAATCTCAATTGCAAACCCAGTTCATCGTTGAAACATTTTTAATAGTTATAAGCGCTATAATGCTCGCGGGTTTTATTACCATGCTTGCATTACCTTCTGTGGGGAGACTTTTGGAACTTTCGCTTTCATTCAACATTTTCAGCAATCCCGCAATTATCTTATTTCTTTTGACTGTAACCATCGTAGTTACCGCACTCGCAGGCTTTTATCCCTCTATTGTTTTATCGCGTTTCAATCCAGTTAATGCGCTAAAGAGTAAGCTCACATCAAATGCAAACGGAATTTCATTACGAAGAGGTTTGGTAGTGTTTCAATTCATCATTGCGCAGGCGCTCATTATCGGAACGCTCATCATTGTAAAGCAAATGGATTATTTTATGAACCAGCCGTTGGGCTTTGATAAAGACGCCATCATCAATGTTCCTTTCCGTGTGGATAGTCTTCGCCTCAGCAAACTTGGTTATTTAAAGAAAGAATTATTGTCTATAAACGGCGTGCAGGCGGTTACTTATAGTTCCAACACCCCGGTTGAAAATGGCACAGATCTGTGGAGCATTATCAAATATAATCATGCAGTAAAACAAACAGACTTCCAGGTTATTACCAAGTTCGCCGACAACGAATACGTGTCTGTTTACAAATTGCCGCTTATAGCCGGCAGAAATGTGAACCCGTCTGATACCACGGGAGAATTTCTGGTAAACGAGTCTTTGGTGAAAACTTTGGGACTGAAAAAACCAGAGGACATATTGAACAAGCCTATGTCCACCTGGCATGATCAGATCAAAGGAACTGTTGTTGGCGTATTAAAAGATTTCCATGACCGGTCTTTCCGCAATGACCTTGCACCATTGCTGATCACCACCGACATTGCCATGTACAACCAGGTCGGGATAAAGCTGGCAACTAAAAATATTTCTTCTACCATGCAATCGGTAAAAAAAGTATTTGATAAAACATTTCCCGATTTTGTTTATGAATACAAATTCCTCGATGAAAAAATTGGGAGTTTTTACAAACAGGAAAACCAGTTATCGCAGCTGTATAAAATTTTTGCGGCAATCGCCATATTCCTTAGCTGTCTGGGGTTGTATGGTTTAGCCTCATTCATGGCAGTGCAGCGAATAAAAGAAGTTGGTATCCGTAAAGTACTTGGTGCTACTGCAGGCAATATCGTTTATTTGTTTTCAAAAGAATTTATCATACTCATTGCAATTGCCTTTGCAATTGCTGCACCCATTGCATGGTATTACATGCGCCAATGGTTGCAAGCTTATGTTTATCGCATCAACATTAGTTGGTGGTTAATTGCCACAGGCGGACTTGCGGCCATAATTATTGCACTTGCAACAATAAGTTTCCAGGCAATAAAAGCAGCAATGGCAAACCCGGTAAAGAGTCTGCGAAATGAATAATTCAGGCAGTTTCTTACAAAGAACTTAGATCCATAAACGTGCGATCTGAGGTTTAGTTGAAACACTATGTGGTGCGTTCCGGGGTGAGATACGGAACGCATTTTTATATCCGGCGTTAGTCCGGATGTGTTATCCGGACTAAAATAACGTGAGTTCTATTTAAGAATTAATGTGTTTCTTGTATATTCCTTACAGCTTCATAATCCTCTATCTTTTGAGGTTAGTACAAGTGAGTTTTTAGTTAGAAAGCGAGCCCGGAAACCCCGGCTATTCTTTACCAGGCAGTTGCTAATTGCAACCGCCTGGTAAGTTATTTCTTATGAGCATACCATCTTTCCCAAACATTCTCTATCCATCTCTGTGCCTGCGTGATACCGCCACTCCAAAAAAGCAACGGGCATTAAATCTCCGTCATTATTGGTAAGAAACTTTAAAGTAATGGGCACCCTCAGGACTTTGGATACAATACAATTGGCCTTAGCGCCGTCTGCAATTTTCTGAAAAGCTTCCGGGGATACTCCGTCGATTAATGATGCTTTCAAATCCAAATAAATGCCGGTGATCTTAAGATCGGCCAAATCTACATCGAGAGTGGCCTCGGTGCTTAAGTCGTTTGCAAAAAAGCCTGCGCGCTTGAACTCTAAAACAAATGAGTGCACAGTAAAATATCTGCGTTTGTTGTTAAGGGGAGACCGGAGATAAATTTATTAAAATCCTTAGTTCATAATATTACTAACGCCGGGTCGCCCAGGCCAGGCCGTCTGCTCCACGTATATCAATGTGCCCGGTTACCGCTAACGTCTTGAGGCTTATAACCGCTACATAGTTATCAGCCGTGCAGCCGATAAACGCGCGTGATCCATCGTCGTCTACAAGGATACCCGCCGCCCCACGGCCGGTATTCAGGCGCTTCAATTCCTGGTGCGATGCCGCATCATAAATAAACAGATCGCCGGTTCGCAGACTCGAAATCAGCACCCGCTTGCCATCCGGCGTAAACTTGAGCCGGTTGGCCCCCAAAACCTTCGCATCAATTTTACCGCTTAGCTTTTTGGTGGCGATATCGATGATTGAAATGGTTCCGTCGTCGGCGGCGGCGGTCCATAATTCCCGGCCATCTGGTGATACGTCAAACCCCTCAGAACCCCTGGCCACCTGGATAACGGTCTGTACCCAGTCCCGGCGTGCCGGAGGCGTAAACCCAGTGGGAGAGGTTGCTGGCTTGAGCAGGCTATCCACCAAAATGCTTACAGTTCCTGCCGAGACATTTGTGGTGTAAACCTTTTTACTGTCTTCGGTTACGTAAATCATATGCGTTCTGTCCTGCCCTGTTCCCATGCTCCAGTCGAGTTTACCGGTTGCCGGGTCGTAGCGCCCAACGGATTTGGAGCCCTCTGCACTAAACCACACTTTGCCGCTGGCAAACGTTAGGCCATGCGGACCCATCAGGGGCCTTGTATCAATGGTAGGTAACGGTTTTTGTGCCACAAGGTCAATAACATTAAGTTCATGTAAGCTGCCTCCGCCGTAGATAGAAACATAGGCCGTCTTTCCATCAGCCGACGCAATAACCTCATGTGGATCAGAACCGACCGGCACGCGCGCAACAACTTTCAGTGTAACCGGATCTATGATTGCCAGGACATGATCTGCTTTTGAAAGGGCAAGCAATGAGCGTGGTGGTGTAGACTGGGCGGCACATTCAGTTGTAGGGTAAACTAACAGGATCAATAAAAAATTTACAGCAAGTAACCTCATCTGGATAAATTTTACATCCTTAATAGTCTTAAAGATTTGATTGTACACGGCGTTGTTCATATGATTCACAGATTAGAAGACTGGTAAGTAATTTGATTGAGGATATACAGCAATAAGCCGCACCCTTTCCTATAAACAAATATAGCGAACCCCCGCCAGGCTTTCTCAAAGACTGAGGGACAAATCGACAATAGCTGAAAGGCAACCGATCAGTAATTGTTTTTAATCGAGCTAACCACGAGCCGGAAAACAACCATTAATAGTCGTTTTGCTGTTCCGGTTGCAAAGAGCATCGGAGGCAGGAAATTTCACCGCAGATTATTTACCTGTTTCCGAGAATTTAAAACAACGATTCAGAAAAAAGCTGCCGCACGCGAAATTACACAACGGGTCTGGTGAACCAGCAGCGAAAAGTGACTAAAGCGCATTCAACCTGAGCCGGCGCTTGATTCTAAATTAGTTTCTTAAAAAGATGATGGTCCGTGATTGCTTCCGAATGGAAATCTATTAACCCTACCATGTGAGTGATCATAATGTGCATGATCCCGATACATTTTTGGAGTAAGAGCTTGGCCGTTCAGCAATTCTGCTTTAATAGTTTCAGTCTTATCAGGCTGATTAACCATAGTAGTTTTCTTCTTCATGACGAGTTCTCCTGAATTTAAGGTTTTTTTGCAATTGGTTTTACTAATATAAGCACAAAAACACTCATTTCCAATAGTTCTTATAGAAAAAATCACTAAAGCAAGGGACGGATCTTCATGCTGTATTTATAAGAAATATTGCAAGCTTTTTGTTAATGACCATTGACTATTTAAAGGATGGAATAATATATTTAGTTAAAATGTCAAAAGCTCGTTTTGCCTTCCAATTATTATAATTTCCCTGGGTAAATGTTACCACCAGGTCCATGTCTCTTATGATTATGATATACTGCCCGCCATTACCGGATGCAAAAAGCGCTTCTTCCGTATATGCTTTAGTTTTTACCTGTTCGTTATACCAATAGTAGCCGTAATAGGCAGGCTGTGGAATAGCTATTTTACTCCTGCTCAGTTTTGTGAATGAAAAGTCGGGTATAGCTATAGTGGCAGTAGTTGATTCCCTTAGCCATTTTTCCGAAACGATTCTTTTGCCATGCCACAGGCCGTTATTTTTCACCATCAAACCTATCTTCATCATGTCTTGCGGCAACACAAAAAAGGAGCCGGCTGTTGCACCATGCCCAACAGGATCAATGGTCCAATGATAATGGGTAATACCTAATGGCCCAAACAGGTATCGTTTGGCAAAGTCCATAACCGACACATGCGCTACATTACTTATTATACCGCTAATGATCATTGGGTTGCAGGATGTATAATTCCAAACTGAACCAGGATCATTTTTCAGCGGACGATCTAAAGCGAATTTAACCCAGTCCTTGGTTTTCACCATTTCACCTTCGCAATCTTTGCCGTCGTCGGTCCATTCATCACAATCAAATCCTGAACGCATTTCCAGCAGGTTCTTAATGGTAATACGCTTTTTTCGTGGATCATCATTATTTGCCCACTTATATTCTGGGAAGAAACTGTAAACTTTTTGATTCACATCTTTGATTAGCCCTTTATCAATGGCGATGCCCAATAACAAACTGGTTATGGATTTAAATGCCGACCGGGAATCATGCAGGGAGTCTGCACTAAAGCCGTTAAAATAATGTTCGTAAACCAGGTTGCCTCCCTTCGATACCAATATACTGTGAATGCCTGTATACTCCTGTTTTTCAATGGTGCTGGTCATCGAATCCAATAATGTTTTGGGGTTGGTTTGGCTAAAGGCCCCGTAGTTACCGGCAAATATAACCAAGGTAAAGGTTAATATTTTTAAAGGCACGAATGTTCTTTTCATGGCATCATTTGAAGAAGACATAAAGTTACAGGATTCGATAATTTGGCAAAAGAGAATGGAGAATTAATTAAGCAGGACTTATTCAGGTACGGCTACCAACACGCAGCTATGCTGAGCGGTTTTGTGCGTATTATAAATCAATATATTCTTATACGCTAATGCGGACCCCGGCCTTTTAATCATGTGTTCCGGAACCGTCAATTGCCCGCTTACAAAATTACAGGCCAGCCAAAGCGCAAATGAAGATGCCGTAGGATATTCGCCGCACAGGTGCTTAAAGCGAGCAATTGGAGTTTCGCTATTCATCAATTGTTCACATGATGTGTAATACTCCTGCGCGCGTTTATCACCGTTTTCACCGCTTAAAAGCAGATCTATTTTTTCGCCTTGCTGCAGGTTTTTTAACAAAAAATGTTTAATATGTTGTTTTACAATATGAACATCGGTACTGTGAATGGTGGTGATTCCCTTTAATTGAGCTAACGCGTTTACTTTATTGTTACTCACGCAAAACATTGCGGCGCCTTCGCCAGATAAACTTCCGTTTGTATTTGACTTATAGAGATCGCTATTGGTACAGTCTTCTTTTTTAAACCAGCCTGCAAGGGTATCCAATGTATAATTATTGCCGCATATCTCATCAACTCCACCTAACAAATAGGTGTTTTGAGGATGCTCATTAAGCAGCATTGCCGTATCTATAACCGCGTTTTCAAATGCGAGCCCCCGGTGAACATGGGTAATGTTATAATTTTTATTATTACTGACCAGTGCAATCTGCGATGAAATAGTATTGGGCGTACCCTGTACAAAATTGCCTGGAGTAAGCATATCCTCATTATATTCGATAATCTGATTTAGGAATTTACCGTTCTCTTCCATCCCGCTCACCTGGGTACCAATGATTATACCATCGGGTTGCACGCCATCTGCAAGTAAAGGTAATGCCGCTCCCGCCCCCATACGCGTGCTTTTGCTCATCCGGCGAAGAGCATTTGGCGTAAAATGCGGATATTTCGGTTCGATGGCTTTCAGCTTATTATCAACCGAAGCGCGCAGCTGTTCAATGTCAATCTCTCCGAAGCTTTGTTGGGGCGAGATACAGGTGGCTTTATTGATGTAAAACCTCATCACTATATTTTTGAAAAAATTAATGATGTACAATTCCCGCCAAAACCAAATGAGTTCGACATGACGTGCTTTATTTCTGCGGATCTATAAGCCTCGACCGGCTGCAGGCCAATATCTGCTATTGGTTGCCTGAAATTCAAATTAGGATACAATTCCTGCCTGTGTATATTTAAAATGCTGTAAACCGCCTCAATAGCGCTGGCAGCCCCAAGGGTATGCCCCGTAAAGCCTTTGGTAGATGCAAAACCGGGCATGGTACTAAATACCTTTAACATGGCGCGGCTTTCTACCTCATCGTTGTTCTCGGTGCCAGTGCCATGGGCGTTTATGAAATCGATGTCAGCAGGATTTAAATTGGCGCTGCTTAATGCGTTCTTCATGGCCAGGTAAGGACCGTCGCCCTCTGGCGATAGGGATGATGGATGATAAGCATCATTGGCGTTCCCAAAGCCGCTTACTGTTGCATATGCTTTTTTACCGGCCGCATCCGCTTCTTTTTCCAACACCAAAAATGCGGCTCCTTCGCCTAAATTGAGCCCCTTACGGTTTTGATCAAATGGAGTGCAAGCTTCGTCCGAAAGGATACGCAACGCATTAAAACCGTTCACAGTAAACTTTGCCAGGGCATCTGCCCCGCCAACAATTACCCGGTTGGCCAGCCCGTTTTTGATTAGCCTGCAGCCATACATGATGGCATTTGCAGACGACGAGCAAGCCGTATTCATGGTATTTACCACACCAGATATGTTATACCTGTTTTGTATAAACAGGTTTACCGATGCATAATCATATGATCTTACGTATTCAATATTGTCAGAATCTCCGTGGGTGTTGGCGTAAAGCTCATCGGTAAGGCACATGCCGCCAACAGTGGTTGCCCCAACTAATGCCGTATCTTCAGACGACAATTGTGCTCCTGTCAGGCCCGCGTCGGCTATCGCTTCTTTAAAAGCATGCAAGGCTAATAAGGTAGTGCGGGTAACACCATGCTCTGTAACACCAAGTGTTGTTTTCAACGCTCCTGTACCCATCAAAACCTCACCAAATGGCAAAATACCCGAATAATGCGAAGGGAAATTGCCTCCGCCTTTTATAACGCCGGTTTTGCCATTAACCAATGCGGCATGATTTTCATCTACCGAATGGCCAATAGCACTAATCACTCCCATGCCGGTTACCAAGATCCTGTCCAATGCTGTAAACGTTTATTTTTCCCTGTGTTGCTCAATATAAGAGGCCATGGTATTTACATCAATCAATACTTTGCGCCCCTCTTTAGGATCCTGTATGTTGATGCCGTACTCACGTTTCAAAAGCACTATCAGTTCCAATGAATCGATGGAATCAAGGCCCAGGCCATCACCAAATAATGGCTCATCATCTTTAATGTCTGCCGGAGTAAGGTCGGTTAAGTTAAGGAATTGAATTATCTGAACTTTTAACTTCTCCTTTAATTCTGCTATTTCCATCATTATCTATATTAAATTTTTTCTTTTTAAACCAAGGTAGGTTAACCCCTGGAACACCAAAGTAATCCCAACCAGTGGTATTATACTAACCATCACATCCTTTAAGCCTGCATTCTCTAAAAATAAGCTATAATACGCTTGTATACACCAATGTAATGGCGACAATTGGCTAATTGTTTTCAACGCGCCCGGCATTACAAAAGACGGCACCATTAAACCGCCGATAGCAGCTAATATTACTATGGATACCGCCCCGAAACCATTGGCCTGTTCCTGGGTATTTGCAAAAACGCCTATGCAAATGGCATAGCTTACCGCGCAATAACCGCAAGCCAAAGTCACGATAAACAGCCCGAATACATCGGCGGGTAAATTTAAAGCGGGCAAATTAATGTACGGAAAAAACCACAACCCAAGCGAAAATATAACTATTGCCTGGAACATGGTAACACCCAAATAAGTTATTTGCTTTGATAGCAAACCCACCGCGTAATTAGTTGGCAATGTTTTTAGCCTGATAAAGCTACCGCTAATCTTTTCTCTTACCACACTGCCGCTTAACGACATAATGATAAAAAACATGGCAAATATCGTCCATGCCGGTACATTATGTTGGGTAGCATCCGGCGCTTTTGCAATGCCACTTTTTGATACCGGCACCTGGCTGATTTCGGCTTTGCCATTCAGCATTTCGTTTTCCAGCTGCTGCGGCATCTCCTTTTCGTTGATGGCAAAGTAAAGCGTACGCAAAGTCTCGCGACTTTCTACAATCTGCAGCGCGCTTGCTAAAGCCCCATTTACCGAAAACCTCATCGACTCGGGTATTGATGGATTGTAATATAATATAAGCGGTGTGGCGCCGGCTAATTTTACTTCCTTTGCCGATTCGGCCTGCAAGCCAAAACTTTTCAATGCTTTGTTTGATGAGCTTTTGGCTTTGGCCTCTATTTTGGCCGAAAAATCAGCCGGGATAGTAATGGCCAGCATAGCATCGTTGGCGCTCATGGCATCGGCAATTTGCAGCCGGTTTTGACTTTTATCAACCTGCATCACTTTAAACATCCCTATCTTATTGATAGTTGTTATAAGTTGGGGGCTCAACTTTCCTGCATCTTTATTACAAACCACAACCGTTAGCTTGTTTTTATTCATGAGCTGAAAAGTGCTGTTCTGGATAGTGGTTACTACAATAACCAATATCACGGGCATAATAAACATAAGCGATATGCCCACTTTATCGCGCAGCAGTATCCTTACATCTTTTACTATGGAGGCCCAGAGTTTAAACATCAGTTCCTGAAATCCTTTCCGGTTAAATTTAAAAACAGATCTTCTAAATTCTGATGATCATATTCTTCCAGCAGCTTATCCAAATTACCTTCCCGTACAATTTTGCCATTATCAACCAGGGCAATCTGCTGGCACAAACCCTCGGCCTCACTCAATTGGTGCGAAGTGTAGATTAAAGTTGTACCTTTTTTATTCAATGCCATTAAATAATTGATGATGGCATGGCGCGTTTGTACATCAACACCAACAGTTGGCTCATCCAAAAACAATATCCTTGGATTATGGATCACTCCAATAGCCAGGTTGATCCTTCTTTTCATCCCGCCGCTAAAATTCTGAACGGGTTTATCACCCACATCTGATAAGCCAAGAATATCCAGTAACTCTTTGGTTCGCTGAGCAATTTCCTTTCGGTTTAAGCCATACCATGCACCAAAAAATTCCAGGTTCTCTACCGGGCTCAGTTCCTGGTAAAAGGAAAAATCCTGCGGTACAAAACCAAATAGCTTATTTACCTTTTTGCTTTTTGTGCCAATGTTGTGGCCCAATAATTCAATCTTTCCTGTATCAGCTACCAGCAAACCGGTCATTAAATTCATAAGCGTGGTTTTGCCGGCACCGTTGGGGCCAAATAAACCAAAACGTTCGCCTTCAGTTATCTTTAAATTAAGGCCGTCATAAGTCACGCCCGAGTTGCCCGGATAATGGAAGCCCAGGTTTTCGATATTTACAGCTAAAGAGGTCACGACTGCCATTTTATATTTTTCAGTACTGTAAATGCTTTCTTTTCAATTTCGGCTATTTCCAACAGGTAATTGCCCATCACATTAAAATCCTCCTGGCTGCCAATCCGACCTTTGTATATTCCCGCGGCCTGTACAGCGGCCGTACGCCACATATCACCGGCCTGGGTAAACATTTCTGATGCCTGGAGCAAGGTGTCATTGGGCAGATAATCATTAGCCTGCTGTAAAAACGCGGCGTATATATATCTGAAACCGCCACCGCCTGTACCAATCTCTTCCTGCATACGTACCAGCTGAGCCAAATAAAGCCCGGCAGTATGTAAGCCTAATTTATCCCGCCAGCCTTTAATTTTTTTGCCTGTATATTTTATGCCGCTTACACCAGCAAACATGCCGGGAATGGATAACATATTAAACACGTTTTTCCTGATACCGCTTTTTATGGCGCTTTTTATTTGTTCATCAGTAATTTCCTTTTGATTACCGGGATAGTAAAGCTGTCCCCTGGGTGCTAAAGCTCCTTTGGCAAAGCGCACCCGCTCCAACTCGTAACTTGTTAAGGTTGTAGCATGCTCCATAATAGGGTCGCTTATCAGGTAGTTATCACCCTCCTTGCCAAAAACAATCAGGTTATGGGCGTTAAAGTGAAACCGGTATTCTTTTGGAAAGTACGACAGATAGTAAACCCCCACCTGGCAGCCAACCGGGTTGCCGGCGTTAAGGCTCTCCAATAAAAAAGATTCTGCTTTTTCCTTCGAGCCAAATTTCTTCTGCACAACAGGTACCCCCAGTGATTTACAGGTACGGTTAAATATAAAACCGGGCATCGAGCGGAAAGCGATAGCCGGCCCGTTATTCACCTTTATCAGGGGTACGTATACAAAAAACAAGCCTGCGCCAATACCAAAAGCCAACGGTTCTGTTATTTTCCCGTTGGATATCTTTTTTAGTAAATTACTGGTAACTCCCGATTCGCAATGTGCCGCCTGCCCATGTTCAAAATCAATCTTCATGCACATTCATACTTTTTAGCTCATCAACCTTTACATTAAAGGCCCCGGCATATTTTTTCAATTTTTTTTCTGATAATTTATTAAACACTTCGGGTTTTAGATGCCGTTTTATCTGCCATTTCCAAAACCCGGTGTAATCGGCCAAAATACTAAGATCCATCAGTCTTAACTCCATAAAAAACAGCAGCGGACTTGCCTCATTATTTAAAACCTGCTGCTTTGCTTTGGCAATACGTCCCTCTATCTCCTGCCAGGCTACATCAAGCGCTTTTATTTTAACATCCCATCCGTTGCTAAGCTGGGTAACGTATTTGCCCGTGCTATCAGTTGCATAGCAAACCTCCCTGGTTATTTTTCCAAGCGAACTCAGGTCCTGCGGTACGTTTTCTTTTTTCATGACAGATACATCTTTCTGCTTAGCATACGGTAAGCATCGCATACATATACGAGAATCTTGAGCTTTCGGGTACCAAAAGCAAGATCTTTTCGCCAACTTTTAATTTACCACTATGAAACAGCTCGTTTATCATCAGGTAAACCGATGCGGCGCCAACATTACCAACGGTATATAAGTTCATAAACCATTTTTCGTAAGGGATGCCACCTCCATAAATCTCAACCATTTCATAAATTTTAGGTCTGAAGAAGTCACTGGAGATATGTGGTAAAAAGTAATCAATATCCTTGGTTGTCAAGCCCCTTTTTTCAAAGATCTCTTTAATTTTCTGCCCCCCAAGCGGAACAATATTGTCACTCAGCAAACCAATATCCTGTTTAACGCTAAAGATAGATTTGTTCTTAATCTCTTCGGGGGTAAAATCCATAAAGCCTTTCAGTGTTCCATCAGCCTGTTTTTCGGCACCCATATACATACACGCGTCCATTTGGTTGGCGTATGATACACCTTCAATCCATTCCACCCGCAAACTCAGGCCTGTTTTATTAGGTTTATCCGTCATTAAAAATGCCGAAGCGCCATCAGACAGCATCCACCTTAAAAAATCTTTTTGGAATGCGATGTACGGATTTTCGCTCAACTCTTTTAGTTTTTGTGCTTCTTCCTCAAACACATCAGACACCAGTAAACCCGAAAACCTTTCAGACCCTGCGGCTACAGCCTGCTTAATCTCGCCCGATTTGATGGCCAGGTAGGCATATTTTAACGCATGCATCCCGGCGCAGCAAACGCCAGATGGCGATACTACTTCAATAGCGCCGGCTTCAGGCAACCAGCCATGAGTCATTACGCCGTGGCTCGGCATCATCTGATCTGGTGATGAGGTGCCGCACGACAGCAATTCTGTTTCATCTATTTTAGCTTCCGTATTTTTAAATAGCTCCTTTACAGCCAAAGCCGTCATTTGCGCATTGGTATGGGTCGCTTTTTTATTTTTATCTAAGGCGTAATACCTGGTTTTTATCCCATTGTTACGCAATACAATTTTTTTTGATTTTGAAGGCTTGTTGTCAATATAACCCAAATACAGCTCCATGTCATCACTCGCGACAGGCTCGTTAGGCAGGAAAGCAGATGTGGTATTTATATAAACCTGATTAAAAGACATGTAGATGTTAATTTAGTTGTAAATAATGGTTCATTTTATCCTGAATTCTTTTTCCAAAAAAAGGTTTAATGAAAATCATATCAAGTGTTAATAATATTGGCGCCCCAATAAACAAGGCAATAAAAAGATAATATTTAAATGCTGCAACCCATGGCTCCTTTTTTTTCTGCCTGGCAATTATTTTTGCCCAAACTGCAAAAATAATTTTGGCCTTACCCTCTATAAACATCAGCGGGTATTTAATGTTTACCGCGCCCTGCTGCATTAGCTGATCTTGGAGGCTGTCCCAATATGCCATATCAATGCGGGCTGCTATTGTACGGCCAAATTTGGCTGTTTCCAGCATTTCCTGCTCATTAATACCTGGCTTAGGGAATATATTTAAATAACGTTCTTTTTTACCGGTTAGCATCCAGTAAAAAATGGTAATAAAACTTATAGGGTTAAGGTGCCTGTCAACCAGTGCAATATTGCCTACCAGTTTGGCGCCCGCATCCCGGAGGGATTTACGTACGCGTTCAAAAGCATTTAACCACATGTTACGGGCAGCGCTGATGGTAACAACTGGGGTATCTTTTAAAACCCTGATAAAGTCGGGATGATTTAACAAAGAATTTGAGGGAATACTTGGCGATAAAAACCAGGGTTGATAGCCTAAAATGATCAGATCGTATTTTGTTTCTTTCAGGGTGAATGGCTGAATCTGGGCAGGCACACTTAAAACACAATCAGGCATCACATTAAAAAAGCTGGGGCCGGTCCACGGGAACGGATAGCTATTCACCATTTTTATCACAACCTTTTCAACCGAAAAGCCCGCGTCAATAATCGGTTGGGTAAATGAGTTGATGATATCGCCCATCTGGCCGGATTGGGTGTAGTAAATAACTAAAACTTTCTTATTCATTACACTGCTGGTTTAAGGTCTTCGGGATGCAATACCTTCGAGGTTTTACTATAATCAACTATCGCTCGTTGTACAACAGGCGACAGGCTGCTAAAGTTTTTCAACACCATGTTTTTGTCCTTTTCAATATCAGTGCGATAACGAACAATTTTAGGGGCTTTCTCCTGGATCACTAAACGCAGGAAATGCAGATCCGTATTATCCGGGTCGGCAAGCAAAGCGGTTTCCAGCTTAATGCGGCCTGCTTTAAAAAAGCGTAGCTTATCTTTCGGCTTGCTCACCAGGCTGGCTTTTTTCATTAATAAAGCGCCCTCATATCCGGCTTTAACTTCGGTACCGGCATCAGTAAAAACGGCTAATTCCTGGTTAATCTCCTCGATATCATCAGATGCCATCGCTTTATAAAAAGCGGCTCTTTCCAGTTTTTGCGCCAAAACTTTTGTATTGCCCGCAAACAAAATCGCCAGGAACAAACAAACAAAAGCAATGCGACTTTTTATATAATTCTTCATAAACCTAACCAAATGTAATAAATAATACGTGCTGCACAAACCACCTGGTTGCTTTACCACTATAGTAGTATGCGCAACCTTTTAACCCACATTTAGTTTTAAGTTTTTACTGCGGGTAAAATTAAAGCAATACTATTTAAGATGTTTTATACTGATAATGGTTTAACTTATAGTCTAATAAATAGTAGTTGAACCATTAAAAACCGGTTTTCTTTCGCTTACTTTGGGGTTTGAATTTTTTTAAGGAACTTAATAGCATAAATATTTAACAGTATCTTCCCGATAATAAAGTATGATAGTAGCAATAAGTGGTTTACATGGATAAAACTCAACAGTTTGCTGGCTCCTGGGCTGTAATTTTAGGAGGGTCGAGCGGTTTTGGTTTTGCAGCGTTACAAAAATTGGCTGCGCATGGCATGAGCATTGCCGTTTTGTACCGTGAAACTGCCATTACCGAAAAACCGCTTAAAGAAAAACTTGCCACAATAGCAGCAGAAAACAGCGTTACCATTTTACCTTTTAACATAAACGCGCTTGAACAAGCCGGTCGCGATTTATTTTTAAAACAATTTGCCCAGGTTGCTGTACATAAACATTGTGTTAAGTTATTGCTGCATTCTATAGCCCGGGGCAATTTAAAACCGCTTGCTGCAGAAGCTGATAACGTTTCCGTTCTTTCAATTGAAGATATACAGGCAACAACCTACGCTATGAGTAACAGTTTGTTAGACTGGACAAGGCTGTTGTTAGAAGCCGGGCTTTTTAATGCCGATGCAAGGGTGATTGGTCTTACCAGCGATGGTGCACATAAATATTGGGAAAGCTACGCGGCAGTATCCATTGCGAAGGCATCATTGGAGAGCCTTACCAAATACATGGCGGTTGAGTTTAGCCGTTACGGGCTAAAAACAAACCTGGTACAGGCGGGCGTTACCGAAACACCATCGTTAAAAAAGATCCCGGGCAGCGATAAGCTGATAGCATTGGCCGGTGCCAACAATCCCATGGGCCGCATAACCAGGGCAGCAGATGTTGCAAACGTAATATATATGCTTTGTACCGATGAAGCATTTTGGATAAATGGTTCATTAATTCATGTAGACGGGGGTGAGCATTGTTTATAATTATTAGTTTTTGATACATGATGAATAACCATATTCTTAACCATTTACCATATAAATCCACCTTTCGTTTTATTGATAACATCACATCGTTAAATGAAAATGGGGTTACAGGCGATTTTACATTAAAGCAGGATGCCTTTTTTTACGAGGACCATTTTGAAGGCAACCCGGTTACACCCGGCGTTATCATTACCGAAATTATGGCCCAAATAGGATTAGTTGTGTTGGGCATATTTTTAATTATGAAAGAGCCGGGTAATGATTTTACAAACGACTCATCCTTATATCCCGTGCTTACATCAACCGATGTTTCTTTTTATAAAATGGTTTTGCCGGGCCAAAAAGTTACGGTTATTTCCAAAAAACAATATTTTCGTTTTGGTAAGCTAAAATGTACCGTCGAGATGCTGGATAGCTCAAAAGAGCTGGTAGCACGCGGAACATTTGCCGGTATTATTAAACATATTGATATAAAATGAGCAGGCGCGTAGTAGTTACAGGAATGGGCGTGGTAGCGCCAAACGGAATAGGGATCAGCGCCTTTTTAAACGCTATACAAAATGGAATATCTGGCATAAAGTTTATGCCCTTGTATGAGGAGCTTAAATTTAGCTGCCATGTTGCCGGCAAGCCGGATTTTGTGCTCGAAGACCTTAAAAATAAAAACTACATATCCGAAGTTACCTTTCATGGCTTAAAAGGGACAAATATTGGCTATGGCCTAATGGCCGCCCTTGATGCCTGGGCCGACGCCGGCCTGGCTTATGATACCGACGAGCCCCGCTGGGAAACCGGCTGCATTTTTGGTAACAGCGTGTCTGATACTGAAGCCATGAAAAATGTAATTACCCGGGTTGATAACAAAGAAGCAAAAAAATTGGGTTCGCGCGTGGTTGAACAAGCCATGAACAGCGGCGTTACCTCTTACATATCGGGCAGGCTGGGCCTTGGCAATAAGGTGATCACCAATTCGGCGGCATGTGCTACGGGTACCCAGGCCATTTTAATGGGATACGAAACCATTAAAGATGGATATGCCAAACGGATGCTGGTTGGCAGCAGCGAGTATGTGGATACTTATGTATTCGGCTCGTTTGATTCCATGCGGGTACTGTCACGAAAGTTTAATGATCAGCCAGAAAAAGCATCACGGCCAATGAGCATCACGGCCGGTGGCTTTGTCCCCGGATCGGGCGCGGCGGCTTTAGTTTTAGAAGACCTTGAATTTGCCCTTGCCCGGGGAGCAAAAATTTATGCCGAAGTTTTGGGCGGATCAACCAACAGTGGCGGACAGCGTACAGGTGGATCCATGACGGCGGCCAACCCGGTGGGCGTGGTAAGGTGTATAGAGGAAGCCATGGCCAACGCGCGGATCGGCGGACAGGATGTTGATCTAATCAGCGGCCACCTGACTGCTACTAATGCTGATATGCAGGAAATTCAAAACTGGTGCAAGGCCCTGAACAGATCAGGTGACGATTTTCCGCTGATGAATTCCCCCAAATCAATGATCGGCCATTGCTTAAGCGCGGCTGGTTCAATTGAATCGGTGGCATCAATATTGCAAATTGTGCATGGCTTTGCACACCCTAATGTTAACCTTGATGATCCTAATCCGGAAATAAGTAATTATATCGGCTTAAACCGTTTGCCTGTTTCTGTAGTCAATAAAGAAATTAATATCGTTGCAAAGGCTAATTTTGGCTTTGGCGACGTTAATTCCTGCTTAATATTTTCTAAATTTAACCCTAATGACACGACAAGAAATTTTAATTGAACTAAAAAAGGTTTTATCGCCATATACCCTTGATAAAGAAACACTGGCTAACATTGATGAAAGCACCGACCTTATTAAAGACCTAAAAATCAATTCGGCTAATCTTGTTGATATCATTATTGATGCCGAAACTAAATACGATATCGAGATAGACTACGATGCTGCCGATAAAATGGTGAACGTAGGCGGCTGTATTGATGTAATAGAAGAAAAAACCAACCAGCAAACATGATCAAAAGTGCCGGTAATGATATTGTAGACCTCGGGATCATCGATGCCAAACGCACAAAAGATCAAAGGTTTTATACAAAGTTTATTACCGGTACCGAAACGGCTTTGCATGGCCAGCCCCACCTGGCCGATATGCCGTTTGAGTATTTTGTATGGATGGTATGGTCGGTTAAAGAGTCGGTTTACAAGTTCATGCAAAGGCACAATCCCAGCCTTGTATTTTCTCCCTCAAAAATTGTAATTAAGCAAATTGAATCCTCCGGGGGCACTGTAACTACGGCAGTAACCCAATCTGAAATTGAAGCAAAAGGCTTTGATTCTCAAATCACCTACAATGGCGCTATTGCTTTTGGGGCAGATACTTTCTATTCCCGGTCCATAGTAAGTTCCCGTTATATTGCCACATTTGTTAATAATACCAATGAACTTGAAAATATTTATTGGGGTATTAACAGGATAGACCAAAGCGAACCGGAATACCAATCAAAAGCAGTGCGACAATTCCTGTTAAATAAGCTGGCTGCCGTTTTAGAGCCCGGTGATTTAACTATTATCAAAAACCCCTCCGGCTGCCCGGTTTTGTTTAACGGAGATAATGAAGTAGGTGTGCCGGTTTCGGTAACCCATCATGGCCATTATATAGCATATGCGTTTTTTGTGTGATGGGCCAATTTCAGGAAGTTAAGGCTTCAATCTTCTTAATATCGCGATAGCAAATATACAGCGGGATAAAACCGAAGATGCCAAAACAGCAATCAATACAACGCCAGTAAACGGGGATGCCGCGGATAGGTCCGGCTATAAAAGCCAGCGGGAATACCATAACACAAGCTATCATCCCAAACTGAATTACCCAGATATTTTTAACCGGATCTTTTAACGGGCCGAAGAACACTGTGGCAATAACCAGGTGACCGAAAGCCAGCCAATCGGTGCCATAGCTTAAATAGGGATAGTTTTCGTTGGTTGTTTTTACGGCCAGGTAAACTTTTGTTATCCAATCCTGCATAAAGGATGCAAATATATTGGCATGCGCCGCCAAAAAAGCCAGTTCACTTTCAATGGGGAAGGCTGTTACCCCGCTTAATACCAACCCGATAATGAATACGATAACCCAGGTTTTAACTTTTTTGCGCAGTTGCTGTTCGGTTTGCATCATGGGCTGAATTTATGATTATTTTGTGCAAAGACGAGGAGTTGCACCAAGGAAATTCAGCATTTTATAAGTGTTAAGTTTGGTGACAGGCTTAGGTCCAATACAAAATGTTTGTTAGTCTTTTTAAGGTTCTGTCCGGATCTCAAAACAACACCTTTTCAAGCACCGTTCTTATACCTGCCGAGCACTTTACCGGCACTTTGCACACCCTTTTAATTACCCCTTTTTATACCTGTTTATCCGATTTAATAAGTTAATAATCAGTGTGTTGACTTGAAAAAGGCGAGTTCCCGATCTTCTTTATTTTAAACCAAACCGGGCGGTTATCTTTGGAGGATAATCGCCCGGTTTGGTTCTATACAAATTTACAAAAAATCGACAAAATATGCAATTCGAAATTGTCCTTTTAGGGTGAATCAGATAGATTTTATTATATTTGTTTCAAAGGAAATGGTGTCTTCCTACTTAACCGCCCTAAAAAGCTGATGGCGCCTGCAATAATTAACCCGCGGGATTTATCCTGCACTAATTTTTTGTAGGTGAAAGTTTTTCAGATCAAATCCATTTCAAACACACGCCGCCGTTTAATGCAGCGCGTTTTTTCTTTCTCCAATCCGGTATTATTTAAGGTATCCTGCATCAGTACTTCTGTATCGAAGTTTCTATGCTTTACTAACAATCAATCAGTTTTAAAACTAAATTAGCATCGCCATACAATGAACGATAAAGTATTTCTGTCAGAACATTTTTCGATAGTGAAAAACCTGTTAAGGTGGACACTCCTCATCATCCCGATAGCGATAGCGATCGGCAGCATGGTGGCTTTGTTTTTATGGCTGCTTAGCTGGTCTATTCATTTCAGGTTTAAACATCCTTACCTGTTATATTTTTTACCTGTTGCAGGCATTGCTATCCACTTTATATATAAACTGGTTGGCGGCTCGTCCGAAAAAGGAAACAACCTCATCATAGATGAGATCCATCAACCCGGCTGCGGCGTGCCTAAGCGTATGGGGCCGGTTGTGCTGCTCACTACCATCATCACCCACCTGTTCGGTGGCTCGGCAGGGCGCGAGGGCACAGCAGTACAGATAGGCGGCAGCATTGCCCAGGCATTTGGCAAATGGTTTAAACTTAATGAAGCCGATACCAGCATTGTACTAATTGCCGGTATCGCGGCCGGTTTCGGAGCAGTTTTCGGCACGCCGCTAACGGGGGCCATATTTGCTATGGAAGTTTTAACCATCGGCCGCATCCAGTATAACGCGCTGCTGCCATGTTTAATAGCAGGTATTATTGGCGATGTTACCGTTGCCACATGGGGTGTTCACCATACCGCATATCATATTGCTGTTTTGGCAGGCACCTCCCATTGGTATGCCGCGTATACCGCTTTTGATTTTTTATTGCTGGCTAAAGTCATCATTGCATCTGTGGCCTTTGGTTTAGCCAGTTACCTGTTTGCCTACATGGTTCATGGCATTAAAGCGTTTTTTGTAAAACGCATTCCCAAACAATGGATGATACCTGTAGTTGGCGGATTGATCATCATCGGTTTAACAGCCCTTATAGGCAAACCCGATTACCTGAGCCTGGGGATCGACCCTGAACATGCGGGCGCAGTCACTATTCCATCTGCATTTAACGCTGGCGGCGCCGGCACCTGGAGCTGGCTCTGGAAAACTATTTATACCACAATCACCCTGGCAAGCGGCTTTAAAGGAGGCGAGGTTACTCCTTTGTTTTATATCGGGGCCACCCTGGGCAATACCTTGTCAGTATTAATGGATGCACCGGTTAGTCTTTTTGCGGCATTGGGCTTTATCGCCGTTTTCGCGGGCGCAACCAATACACCCCTGGCCTGTACATTTATGGGGATTGAGCTTTTTGGCGGGCAATACGCACTGTTTTTCGCGGTGGCCTGTTTTACAGCCTACTTTTTTAGCGGCCATTCGGGCATTTACGGCTCGCAGCGAATAGGCGTAGCTAAAATACAGAGCCGCTTTTCTGATGCGGCCACTATAGGCGAAGCCGGTAACCGAAGGCTGACTTATGTACAGAAAAAACTGGAGAAATATAGGCTAAAGGCCAAAACAAAAAAAGACTAATTCTGCTGTTCAGGCTTTTTAGCCGGGCTTTTAACTGTATCCTTTGGAGCTTTCACCGGCGGCGGCAATGGTGGAACGGGCTGGGTTTTAGCAACTGTATCTGTTGCCGTTTTAATCGGCTTCTGCTTTGTAGTATCCGTTTTAAGCAAACTATCCTTGCCCATTAATAATGGCTTTTTCAGGCTATCGGCAACAGCGGGCTTACCTGGCTTTGTGCCGGGTAAATTGGTTGGCTTGCCTTTTACCGGTAATTTGCCTCCCGGTGGCTTTACATCAGGTGTTTTGCGCGGCAAGATGATAGACTCCTTTGATATAGGCCTGTCCTTTGGTTTCCAAATAAAACCTTTTAATATCTTATCATCCTCTACTACTTTTTTTAGGGGCAGGTAGCGATTCTCGGGCTTGGTCATAAAACGGATACTGGTAAGCTTACTGTTTTTAAAGGATACCACCATACGGCTGCTGAGCGATCGCTGCATCCCCTCAACCGTATTGCTCACACTATCCCGTTTAAAGTATATGCTTTCGGCATTACCAACCGTGTACATCTTATCCAGCTTATCGTTTTTAAAAAAGCCGCGCATTTTTTTCCCACCCATCTGGTTAAAAAACAACGAATCATTCTTTTCGATATTTACAACAAATGCCGAAGGGAACAGCTCCATGTTGTCCATTTTTTTGTTCCGCATCTGCACGTAGATGGTATCGCCGGATAGTTGTGAGCCCTGTGTCCAGAACATAGGATTTACATAGCATCTGATGGTAGAATCGCTGTTGCTGTAAAAAATCGAGTCGGCCTTCCCCTGCAGATCCGATTTAAACAATTTTGCGTGATGATGCGCTATCACAATCCTTACACGCGCCGTATCCTGCAATTTAATTTCGCGTTGGGCAAATACCGGGTCCCGCTTAATCTCCTCGGCCCGTATACTATCCTGCCTTGCTTTTTTTATACCCGATAATTTATCTTTTTTTATTTGCGTAGTATCTATTATCACTTTGGGATGGCCAAAAAAATCAGTGTGCCTGTAGGTAGTATCTTTGGGTATCGAAAGCCTTCGGGCCACCAGTGCTTTGGATAGTTTTTTACTTTCGGTGATCTGTTTCCTTGCTGCCGCCGATGTATCGCGAACATAGGAATAGGCCAGTCGTTGTTTTTCCTGGTACAGCTTCAGGTTTTTATAGGTCAGTATCTGGGTTTCCAGCGTATCGGCCGTCATATAAACAGAATCCTGCTTTACTTTTCCGGCTTTAGCTGTATCTGCCGGGGTCTTTATACTTTTTGTATCCTTAACAGGTTTAACCGCTGCTGCCACCTGTGCCAAATTGCCTATCTTCTTTTTGGCATCGGCCGGGCTTATGTTTTTTGCCTGCGCGGTTACCCCTTTTACTACTGAATCAATTTTAACCGAGTCCTTTTTTGTTAATTTAGGTTTAATCTGGCCCGCCATATTGGCCACATCGGCTATATTTTTAATCTGTTCCGGTGTAACCACTTTATTAGGAACGGTTAACTTCCGTGCTGCGGAGTCAATTTTAGCCGAGTCTTTTTTTGATACAACAGTATTAGGCTGAATTTGCCCTGCCAGGTTTGCCATGTTGGTTATCTTCATGGTATTGGGTGGGGGTTTAAGCGTTTTGGTTTTAGCAGTAGGTGTTGCGGGCGGCACCGAATCTGTTTTCGTGGTGTCTTTCTGTTCGGTAACCAATACCATGTAAGCGTTTTGGGTAACCATGGTGCGCTCATCGGCTTTAAAATATTCGGCCAGGTTGCCCTTCATGGTTATCTTTTGTTCCCGGTCAATAAAGGTGACGTTTTTAACCGCCCGGCCATATCCTTTCAGCTTATCATAAAACAAACTATCGCCTTTCAGTGATTTTGTACCTTGCTTATAGTGGTTTTTTTTGCCGAAGCGTGCCTGTTCTGTAACGGTATTGTACTGCCCGTTCTCGGTATACAAAGTATCTTTGTCTTTTTTGCCGTAAATATTGGTAGGGCCGTAAAAGAATGCGATGCGGGTACCCGTGTTATATTTCATGGTATCCGTTTTGATGATAGCATCAACCGTATTTAAAACTACATCGTAGCGAAAATAGGAGTCGCGCGAGAAGGCGAAATAATATCCGTTTTTACTGGTGAGCACATTATCTTTATTAATAAGCTTACCGCCGCCCGTATAAGTTCCTATGCGCGTTGCTGTATTGTAGGTAAGGTAATCGGTGGTAAGGGTAGCGTCCTTATCTACCATTTTAACATTATTGGTTAAAATGGCAATTTTTGTATTACCATTATAGTTTAACTTGTCCGAGTAGATGTTCAGCGTATCACCCTGGTTAATGTTTACGTTGCTAAAAGCATCAAAAGCATTATCCTGCGGATAGAAATAGGCGCTATCCGACCGTAACAGTGAAAAATCCTGTTTAAAAACCCCTTTATAAACCTTAATAACATCGCGGCCATTTATTATTGCGCGGGTGCTGCTTTCTGATTGTATCAGGTTTACAATTGATTTTTTTTGAGCCATAACCGCGGCCGCCATCATCAATAACAAAAAGCTTAAAACATATTTTCTCACTGCGGCAAAATTAGTTTTTTGTTGGGGTTATTAAATTAATAATTTTGGTGAATGCTTCCAGTTATTCAATTTGTTAATTTTATTGAACAAAATGCCTTGTTTGCACCCGACAGCAAGGTTTTGGCTGCTGTAAGCGGTGGTATGGATTCTGTTTTAATGACTCACTTATTAAAGGCTTCGGGAATTAATTTTAGCATTGCTCACTGCAACTTTCAGTTACGGGGCGATGAGGCCCTGCGCGATCAGGAGTTTTGCAATAACCTGGCTAATAAACTGCGGGTACCCTTTCATACCATCAATTTTGATACCATACAATATGCCGGCGTACATAAAATATCTATCCAGATGGCCGCCCGTGAACTGCGTTACCAATGGTTTGATACTTTATGCCAGCAATCGGGTTACCAGGCCATTGCGCTTGCACACCACCAAAACGATGCGATTGAAACAATATTGTTAAACCTTACCCGCGGAACCGGCATTGCTGGCTTACACGGCATATTACCCAAAAACGGGATGCTGGTGCGCCCGCTGCTGTTTTTAAAGCGCGAAGAAATAGCGGCCATTGTTGTCGCCAATAAATTGGACTTTGTTGAGGACAGTTCAAATGCTTCTGCAAAATATGCCCGCAATATGATAAGGCTGAAGGTGGTGCCCAAACTAAAGGAGCTAAACCCATCGCTCGAAAAAACTTTTGAAAACAACCTGAAACATTTCAGAGACCTGGAACTCTTATTGGAGAACCAGGTTGCCGCATTAAAGAAAACGATTTTACAGCAAGGAAAGGATGAAACATTTTTATTGCTTGCCGATGTTAAAAAACTAAGCCCGCCCCGCCTTTTGCTATTTAAGTTACTACAGCAATACGGTTTTAATGAAACAACCGTTGATGATGTGCTATCGGTATTGGATAAGCATTCGGGCCGGATCTTTGAATCAGCCGGGTATTTACTGGTGCTTGACCGCGACAGGCTGATCATTAAACAAAAGAAAACCGGGGTGCAGGAAGCTATGAGCATACCGGAGCAGGAACATGAGGTTTATTACGGCGGATATAAGCTTAATTTGTTACATGATGATAGTCCGCTCATTATAAAAGATAACCCGCTGGCAACATCAGTTGACGCGGCTTTGTTGGTGTATCCGCTCACGATACGTGCGTGGCAGGAAGGCGATTATTTTTACCCGCTGGGGATGAAGGGACGAAAAAAACTGAGTGATTACTTTATCAATCAGAAGTTACCTTTACATCAAAAAGAGGCAGTGCCCATACTGGTGAATGGCAACGGCGATATAATTTGGGTGGCCGGTTTCCGCCCCGATGAAAGGTATAAAGTAAACAATAACACTAAAAAAGTTACTATATTCGAATTGTACAAATTATGACAAGCGAGAAAACTGTATTTGTAGAAAAGCAATACCTGGGCCGTGAATTCATCCCTATTACCATACGCCTGGTTTTGGCTATGTTTTGTTTTGCAGCCTACTTTTTTACCGATGAGCGGGAGCGCAATGGCGATTTGCTGGTGGTAGTTGGTTTCGCTATTATCATCATATCTATCATTATGGGCTTTCTACTGCATTACAGTACCACGGTAGAAAATAAAAGCATCCGCCTTAGCGGCTTATGGACTGCCCGCGTTGTAAAAATCGATCTGAATGGCATTGTAAAGGCCGAAAAAGGATTATACAGCCGTTACCTTTTTAATAACCCCGTTTATAACCTGCATACCAAGGGCACCATTCGTTTTTATGCTGCCGGTAATGACGCCATTCATTTAACAGATAGAGACGGCCTGGTTTACATTATAGGCTCGCAGCATGTTAATGAGTTTTTAAGGGCGATAAGGGAAGAGATGAAAAAGTAAGTTCCTTAGTGCCTCACATGAAAAAATCCTATTAATGCATTATAGTCTATCAGGAGATGACAAGTAATAAGGATTTTTAGGTTGCGGTATTTATGGTAGTGGTAACCAAAAACCAACCCGATCAATAAAGGGATCAATACATTTATTATAGTACCGTACCCGATATGCCCCAGGCTAAAAATTACCGAAGAAATAATTACAGGTAAATGTTTGCCTTTAAAAAAAAGGCTCAATCTTGGCATCATATACCCCCTGAAAATCAATTCTTCCAGTAACCCTGCTGTAAAAATGCCGAATAGTTTAACCGGAATACTAAACTTAAGCATCAATAGCATGGCATTGCTTACTTTAAGCGTGCCCCAAAGTTTAAAAGGCAGGGCGATTATAATGGCCCCTATCAGTATAATCATCAGGATTGCAAAAACGGATAGTATAGAAAACCCTATCGAATAACGATTCTCGGTCCATAATAAAAGGGGCTGCTGCTCTTTGTTTAAAACGTACAGGTAAATAACAGCAAAACACAACCAGAATGCTACCCTGGTTATTGTGAAACGGGTTTGCATAGATAAACTTTGGCCGGTAAGCATGGAGAATACTTTTGAGCCAGCCGTTAAGCAGAAAAGCAATGCAACTGTTAGTATAAGGCCGTTTAAAATAACCGAGTTTTCTTTTCTATTTGTCAATGATACCATCACCCCTGGTTTAGTTATCCAATGATACTGAAAATAAGGTATAGTTTTGGCCTTACTCCTGTCCCATAATGCTCATCAGTTCATCTATAAATAAAATAGCGGCCTTTTTGCGGTAAACACCTTTTTGCCACAGGATATATGATTGCCGCTTGATTCCCTTTGCAATAATGGGAACAGCCGCCACCTTATCCCATCCTATAAGCGCTTTTTCATTAAGTATGGTAGCCCAATGGCCGTTTTGAACTAATGAGAGCAGCGAATGCACATCATTTAACTCGATTTTAATGTTTGGGGTTATTTTATTTTTGTAAAATAACTCATTAATAAATTCGCGGGAGCTGAACCCTTTGCCCGGTAATACAAGGTCGAGCGCGGCCAGGTCTTTCAGGTTAATTTTTTCGAGTTTAGCCAGGGGATTGTTTTTGTCCACTACCATTACAATACTCGAACTAAAAAGCCATTGCATTTCCAGGTCCTCATCGTCCGACTCATTATGAAAAGCCAGGATCATATCCAGCTCGGATAAGCGAAGCTTTTTCTCCAGGTCTTCGGGATTGCCGTAAGTAATAAAAATTTTAATCCCCGGGTATTTGGTAGAAAACGGTGCAAGAGCCGGTAATAACAGCGAAGTAAAGGCGTATGAAACGCCAAGGTTTAATTCGCCGGTGGCTGCGTTATTAAGCTCGGCAATGGCTTGTTTGCCTTTTTGTACCGCTGCCAGTATTTTGCGGGCGTGTATTAAAAATATATGCCCCGCTTCGGTAATGCGCACATGTTTGCCTACCCTGTCAAACAAAAGCAGGCCCAGCTCTTCCTCCAGCTGCTTAATTTGCTGCGACAGCGTGCTCTGTGTGATGAATACAGCCGCCGCCGCTTCGGTGAAGTTCATCGTTTCGGCCGCTTTTACAAAATACTGTAATTGCCTAAGCTCCATAATTAATCGTTTTTAACGATCATTTCTATTAAAACAATCTATTTTACAAATATATCATCATTGCGGATATTTGCATCATAAACAATTTCAATAGTCTTGTATTAAGATCTCCCCTGGATTTGCTTTTGTAATGAATGAATAAATGAATGTCTTCCGCTCTTTAAAATACCGTAATTTCAAGTTGTTTTTTTACGGTCAGTCTATCTCTCTTATTGGTACCTGGATGCAAAAAACAGCTGTAAGCTGGCTGGTTTACAGGCTCACCGGCTCGGCAGTATTGTTAGGTATAGTTAGCTTTGTAAGCCTTATCCCTTCGTTAATTCTTGCGCCGTATGCAGGCAGTATTGTCGATAGGCATAACCGTTACCGTATATTGGTTATAACCCAGGTAGTATCTATGCTGCAGGCAGGTGCATTGGCCTTTTTAATATTGTTTAAGTTTTATAACATCCCGGCCATTATTGGGCTAAGCCTGGTGCAGGGCATTATCAACGCGTTTGATGTTACCTGCCGCCAATCTATCATGGTAGAAATGGTTGATGATAAGGCCGACCTGCCCAACGCCATCGCGCTAAACTCCACTATGACCAATTTTGCCCGTATCGCGGGGCCTGCTGTGGCGGGTATCATTTTAAGCACCTTTGGCGAAGACATTTGTTTCTTCGGCAACTTTTTAAGCTATATACCGGTGCTGGCCTGTTTATTTATGATGAAGCTGAATACAACTGTAGCAGGCAAACCTCAAAAAGGAATCTGGGCCGAACTGCAGGACGGCTTTAAATATGTGTCGGGCGACCGTGACCTGAGCAGCCTGATCGTGATGCTTACCATAAGCAGCTTATTTGTTATCCCCTTTAATACCTTGATGCCAATTTTTGCAAAAGATATTTTTAACGGGGATGCCAAAACCTTTAGTTGGTTTGAAAGCGCCGCGGGTGTAGGTTCGGTGATCAGCGCGGTTTATTTGGCCAATTTAAAAACAGGTAAAAACCTGGTAAATATCATCATTACAGCAAGCCTCATTTTCGGATCGGCTGTACTGATGGTGGCTTATGCAGGCAAACTGCCATTCGCATTAATATTTATGGGTTTTACCGGTTTGGGGATGATGGCGCAAACATCGGCCATCAACACCTATATTCAAACACATGCTATACCGGCCATGCGCGCAAGGGCTATAAGCTATTATGTTATGGCTTACCAGGGAATGATCCCCGTAGGTAGCTTATTAGTAGGCTGGCTGGCCAATGAGCTGGGCCCAAGGCAGGCGGTTTTTATTGAAGGTGCGATAGGACTGCTGGCAACAGGTGTTTTTGTTTTGTATAAAAGAAGGCAGGGGATTGAAGGGAATATTGGCGGGAAAGCGATGCTGGCGAAGTAAGGGTTGCGTTAATTGTCTATCTTCTTTAGAAGGTCAACGGTTTTAATTGTTTTAGTTAGATCACAATTTTCTTCGTAGCCTTTGTCTGGGTCGAGGCCGAATTGCTTCATGATTTCAGCCCTGATTTCACGGTTTTGAGGATTGCGAAGGTCAAAATGCGTTTTGTAACCAGGACGTTTTTGATAATCATATTCGCCGTTGTTCGCAATCGTTTCTTTTATATCAATGGTGTTAAATTTAGGTCTAAAACCGATCCCATAATACCCAAACGGATTGTATGCTTTTCTTGAAGGGCTGTTTTCCGGCACGAAGGGGTTATCGACAGTTACATATTTATTAAAACTTGCAGCTGGTATTTCTGCACTGATCATTCCCCACTGCAAAAACACGCTGAACCTGGACGGTGAGATATGCCGACCATGAGACATTGGAAAATCAAAATCGTTATTCAATAGTTTTTTATGTCCAATGATTTCAAATTCGCCATAAAAAAGTAAATTATCCATCATATAGTCAGATGGCAAGGCACTGCACCTTTCTAACTTATCTATATTGATTTCTTTGCTATCAGCAACATAAGTGTATATTTTAATTAAAACGGGTTTTGCCATAAATAAGGAAAGCCCATGCCCATCTTTAAGTAGATATTTTGCCCTCAATTCAGCAACATTCAAAAGTATCCGACCAAAGCCATACTCGCTCCTACTAATTTTAAAAGTGAAAAAATCGCCCACTTTATACTTTACATTCTTCCTGGTAGCTTTTTTGAATAAATTTAAATCGGCAATATAATTCTTTGGAGCCGATTGGATAAACTCATCAATCCATTCAATAAGGTCTTTCTTTACTATACCGTTTCCTTCCCACCAGCTGTCATAAAACGTAGTTTGTGTGGTATGACTGCCTATAAAGATTTTTCCATAAACATCAATTATGCAATAAACACCTATAGGATGTCGTGATTCTAACACCGAAGCAGTAAGCTTTTTCTCTTTACCCTTGCCAGTTTTAGGCATCAGTACTGTTCGCAATTTCGTTAGTTCGTCGTATTGCTTTTCTTCGTACCGATCTTCTATTGATACGATATGCCTTTTAATGACATCTCCCTCAAAATAAAGAATACTTTCCTGTCTGTAGTTATCTCCCTTGAGCATCACCCTTTCCCATTCAGGATTGATAGGTTCCAAGCCAAAATATATTCTTTGCGGGTTGGTTAATTCAAATTTCATTAAAAAGTGACATTGAGGTTAAGGTTGTATTTTACTTATGCAAATCCCGGCAATACACCAAGCCCTCTCCAACCCGGAAAGGGCTTTCATTATTTTACATCTTCAAACCAATCTCTCTTAACCGCTCATCCAGGTATTCCCCGGCAGTGATATCGGAATATAATTTAGGGTGATCGGCATCAATACATGATTCCAAACTCGTCAGATCCATCCCCGATTTAGGGTGCAGGAAAAATGGCACCGAAAAACGCGAATATTTCATCAGCTCGCGGGGTGGGTTTACCACACGGTGCGTGGTTGATTTTAATTTATTATTGGTTAAGCGTTGCAGCATATCACCAACGTTCACTACCAGGTCTTCTCCATGGGCCTTAACCGGGAACCAGGCGCCTTCGCGGGTAAGCAGCTCAAGGCCATCGGCGCTGGCGCCTATCAATAGCGTAATGAGGTTTATATCCTCATGCGCCCCGGCACGCACTGCGTCATCAGGAACCGAATCAGGGTCGGTTATCGGGAAGTAATGCAGCGTGCGTAATATAGAGTTACCGTTATGTACTTTGTCGTCGAAATAATTTTCGGGCAGGTTCAAATAAACCGAAATGGCCTGCAACAGGTGTTTGCCGGCAGCTTCCAGCTTTTTATAAACCTCCAGCGTAGTAGTATTAAATGATGGCAATTCATCAACCACTACATTATCAGGGTAAATATCTTTTATCGGGTCACCATCGGTAACGGTTTGGCCTATCTGCCAAAATTCCTTCAGGTCGGGCGTTTTAAAGCCTTTTGCGGTTTCTTTTCCCTTACCGGTATAGCCACGCTGGCCGGCCAGGCCCGGAATCTCATATTTTTGCTTTACCGCATCGGGCAATGCAAACAAGGTTTTAACCTGCTCATAAAGCTCATCTATTAATTGCTTGCTTAAGCCGTGGTTGGTTATGGTAACAAAACCGGTTTCATTAAATGCTTTACCAATATCGTCAGAAAACTGCTTACGATCGGCGGTGCTGCCGTTTATATAATTATTAAGATCAAGTCGTGGAATATTTACTGTGCTCATAGCTGTCGCTTTATAATAAAAAGTAAAATTATTTAAATTTTAAGTTAGCAAGTACAAAGTATAAATAAAAAATTGTTTAACCCTTTAAATCACTATCCAAACGATGTTAACCCGTAAAACAATTTTTGATTTAAACGTTTTATACTTTGTTTCGTCATACATATAGTATCGACAACAAAACTGAATGAAAAAATGAAATATATAAAGAAAATATGCGGTTTAAGCTTAATAGCATTTTTGATAATGCTTGCCGCACCAACTATAAGCAAGGCCCAGGAGGAGGGCGGCTACGTATCTGACCAGGAATTTTATGACGAACTTTCCCCTTATGGTACCTGGGTTGATGACCCGCAATATGGAAATGTATGGGTGCCTGATGTGGAAGACGGTTTTAGGCCATATGCAACCCGTGGGTATTGGGTTGTTACCGATTATGGTAATACCTGGGTATCTGATTATCCCTGGGGATGGGCAACGTTCCACTACGGACGCTGGCGTTATGATAATTATTATGGCTGGGAATGGATCCCGGGTAATGAATGGGCGCCTGCCTGGGTAAGCTGGCGCCGTGGCGGAGGCTACTATGGCTGGGCTCCTTTAACTCCGGGCATAAGCATCAGCCTGTCATTCGGCAACAGCTATCACGTGCCCGATTCATATTGGGTATGTGCTCCACAGGAATACATTAACAGCCCAAATGTTTATAATTATTACGCGCCGCATACACGGGTAGTTAATATTATAAACCGTACTACAGTTATCAACAACACGTATGTTTATAATAACCGCACGTATATAACCGGGCCAAGGGTTGCCGAAATAAGGAGGGTTACCCGGAATAATAATGTACCGGTTTATAGGGTTAACAACACCAACAGGCCCGATGGCGGCGGCAGGGTTGCGAATAATACGGTAAACATTTATCGTCCGCAGGTAACAAGATCAGCCGATGCAAGGCCTGCAAGGGTCATCAATGCAGCCGAGTACCGGAAAGCTAATCCAAACCAGGGCATAGCTAACCGTGCAGGCGGACAAGCAACTGTAAACCGGAATAATGCTACACGATTAGCTGATGTAGCTAAAAGCAACGACACTAAATTTGTAAGGGTTAACAACAACAGACCGGCAAAAGCGCCCCAGGATAACAATCGCCCGGCGCAACCAAACGCAAGGCCAAACGATCAGCAAAACAGGCAACAGGCCGCTGAGCAAGCCAGGCAGCAAAGGGATCAGCAGCAAAACCAGGCCCGGCAACAGCGGGATCAACAACAAAATCAAGCGGTTCAGCAACGCCAGCAACAGGCTAAACAACGCCAGGACGCTCAAAAAGAGCAGCAAGTTCAACAACAGCGCGATCAGCAACAGCAGAACCCTCAAAGGCAGCAGCCGGTAAAACAACAGCGTGATCAGCAACAAAACCAGTCTGTTCAACAACGCCAGCAACAGGTTCAGCAACGTCAACAACAACAGGAGCAGGCTGTTCAACAACGCCAGCAGCAACAGGAAGCGCAAAAACAGCAACAGGTTCAACAACGTCATCAACAACAGGAGCAGGCTGTTCAACAACGCCAGCAGCAACAGGAAGCGCAAAAACAACAACAGGTTCAGCAGCGTCAACAGCAACAGGAGCAGGCTGTTCAACAACGCCAGCAGCAACAGGAAGCGCAAAAACAGCAACAGTCTCAGCAACGTCAACAACAACAGGAGCAGGCTGTTCAACAACGTCAACAGCAACAGGAAGCGCAAAAACAACAACAGATTCAGCAGCGTCAGCAACAACAGGAAGCGCAACGCCAGCAACAGGTTCAGCAGCGTCAACAGCAACAGGAGCACGCTGTTCAACAACGCCAGCAGCAACAGGAAGCGCAAAAACAGCAACAGGTTCAGCAGCGTCAACAACAACAGGAGCAGGCTGTTCAACAACGTCAACAGCAACAGGAAGCGCAAAGACAGCAACGTCAGCAGCAACAGGAGCAGGCCCAACAGCAACGTCAGCAGCAACAGGAAGCGCAAAGACAACAACAGGCTCAGCAACGTCAGCAACAGCAGGAAGCGCAAAGGCAGCAACAGGCTCAGCAACGCCAACAGCAGCAGGAAGCGCAGCGCCAGCAGCAAAAAGAGCGCGAACGTAAGCCCGCCAATTAAAAAGCTGTTTTAAATTATAATCAATAGCACATATGAACAAACATTAATTAGTTTATATGTGCTATTTTTATTGCTGCTATATATAAGTTAAATTAATTATGAAATACCTGCGCAAACTTAGTTATCTTGTTGTTTTAGCCTTATTACCTCCATTTTTTTATCCGTTAAAGGGTAAGGCTCAGGCTGTAAATACATCAACCCAGATCAATTTTATTGAAAATTCATGGAGCCAGGCTTTAAAGCAGGCTGCTGCCAAAAACAAATATATTTTTGTAGATGCCTATGCCAGTTGGTGCGGCCCGTGTAAAATGCTTAAGGCCACTACCTTTAAAAACAATAAAGTAGCCGAGTTTTATAACAGCAATTTTGTGAATGTAGCTATTGATATGGAAAAAGGAGATGGACCGCAACTGGCTGTGCAATGGGGCCTGCGGGCTTATCCCACACTCATTATTTTTGATGCAAAAGGAAACCCGGTTTACGGTACAGTTGGCTTTATTAAGGCCGATGACCTGATAAAATTTGGTGTAAAAGCCCTTAATAAATAATAGTCCGGTTTAAACAAACTCAAAAACCGCAATCCTTTATTATGCAATGACGAAGGTATGGGCAATAATGCGCCTTCTTGTGCACGCTTAATAAGGTCAAAAACAATTGTAGCAACTAATAGTAATCCTTTGCCGGCGCTTTTTGGAAAGAAAGCGCAGTAAACTGAGGAAGACGGAAATAAAAAAGGCCGGAAAACTCTCGCAGTTTTACGGCCCTACATCTACCTATGAAAAACAACCCTTTTGAGAAGGGTATTAAGTTATATTCAAATGAGATGCCAATTATTAAATAGGAGTTAATACGCATAAAAATGCACAATTAGATATCTGCCATAATTTATTTGTGGAAACTCTTCCCCGGCTATTGGGGAGAAATTGCACAACGGTTTGATTTATAGCTGAGTATTCTCAACAATGCAGACATACAGCTGTAGTTAAAATTTGTCAACTTAAATAAACATTCCAGAAACCATAAACCACAAACATTGTTACTGTTTATATGGATTATAATATTTACTTATTGGCAACCGATCCTAAAAACCCTTGCCGGGATGTCATCCATTCCAGGGATACCCGTTTGAAGGTCAGGATATTTTGTCTTGATGAAGAAGGGTTTAATCCGGATGCCAATGAGATCCAGCTATATGGCTATGCCAACAGCAAGCTATATGCCTTTGAAACCATAAATATCGCGGCCGACGATGCACTTGACCTGGTAGGAGCCATACAATGGTATGCCGACTATATCGATGACCCTGAGATGGAAATACTCCCCGAAGACCCCCGTCCTGGTGACAATATAGCCATGTAAAACCCTTACGGCAGCCTTGCGATCGCTTGAAAAAAAATGCAACAACCTAATAAATAGCCATTTAACATAAAATTTAAAATATTTTTTGAAGAATAGATCAAAGCTTCTATATTTGCAGACCCAAAAGGAAGGGAGTTTAGCTCAGCTGGTTCAGAGCATCTGCCTTACAAGCAGAGGGTCACTGGTTCGAACCCAGTAACTCCCACAAAAACCTGATAGAAATATCAGGTTTTTCTATTTAAAGAGATTTCCAAACATGTATTTTGCTTACATAATCTATTCGCCAACAAAAAACAAATATTATGTCGGCTCATGTGAAGATGTGGCTAAAAGGCTGGTAAAGCATAACACCAATCATAAAGGATTTACCGGGGGCATGTTAGATTGGGAAATAAAATGGATGGAAGAACATCCAATGAAGAGTGATGCAATAAAATGAGAGCGCCAAATTAACGGGTGGAAAAGTCGTAAAATGATAGAAAAGCTCATAGCTGGTTCAGGGCATCCCGATTTATAATCGGGAGGGTCACTGGTTCGAACCCAGTAACTCCCACAAAAAGAAAACCTCTTAAGAAAATATCTAAGGGGTTTTTTGTTGCCCGAAACTTTTCTGTCCTTTCAAAGTGCGTGCAAATGTTTGCAAATTGGCTGATTTACCGGGAGCTGCCGCTCCAATTTCCCGACTTAAAATTTTTTGAAAAAAATTTGCGAAACCAATCAGTTGCTTATATGTTTGCAACCAATTAGTTTCTTATTTAAATAAATAATCATGAAAAATAAAATCCTCTTTGTTTTATGCCTGCTAACCGGCCTGATGTTTATCAATGCCGGCCTGGACAAATTCCTTCATTATATCCCGATGCCTAAAGAAATGCCGGAGAAAATGGTGAAAGCAGGGAAGGCGTTTATGGAAATAGGTTGGCTAATGCCGCTGGTGGGTGCCGCGGAAATCCTTGGCGGTTTATTGTTAATCTTTGGGAGAACCAGGGCGCTTGGTGCTATTATTATCGTACCTGTTTTAACCGGCATTCTATTGGCCAACATTAGTATGGCCCCATCGGGTTTGCCTATTGTATTGGCATTGATCGCAATTATTCTTTGGGTAATTATTGACAATAGGGGAAAATACCTGCCTATGATAAGGCGATAATTTTTTTTTAAGCTTGATCCCTATAATTCAAGCCAGTATAAGAACACTTTAATGAGAAGAGATATTTTTCAAGCGATAGCCGACCCGACACGAAGGGCTATCATTACTTTAATTGCAATTCATGCAATGACACCGAATGCTATTGCCGAGCATTTTGATACAACACGGCAGGCAATTTCAAAACATCTAAGGGTTTTAACCGAATGTGAACTGGTGAACCAGCAACACCAGGGGCGGGAGATATATTACCAGCTTGAAATTGA
This sequence comes from Mucilaginibacter sp. P5_A6, assembly GCF_056400585.1. Classification (NCBI taxonomy): domain Bacteria; kingdom Pseudomonadati; phylum Bacteroidota; class Sphingobacteriia; order Sphingobacteriales; family Sphingobacteriaceae; genus Mucilaginibacter; species Mucilaginibacter sp. P5_A6. The sequence continues at coordinate 238,910 of NZ_JBFUKZ010000002.1, read as the reverse complement.
CAAGATGAAAGAAATAGACAAATGGCTGGAACAATTCCGCGAGATCTGGGAGACCCGCTTTCAACAACTCGACGACCTTTTATCAGTTATTAAATTTAAAAAATAATGAAAAACAACTTGCACTTCGACTTCATTGCAGATAAGGAAAAAAATACGCTGACGATCAGGCGTGAGTTTTTAGCCGGCCGGCAATTAGTTTGGGACTGTTACACCAAAAGTGAATTGCTTGACCGATGGTTCGCTCCCAAACCCTTAACCACCAAGACAAAATCAATGGACTTTCGTGAAGGCGGCCATTGGCACTATGCAATGGTAGAACCAAACGGCACAGAATACTGGGGCTATACAGCGTACCTTAAAATAAAACCGATTGACTACTATATAGCATCAGATGCATTTAGTAATGCAGAAGGTGAAATAAATAAAGACCTGCCCCTTGCAGAGTGGCTGGTAACTTTTACCGACAAGGGAGAAAACGCTTTGGTAGAAACTATCGTCACCTACAAATCGCTTTCAGATTTAGAAGCTGTTATTCAAATGGGTATGGAGCAAGGAATGACGGCAACACTGGAAAAACTTGATGAATTATTATTAATCTTAAAAAAATAAACAACAAGATCACCGTTTTAAACTCCAACCTTTTTTATAGCTAAAAACCGATAACTTCGAACTTAAAACTTTCGACTAAAGGCTAATAGCAATTCAAGGTTAACACCACACTAATGCCCCATCGCGCATTACCTAATTTAGTCATTAATGAAATAATCAGCGAACCTAAGCGTTAGTAACCTTTTGTAGGGAATGAAAAGGAGTTGTTTGGCGATCGGGATGGCCGCGCTGCTGCTGACGATAATCGCCGGCTGTGGTGTGGTAAAGTCAATGGGTAAAAACCCGGAGGGCGAAGAGCTTACCCGGTTAGAGGCATTGCCTAATTACAAAAATGGCGGTTTCGAAAATTTGGCTGAACGTTCCGACTCGACAGTCAAGCGCAACCGGTTGCTTTATATGTTCCACAGCCGCCCTCAAACCATCAGGCCTTCTCACGGGCTGCCATGGGTTAAAACTGATTTGAAGACACTGGCTGCTGCTGAACCAACCATCGTTTGGTTCGGTCATTCGTCTTTGCTGATCAAAACCGACCAGGGTAATATACTCATCGATCCTATTTTTAGTAACCATGCGGGGCCGGTGCCTGGATTGGTTACGGCGTTTCAAGGTACTAAGCATTATCACGCCGAGGATATGCCGCCGATAGATGTGCTGATCATTTCCCATGATCACTATGATCACCTGGACTATCGCACCCTGAAAAAATTGAAAGACCATATAAAAATGGCGGTAGTGCCAATGGGTGTAGGTTCAGATCTGGTGTACTGGGGATTTGATCCTAAAAAGATTATCGAATTGAATTGGGACCAATCGGTCACGCTGCCTGGTGGCCTCAAAGTTACCGCTACGGCCGCGCAGCACCGCAGCAACCGTTCGTATACTAACGAAAATAAAACACTTTGGGCATCTTATGTAATACAAGCAGAGCATTACCGGCTGTTTTACAGTGGCGATAGCGGTTATGGGCCACAATTTAAACAAATAGGCCAGCAATATGGCCCATTTGATCTGGCGCTGCTGGAATGCGGACAATACAGTCCGAATTGGCCGTGGACACATCTGCGCCTTGGGCAGGCTGCCCAGGCCGCTGTTGACCTGCAGGCTTCTTTGCTGCAGCCTATCCACTGGGCTAAGTTTGTGGAAGCGGATCATCCCTGGAACGAACCTATAGAAAAGCTCCTGCCCGCCGCCGAAAAGCTGGGTATCCAGGTAAACGTTCCGCGTATCGGGGAACCTTATACTTTGGGTGATCCGCCCAGGAACGTAGTCTGGTGGGATTTTAAATAAATCATTTGAGCTAATAACTTACCGGTAGCCTAAGCCCAGGCGATCAGCCTGAGTGCTGTCAGGACTCAAACTTTAGCTTAGAAAACTTATCCCGCCTGCTCCTCCGCTTATTACCGGCTTTTCGCATTTCCTCCATAATATGCTCCTTCTCAAATCATCTGGCCTTTTATAGTAGTTGTTTTTTGTCGCGATCCACCCCTCGATTTGTCAATTTTACACAGCGTAAAATCCTGAAAATGCTTCGATCTTTGTATTGTCAATAAAATCAATAATTTAAATAACGCATTATGAAAAGAGCAATTAAAGGATTTAATATCCTCAAACCGGTACTATTAATCGCTATTCTGTTTTTTACAGTGCTTCAGTCTGATGGCCAGCAGCTTAAACCTGCAAACAGCGGCTATGCGCCTGTTAATGGCATTAAAGTTTACTATGAGGTATATGGTGAGGGTAAGCCTCTCGTTTTGCTACATGGTGCATTTATGACAATTGATGGGAACTGGGGCCAATTAATCCCTGAGTTGTCAAAAACCAGGAAAGTAATTGCCATTGAATTGCAAGGACATGGTCATACACAATTTTCAGATAGAAAATTATCGCATGCTACTTTAGCAAGTGATGTGGAAGGGGTAATGGATTACCTGAAAATTGACAGCGCTGATATAGCAGGATATAGTTTTGGCGGCTCTGTGGCTTACCAGTTGGCAATACAAAGTCCTAAACGGGTAAGAAAATTAGTGATCATTTCTTCTACTTATAAAAGTAGTGGTTGGCGGCCCGAAATAGCCAATGCATTTAAAGGTATGAAGCCTGAATTATTTGCGAATAGTCCTATGAAAGCGGCATATGATGCAGTAGCACCCGACAAAACAAAATGGACAAAGTTCCTGGAACAGATGATTGCTTTTGCCGGGGAGCCCTTCAACATGGGTGACGCTAATATTGCGAAAATTACTTTGCCGGTATTGCTTATATCAGGCGACAATGATGGCCTGGACAAAGTGGAGTTGATGAAAACGTACCAATTACTGGGAGGTGGTGTATCTGCTGACTTGGGGCCGATGCCAAAATCACATTTAGCCATTGTTCCTGCGCAGGGACATGTCAGCTTAATGATGCAGACGAAAACCATATTAGGTTATCTGGATGGCTTTTTACAATAAAAATCGTACCTGGGATTCAATTGATACCCAGTGAATATTTTCAAATTGAATAACCTTAACAGGGGAATATTGATGTAAAATTTATCTTAAAACAATTATAAGCAAATGAGAAAGATCAGAATTTTTGAACATATCTCGCTGGATGGCGTGATAGAGCATGACGGGGACTACACCTATGGCGCATGGACTACACCCTATCGAAGCCCTGCGGGGGCGGCAGCCCTCCTGGAGGCATACGGGCCAAACTTTGACCTGCTGCTTGCCCGCCACACCTACGATATATTTAGTGGCTTTTGGCCTAATGCCGGAGATTTCCCAATGGCAAATGCTATAAATGCTGCAACCAAATACATTGCAACCCACAGGCCCGACAGCCTGGAATGGGGTCCGGTGCAGCATTTGGGCGAGGACCTTATAGCGGCGATTCGCGATCTCAAGTCAACGGACGGTCCCGACCTGATCGTTGTGGGAAGTTCGACGCTAACGTCCGTATTGCTTGACCAGGGACTGGCTGACGAGGTTGTGCTCATCACCTACCCGGTTTTGCTTGGCCGGGGTAAACGCTTATTGTCGGACAGTATTGACGCCCGGGAACTTGCATTTGTTGACTCGAAGGCCACGCCCACGGGTTTACTCATCAACACTTATCGACACGTTGGACCGCTGAAATCCTAATATTTCACTGACTCTTAGGCGGCTGAGCGGGCGAGATTTTACTATTATTGGTTTGTTCAGCCCGGCCAGTATATTGCCTAACCCTTTAAAATAAAGCCCTGATATAAATTATGTATCGGGGTTTTGTGCTTAGATCTCCCATTCGATCTTTGATATGTAAGAAGCGCCAAAAGGCGCAGATCTTGAAAAAGGGGTTCGAAAAACTTCCCCCACGGGCTACGAAGCCGCTTTACGAAAGTAGAGCGGCTTTTGGGTTTACGGTAGATGCAATCTAAAAGGATATTGTTCGAAGTTGCAGATCAGTATGAAATCACAAACTTGAATATCTTGATATCATAAGATCACCCCCTAATCAGTCCGCATTTGATCTTAATTCTAACCTTTGTACTTATCTTTATAGTTGGTAAAATCTGTATGAGCAAGTTATATACTATTGTAGATACAATTCTCGAATGTAAAGGCGAGTTATTAAACATTCCTTTTGCTGTCTGCTTTTTAGAAAATGGTGTTTATTCGTTTGATACACGGATTCATGACTCTGATTTTTATAAAAAATATCGCGATTCTTATATCGTCTTAAAAGGCACAACAGACAGCAATCACAAAATTGAAGCGGTTGGTTTATTTATTTCCAAATTTGTTACTCCTTCAAAGGCAGCGACACTCGCATGTGACAAATTTGTTAAAATTACCAAGCCTTGGGGCGGCGAATTTAAGAATGATATCGAAGAAAGCTCGACTGAAAATAAAAGGGTTTTTGCAATTGAATTAGAAGGTTTAAAAATTCGTTATAGCGACAGAACTGAAATTGAACGGTACAGAAGAAGTGGCAAATTAGAGGATTTTCTCAATTTTGAATTTGATCATAATGAATGCGTTATTTTATTAAATAACAACGTTCTGCAAAAGAATTATTCAGTCCTGCTTACCGCAAATTCGCAGAATGAAAATACTTTTATCGAGTTTGTTACCAAAGAAGGTTACGACGACCTGTTTGAAGACGACTTTAAGAAATTCAGAGCAGCGTTTATTCAATTCTTATCTTTTATAAATGGAGCACCTTTATTGTTGAGAAAACAATTTTCGGGAAACTTTCACACCATTTCCGGATCGGGAAATGTAGATGCCGAAATTACAGCCATTTACTCACATAAACCTCTGGACAAATTATATTACAGTGAATATCTGCCAATAAATTGGAATCATGGCATGACTAACGATATACTGCCCATTTTGTTTCTAGATGGGTTTAACAACTACTACATTCAAAATCAGACATTAGATCTGAATTCCTTAGTTTCATCGTTAAATGAAGCTCATCAAACTGGCGGGCCCAAGGAGCAATATTATATTCTCATAACCGCGCTTGAAAAGATTGTAAATAACTTTTACAAAAAAGGAAATAAGTCGGAGACACTTATTCAACCAGCTATATTTAATAATTCGATAAAATCTGAACTACTACGGGTACTTGAAAATTACAAGGCTGAAATAAAAACGGACAATAAAGCCGCATATGACATATTTAAGTCGCGAATTGGCGGCATTAACAAGATAAAGGATAATGATAATAAACAAAAATTTTATCAGTTCTTTAACTTTTGCAACATCGAGGTAAGCCCCTATTTATCAAATCTGATTGAAGTCGAAAGAAATCAGGCAGTTCATGAGGGTAAAGTCGGGAATGATGAAAACGATGCATTATCGGCGTATTTAAAATTAGACCACCTGTTGAGAGATGTAATTTTAAACTTAATGCAGTACAATAAAACAAGAAACCCCAAAGTTATGCGTCAAAAACCTTTCCCTTACAAAACGCCTTGGTCAGGATAGCCATGCCTTTCAAACATAGTTAAACAGAAGTATATAAATTTGATTAGCTACTAATTTATCAGACCCATATAAAGAGTAAAATCTTAATATATTTGAATTACAAAGTATTTTAAAAGAAACTAACTTTCAGACTTATGAACGAAGATCATATTCTCGAAATAGGTATTAACTCATCAAACCAGCTTTATATCAAACCTGAGAAGGAACGCTTTACAATGATTTGGAGAAGCGCAACGGAAGTCCATTGGCATGATAAAGAAAACTTTCTTTATTCTCCAAAACCAAGAGAATGGTCATACCTTGATTGGTATAAACACACTGTGAGTGTTATTCAAGATGAATATAAATGTATGCTTAAAGCGAATACTAATACTGTATGGACACATATTCCCGACGACCTTAAAGAGCATATTATAGATTTCAATTCAAGATTTTGACACCCGCGATAAAAGGTAAAATTCGCTAACCTTTAATAAAATTATCCCAGACAGCAAAACCAACAACAGTTCAACAACGCATATTCGCAAATAACACCTAAATGGCGACAGACACATTTAAAATAACCATACATATGGTTTCAAGTCTTGATGGTTATATCGCCAAAAAAGACAATAGCGTTTCGTGGTTTGAGACAGCCGACAACTATGAAAAAGGGGTTAATATTACCGAACAAGATGCGGAGGAATTTCTTAAAACGATAGACTGCTATGTAATGGGTTCCCACACATACGAACACGCTTTGGAACTTTCAAAATCGTATGGCTGGGTTTACGGCGACGTACCGACTATTGTATTAACCCACAGAAAACTGCCGATTGACAGGCAGAACATTGAAATTTATTCGGGCAACCTGAACAAATTGGTGAATGAACAACTTAAACCAAAATACAAGAATGTTTGGCTTGTAGGCGGTGCTAAACTTGCCAGGGATTTCATTCGTTTAAACTTAGCAGACGAAATAAGACAGTCAATTCTGCCAATTATTTTGGGTGACGGAACGCCGTTTTTTGATCAGATAGGACAAGAACAAGCATTACACCTAAAAGATGCGAAAGCCTACAAAAGCGGTATGGTGGAACTATGTTACGAAATAAGAAAATAACAGCATTCTAAGAGGCTGTCTAAAAATGATTTATTAAATGTTTTTAGACTTCCAATGAAGCATATATCCACGCGTCATTGCGAGGCACGAAGCAATCCCCACCTTACAGAGTAGCTTTGCAAATCCGATCTGCATAGTTTGGGATTATTAATGTTGTGTTTTTATTTTTATAGGTATTAATGAGCTCCCTGCGGTCGGTTATCTTCGTACCTCGCAATGACGGTCTGTTTTTTTATTTTTAGACAGACTCTAACAAGTTAAAAATTAATAATATTTGTTTCATTTCTCCCCAAACCCACGGCCTTATAATCTGTTAATCCACAAGCTGTTCCACAACCCACAGCTTTAAAATGGATTATGAAATTATTTAAATGCGCCAATTGCAGTCAGTTGTTATATTTTGAAAACAGTTTGTGCGAATGCTGTAAGCATGCCTTGGGTTTTATTGCTGATGATTTAAACCTGGTTACTTTGGTACAGGATAATAATGGGTATTACCATTTATACAGTAATAAAAAGCCTTTTATTGGTGGCTTACTTAATAGTAAGCAGCCGCAGTTTAAGTATTGCAAAAACCAGGAGTTTGGTGTTTGTAACTGGCTGATACCGGCTGATGACCCGAAAGCTTATTGCCGGGCATGCGAACTGAACCATATGGTGCCCGATTTATCCGACAATGAACACGTGAGGCAATGGAGACTAATTGAGGCCGCCAAACATAGGATGATTTATAGTTTGCTGCAATTGAAACTGCCATTGGTGAGTAAACTGCAGGACGTGGAAAAAGGCCTGAGCTTTGATTTTTTGACGGATATAAATCCAGCTCAAAAGGTTTTAACCGGGCACGAAAACGGCCAGATAACACTCAACGTTAACGAGGCCGACGATGATAAGCGCGAGCTATCGCGTAAGCAAATGAACGAACCTTACCGTACGTTGCTGGGCCATTTCAGGCACGAGGTTGGCCATTATTATTGGGACAGGCTGGTAGCGGATAGCACCTTTATTAATGAATACCGTGAATTATTTGGTGATGAACGGCAGGATTACGAGCAAGCCCTGCAACGCCATTACAACCAGGGCGCCCCGGCCAATTGGAATTTAAACTTCATTAGCGCGTATGCCAGCGCCCACCCATGGGAAGACTGGGCCGAAACCTGGGCACATTACCTCCATATTACCGACACGCTTGAAACAGCCGGCGCCTTTGGCATGCAGGTAGCTCCAGGCATTGCCAACAGCAACAGCAGCCTGGTAGCAAACATAAATTCAAGCCCTTATAAGCAGCAAAACTTTAAGCAGCTACTTGATATGTGGCTGCCATTAACTTTTGCTGTGAACAGCATGAACCGTAGTATGGGCAATAAGGATTTATATCCTTTTGTAATTCAACCTAAGGTGGTGGAGAAACTTAGCTTTATACACAAAGTTTGCTTTGCTTCGCGTGTAAATTAAAAAAAGCCTCTGGAAGGGGGAAGTTTAGAGTAGAAATGGTAGTTCATCAGATCTTCTTTATAGACATCTTTTTAATAAAAGAAAATGTCATTTCGATAGAGCTTGAGGGGAAATAGCGCGGGCGCGAAAGAGAAATCTTATACGACATGCATTCATTAAGCATTGTTGTATAGCATATCGCCGGAGATTTCTCCTCACTCCAGCGCTCATCCCCACCCTGGTTCGATCGAAATGACAATCGGTTTTAAGAAAAATGCCAATACCCCCTATTCAACCCTGCTTACATCCACATTTACATACATCCGCTGGCCCGCGCCGCTGTAAACAATACCTTTAAGCGGCACAACATCGGCAAAATCGCGACCAATAGCCGTACGGATATGCCGGTCGTTAACCAGTAGGTTATTGGTGGCGTCAAACTCCGTCCACCCAACGTTAGGGATGTACAGCGCTATCCAGGCATGTGAGGCATCGGAGCCAAATAATTTAGGTTTCCCCGGGGGAGGCAGGGTTTCTATATAACCGCTTACATAACGGGCAGATAAACCTATAGAGCGTAAACAGGCCAGGGCGAAATGTGCAAAATCCTGGCAAACACCCTTTTTATGTAAAAAAACCTCCTCAAGCTTAGTGCTTACGTCAGTAAAGCCAGGCGTAAAGTCAAAATCATTAAATATCCGGGCGTTCAGATCAAGCATGGCATCCATGATGGGCCTGCCGGGTGTAAACGACTTTAATGCATACTCCTGGATGCCGGGTATAAACACCACATGGTCCGATTCGAGGTAAAATTGCCGGATATCATTTTCGGCATTTGTGCTCTGCAGCCAGCTTACCACGCTTTCCCAGGGCATGGTATTTTTCGGCACCGTGTTTATCCACACCGGCTCTGCTATGGTAACCTCGCTTTTTATCTCTACGCTCAGTTTCTGGTGAAACTCCTCGATAGAAAAATAGATAAACTTATTGTTAAAAAAGTCCTCCCTGGTTACCAGGAAATGCGGAACCGGGTGAATTTGATAATGTACCTTCTCCACCTGCTGAAAGGCATGATTAACAGGCACCTGGTAAACCAGGTTATGGCACAATGATGCAGGCAGCTGATACTCGTACCGGGTAATATGGGTGACCTGGTATTTCATAAGCCTGGGTGTTTTTTAAGTCCCCGGTTTAAAACAAATAGTGTCATGTAATAAGTTCTCATAATTCGGGAAGTGTATTATTACTTTTTACAAAACTATATTGGCTTTGGGTAGGGCTAAAATAGGTTTCAAATATAAGAGTTGATGCCTGGCTTAATACGGTGATAAGGTGATGTAAAAAGCTGCTAAGTTCCTTTTTGCTGAAATCATTTGCATTGCCCGATCCTGCCATCCTGTTAACATCACACAGCCTGATCATGGTTAAGGCCTCCAGCAGCTTTTTGTGTGCCGGGCTAAGGCCGCCCTCGTTACTGTTATCAGGCAAATGGGTAAGGTGCTCATCAATTTTTGCAATTAAAAAAGCTACCGATTTTGGATTATCCTCATTAACCAGCAATAAATTAAGCACCCCCGGGAGTTGCAGCGTTGAGCGGTACAAATAACGGTAAGTAACCAGGCTTTCGTGGCACATCAGCACCAGTTCCATCAGTTGCTTTTCTACATCGGGCTTTACATTATTGGTTAATGCCGCCTGTAATATGGTGCAGGTATTAAGGGATGACTCTAAGAAGCGGCCAATGTTAAGCAGCCGCCAGCTGGAAGCCCTGGTCATGTTGTCATTATTTAGGCCGATAAAAGCCATTAGCTTGATAATAAACTGATCGAGATTATGATATATCTTCCGCAGATCGTTACCGTTTTCCTTCATCAGCTCAAACTCTTCAGATATACTATCCAATATCCGCCAGGTATCCAGGCTTAAGCGGTCGCGCACGGCATAGCCGTTGGTTAAAAACGACTGCAGGGATTGTGCCAGGGTACCCGCCCGGCCTGTTTCAACCGCGAGGGATAGCAATTCTTTTTCGGGCTGACGCAATTTGGCCTGGTCCTGTGAGGCAAAACCGGGAAGGGTGCCCGTTAAGGTGCTTAAACTTTTAAGCAGTATTACCAGGGTTTGGTTTGTTTCGGGATGAATTTCATCATCGCGCTCGTTGTAAATTTTAAGCACAATACGCATCATCCGCACGTTGCTCACGGCCCGGTCAAGATAGCGCCCCAGCCAAAATAGGCTTTCGCCTGTACGGCTTGGCAAAATATTTTTAACCCGCCTCAATATCGGCTGGTTTGCCACTGATTTAACCTGGCTTTGCGGCGATGGGCCAAGCACCCAGGTATCTTTACTGATACCGCCCGATTGATTTGATATAATAAACTCGCCTTTAACGGGAAAGCTGCGTGACAACCCGCCCGGCATTACGTGATAAACCTCCTTCTCCATATCGGCCACAATGTAGCTCCTGAAAACAGCGTTGCAGGCCTCCAGCTTGTTGCCGATAAGTGACGGCGTTGTGCTGAAGCTTACCACTTCCTGCGCCACATATAAATACGGCCGGGTGTTTATTTCTTTCCTAAGCTCGTCTATTTGTTTTTTGCTCAGTTCGCTGCCGATATATGGCAAGTTCTCGTTACTCCTGTAAATGGAGCGGATAATAAGAAAAGGCAGGTTATCAAGTACATATTTTTTTTCCTTTTCGTGCCCGCACCACCAGGTTGCTACCGATGGTAAAATCAATTCTTCATTTAGCAAATGCTTGCACAGGCGTGGCAAAAATGCCATTAACCCGGGGTTCTCTAATATCCGGCCGCCTAATGGATTAATAATGGTGACTTTTTTTTGCCTTACGGCTTCCATCAGCCCAACCACGCCGAGGTGCGAATCGCCCAAAAATTCAAGCGGGTCGCAAAAAATATCATCAACGCGCCTTACAATAACGTCAACCTTTTCAAGCCCCTTTAAAGTTTTTAGCCATACATAGCCGTCGCTTACGGTTAAATCCTGTCCAAAAACAAGTGTAAAACCCAGGGATGATGCCAGGTAGGCATGCTCAAAATAGGTTTCATTGGCGGTACCGGGTGATAAAAGTACCACACGCGGGTTTTCTTTATTTTGTAAAGCGAGCCTGGTAAGGGTGTTTTTTAACGTTTGATAATAAGATGAAATTTTACGCACCTGGTTTTCACGAATCAAATCCGGAAACACCCTGGTCATGGCGGCCCGGTTTTCCAGCGTATAGCCTGCCCCCGATGGTGCATCGGTACGGTCATGCAGCACCCATATTTTGCCAAGCGGCCCCCGCACAAGGTCGGCGGAGTATAGGATTAGTTGAAACTTGCCCGGTATTTTGATCTTATCGGCCTGCCGCAAAAAACCTTTATGCGTAAACACCATCTCAAGGGGAATAAACCCCTCTTTAATCAGCTTACGTTCGCCATAAATATCCGATAAAATAAGGTTCAGCAATTCGGCACGCTGTACCAGGCCGCGTTCAATGTTTTCCCATTCCTGCTGGCTAAAAACCATAGGTACAGGGTCCAGCTTCCAGGGGCGGTTAATGCCATCGGGATCGCTGTACACATTATAGGTAACACCATTATCCCGCAGCTCCTGGCTAATTTCCCTGCTTCGCTGCGCCATTTTTTCAATGCCCAGCTCATCGTAAGCATGTGCAAGCTTTTTCCAATGCTCGCGTACCACCCCTTCGGGTGCGGCAAGCTCATCAAAAAAAGGTTTTGCAGTTTTACCGTTCCGCTCCAGGTAAGTATCAATCATTCTGCAAATTTCTTATTTTTTCGCTATAAATTCCTGGCATTTTTATATCGCCTCAAATCCATGGTATACGGGTATTCCGGGCTAACCACTTCATTGGTGATAGTATACTGCGGAAGGATATTCATTTTGGTAACAAACCTTCCCCCGGCTGTTTGCTGGGCAACCGCCGGCTCAACCAGGTTAACCGAATGGCCAAAATCAAAAAAGCGGGAAATTATGCGCGACTCGGCCTCGTAACTGTTTACCGGGAAGGTATCATAACTGCGCCCGCCCGGGTGCGATACATGGTACTGACATGCGGCCACTGATTTTTGTGTCCAGGTATCAAACAGGTCGAACACCAGTGGGGTATCGGTGCCAATGGTTGGGTGCAGTGCCGATGGCGGCTGCCATGCCCGGTAACGTACCCCGGCAATGTATTCGCCCTGTACACCGGTACTTTTTAGCGGAATTTTTAACCCGTTGCACAAAAAGGTATAACGCGAATCGGTAAGTCCGGATATTTTAACCTGGATGCGCTCCAGGGATGAATCCACAAAACGGGATGTACCTGTGCTCGACATTTCTTCGCCCAGTACATGCCATGGCTCAATGGCCATCTTGATTTCGATATTGATATCATCCACCTGCAACTCGCCGAGGAATGGAAAACGGAAGCTGAAGAAAGGCTCGAACCAGGAGATATCAAAACCGTAACCGGCATCGCGCAGGCTATTCACCACCTCGGTCATATCCTTATAGCAGTAATGCGGCAGCAAAAAGCGATCATGCAGCTCGGTTCCCCAACGTACCAGCTTATGGTTGTATGGCGTTTTCCAGAACCAGGCCAGCAGCGTTCTGATAAGCAGAAACTGCACCATGCTCATGCGGTAATGCGGCGGCATATCAAATCCCCTAAACTCCAGGATGCCCAACCGGCCGCTTGATGAATCGGGCGAATAAAGCTTATCGATACAAAACTCAGACCGGTGGGTATTACCCGTTATATCTGTCAAAAAATGACGGAAAATGCGGTCGACCAACCAAAAAGGCACTTCGTTCTCGGCACGGTCCGGCACCTGCTGAAAAGCGATCTCCAATTCATAAAGTGTTTCCATCCTACCCTCGTCAACCCGCGGCGCCTGGCTGGTTGGGCCAATAAACTGGGTTGAAAACAGGTACGATAAGCAGGGGTGATGCTGCCAAAATGTAATAAAACTCCGCAAAATATCAGGCCGGCGTAGCAATGGGCTATCAGACGGAGTTTCTCCGCCCAGTGTTACATGGTTACCGCCGCCGGTACCCGTATGCCTCCCATCAATATTAAACTTTTCGGTAGCAAGGCGCGATTCGGCCGCCTTTTTATAAAGAATATCGTAATTTTTAGCCAGGTCGCGCCAGCTTGCTGCCGGATGAATATTCACCTCAATAACACCAGGATCCGGCGTGATCATCATTTTGGTAATGCGATTATCCGACGGTGGGTCATACCCTTCTATCAATACCGGCATTTTCAGTTTCGCGGCTGTACGCTCAACGGCATTTACCAGGTATAAATAATGTTCAAAATAGCTTGTAGGCGGGAAAAAGATAAAGAGTTTACCCTGCCTCACCTCAACCACCAGGGCGGTTTTAAAAATTATTTTACTATTGTTGAATTTAGTGCCGGTAACCGGAATAAGCTTATCACCCTCGGGTAATGCATCTACATCGGCAAACAAGCTTCTTTCTGGTAGTTCCTCCTGCTCTGCCGGGTCAAAATACTGCACCGAATCTAAAGGTAAACGTAAGCCTACCGGCGAGTTGCCGGGAACAAGGAATAAATTTTGCCTTCTAAACGACCATTTACAGCTTTGCCAGTTACTTTTCTCCAGATCCCATTTAATGGGCACCACGTAACCTACAGGCTCATTAAGGCCGGTATTTAGCAACTCTGCCAGTTTCTGGCGCTCCAGCGGCGATTTCAGGTCTACCTTAAGCGGATCAACATTTATCGGGGTTTTGCTTTCTTCCCATAAAAAATAAAAAGGATCCTCGTAAGTAGCTGTTATATTTTTAGTATCGATATGCAATTCATTGGTAAGTAATCGCATAAAGCTTTTGGCATCCTTTGGACCAAGGCCATAATCTTTTGACAGATCGGCCATCAACGTATCATTGTTCCACAACGGTACATGGTCTTTACGCCAGTAACAGGCCAGTTTCCAACGGGGTAATGGCTCGCCGGGGTACCATTTACCCTGCCCGTATTGCATCAGGGCGCCTTTACCATATTCGTTTTTAAGCTTGTGGAACAGGATGTTTGAAAGGCGGCGTTTATGCTCCCCATCTGCCGCCGAGTTCCATTCCGGCGCCTCATTGTTATCTACCGATACAAAAGTTGGCTCGCCGCCCATGGTAAGCCGTACATTGTTGGCGGCAAACTCTTCATCAACTTTATCGCCGAGGGCCATAATATCATCCCATTGCTCGTCCGAGAATGGTTTGGTTACCCGCGGTTTTTCTTCAATCCGGGTAATGGTGTTTTCAAAAGAAAATTCGGTTTCACAAGGTTCGGCCATGCCGCTAATGGGGGCCGCGCTCTGTGCATCGGGTGTACAGGCCAATGGAATATGCCCCTCACCGGCAAATAAACCCGATGTAGGATCGAGGCCTACCCATCCAGCGCCCGGCAGGTATACTTCTGTCCATGCATGCAGATCGGTAAAATCCTGTTCGGGACCCGACGCCCCATCCAGCGATTTTATATCGGGTTTCAGCTGCACCAGGTAGCCCGATGCAAAGCGGGCGGCCAGTCCAAAATGCCTTAACAATTGCACAAACAACCAGGCGGTATCCCGGCAGGAGCCCGATTTTAGTTCCAGTGTTTCCTCGCATGATTGCACACCCGGCTCCATCCGGATGTTGTATGAAATTTCCAGGTACAGCATCCTGTTAAGGCTAACCAAAAAATCCTGTGTGACTGTATTTTTTTTAAGCAGATCGGCAGCCTTTTCGGTAAGGTCCATCAGCAGCGGGCCGCGTTCTGTAATCTCGAGGTAAGGCACCAGGTTTTTTTGCAACGAATCTTCGTACGCAAAAGGGTAATGATTGGCATATTCTTCTACAAAAAAGTCGAACGGATTAATTACAACCATATCGGCTATCACCTCTACATCAATAACAAATTCGTTCACTTTTTCAGGGAAAACGATCCGGGCGAGGTAATTGCCAAAAGGGTCCTGCTGCCAGTTTATAAAATGTTTTTCGGGCAATATTTTTAAGGAATAGCCTTTGATCATGGTGCGCGAATGCGCCGCGGGCCTTAACCGGATAACTTGGGGTGAAAGTGTTATCTGACGGTCGTATTTATAACTTGTAAAATGACGAATTGCTACTTTTATTGACATAAACAGCTTTTTGTGTTATAAACATAGCCTATTAATAACAAAACACGCAATAAAATGCACATTTTATTATATATTTTTTAAATTAATATGAATATCGTAAAAAAGATCGTGGTTTTGGCCCGTAATGCATTTTTGGGTTAGCAACCAAACCGTTGTGAAGTACTGATAGCGGTTTTTTTGAAGATTGCATAGCCCCTTGTCTGGTATTATTAAAATGCTTCAATAAGAGCTTCAATGTTACTAACTCAATTGAATTCCATTGCTATTATTGGCAGAAAAGGCCTAAGTAATATATCGAAGATGCTAACCAAAATAGCTATTTATAACTATTGCATGAGCAAAAAAAAAATCCAAAATTTAATATAATTATAATGCTTTAATTTATAGAGACATACGGGTATTGATCGTTAAAATATTGCCTGGAATTTATTATCATTTTATTTCTTTAACTRCAATCTTGAAACCGCTGGTTGCCGTCAACGCAAATCAATCTCTTAATTGTATTTGCCCAATCAGGTACTAAATAAATGTCCCTAATAAATATGTAACCCAAAAACCTAATGCCATATGCCCCGCCAGGAAAATAACAGTTCTGAACAATCCATTTCTGTGAAACCACAGATTGACTTCGCTTCAGGCGGGAAGTCTACATTTGTTATAAGCGACCTGCATTTGGCGGCGGGCATAAATAACAGCAGCAACTACGCCGGAACCGAGAATTTCTTTGCCGATCAGTCTTTCCTGCGGTTTATTGATCACCTGGAAAACAAGAATGGAAGTGCCACTGCATTATTGGTTATCAACGGAGATTTTATTGATTTTCTGAGGATCTGCAATTACCCGGCAACCGACCTGGAGTTTTCTGAATGGGAACAAATATTACGTATTGTTGGAATTACCAAACTGGAGAAAGAGCTAAGGGATTCAATTGTTGATAAAGAAAAAACATTCGGGCTGCGAACAAACGATTACAAATCTGTTTGGAAGTTACATGTTTGTATGATTGGCCACCAAGCGTTGTTTGAGCGGCTCGCCTTGTGGCTGCATAACGGCAACAAACTAATTATTACCAAGGGAAACCACGACCTGGAATGGTATTGGAAACCCGTACAGCTTTACCTGCAATACCGCCTTGCCAAACTAATAGCCGGAAAGTTAAAAGTTGAGGTAGAATCCATACTGCCTAAAATGACAGGAGGGCTTACATTTGCTGATCATATTGTAATCATCGACAAAAAAATTTATATAGAACACGGTCATTGTTACGAAAATACAACGGCCGTTAAAGGGAATGTTCTTAGTGATAATAACCAGGAGCTGAACCTTCCGTTTGGCTCTTTTTTTAACCGGTACCTGATAAACAAGATTGAACTCTCTTACCCATTTGTTGATAATGTGCGGCCAAGAGAAAATATACTGCTGGTGTTGTTTCGAGAACGGTTTCCGCAGGCATTGAAAATGATTTTCAGTTATATTCCGTTAACCCTTTTATTGATTCCGAAAAAAATGTGGTGGCAGGTTTTTAAATATGCCATTACTTTCTTCCTGATCATCGTTCTCCCGCTGGCCATTACCGGGTATGCGATCTATAAAAGTTTACCTCAGACCTCCCATACCGATGATCCATCATGGGTTTTACAGCAACTTATAAACATAGGTAAAAACTTAGGGTTTTTATTTCTCTCGTATTTGTTTGGCCGGATAATGACTATGGTGAAATTAAGCGGTCCGGCCAGTTTTGTGGCTTACGCCGAAAAGGTCTTTAGTCAAAACCCAGCCTTGCGGGTTGTAACTTTCGGCCATACGCATAACCCGGAACAAAAAAATATTAATGGAAAATGGTATTTCAATACCGGAACGTGGATGCCTGTTTTTGAAGCTTCTTCTGCCGATGTCCGCATTGATAAAACTTACACTTTCCTGCAATTCAATTATGATGAGCATGGTGAGCTGGTGGTTTTTCCTTTACAACGATGGAATGATGATGCCCTGCGCGACGATGATTTGCCGCTGATGGAAAAAAATTGATGAGCTAACCTATACTAATATTAAGTGCATGGAACAAAAATGGACATTTGAAACCCTGGCCCAATGCAGTAAGGACACATTGGAAAAGATATTGCTTAACGGAACTCCGCCGGATATTGAAAAATTAAACGGGCTGATCTATTGTGGCTGGAACCATGAACCCATCGGGAAAATATCCGGCGAAAAGTTTAAAAAAGGATTTTACAAAAGAAATGGCGCCAATTACGGATATAACGAAACCGTGATACAGGATCATCAAAAATACCTGGGCCAATGGGAAGTAGGTTTACATAAAGTGAGGCCGAACCAGTTAGGATATTTCAGGACTGCCTATGTAAAAGACGAACCCTATCACAAACTTTACCAGCCTTATATGCACCTGGCACATTTTAATTATGATATCCCGTTTCACAAATTTACCCTTAGTTTTTTCAGGGTGATCCGGGATTTTGTAGTACTGCCCAATGAAGGCGACCATAGTTTAATGCTTTGCAAAGCTTACCTGCACATCGCTGAAGATCTGAATATTTTTTATTGTTATTTCTTATTGGGGCATCCGCAGGAAATCCGGTATCTGCCCTGGTAAATCAACCTGTAACAAAACAGAAAATGCCTTATACCAAAGAAATATAAAACTAATACTATGAACAAAGAATTAGTCCTTGCTGAAAAATACCTGAAGTCGTTTCTTAAACTGCTTCTCTTCCTGTCTCTGGTAACGCTTTTTTTTCATTTTTTCCCTAATCTTACACCGGGCTTTTTACAGTTTTCCGCAGCAAATAGTTATGCTGCCATATCAGGCAATTCTGTTTTACAAGGATTTTTAATTGTTCTTTTACTTGCATTGGCAATTGGCGATGTCCGCCGTTTCAGCCCGTTGATCCGTTTATTTAAATGGGTGCTGGCCATTGCAATAATATGGACAACTGTACAGTGGATTAAGGGTAGGCCGGCAACCGCGGGCACTACTCACTTATGGCAATTAATTACATATGCGGTTGTTTTTGCCGTGCTTTGGATCTCCTTCAGAGCCGCGGGTATTGCCCGTTACAATCTTAAATATTTATCTATACAGCAATTTCAAACATTACAGGCACTGGCCGAAGTCTGCATCTCGGGAGATACCGATTTGTATAAATTGCAGATAGAACCTGTAAAAGTAGCATCCAATGTTGATAATTACTTAATTGGCTTTAAAGCACAAAACAAGTGGGTAATGAAACTGGTATTAACAGCGCTGGAAATTTACCCCCTCTTATCTTTACGTCCCTTGCTAAGCCTGATGCAACCGGCAGCAAGGTTGCAATTCCTTAAAAAAAGATTTCTAACCGATCTTGAATTTCAAAACGTGCCACGCTGGTATGGCGAAATATTCCAGGCAGCTATAAGGATGAGCAAACAATTATGCTTTATGGGCTATTACAGCGACCCAGCCGTATACGAAAGTATTGGTTACGTGCGGTTCAGCGATAGAAAAGATTTTGATGAAAAGAAGCGCCAGTTTCCCGGAAGCAATTCTAAAGCCGCGTTATTAAAAGTGCTTGAGGATGCTGATATTAAAACAAATGAAATAACTGCGGATATAGTTATTGTGGGTTCTGGCGCGGCGGCCTCTGTATTGGCTCATCAATTGGTACAGGCAGGCAGAAAGGTATTGCTTGTAGAGTGCGGCGGACTTGAACAAACAGCCTCATTCACCGAGGATGAGGTAGATATGGTGAGCAGGCTGTATGCCGATGGCGCATTGCAATTGTCGCGCGATTTCCGTTTCCAGGTATTCCAGGGCCGATGTGTTGGCGGATCAACAGTTGTTAATAATGCGGTTTGTTTTGAAACTCCTGATTATATCCTGGATAGGTGGATCAATGAAATGGGGATTGGTATCGACAGGACAAGGTACGAAAGCTCAATGGCTGCTATATATAAATTGATGAATATAGCGCATACGCCTATAATGACAGATGATAGATTTTTAAACCCTGGAGGACGGCTTTTTGCCGAAGCCTGTAAAAAGATGGGTTACGACAAACCAGAGCTGGATTCGGTAATGGCAAATATCAACGGTTGCCTGGGTTCGGGTTACTGCAACATAGGCTGTACATATGGTAAAAAGCTTTCTATGCTGGATACCCTTTTACCCCAAACACAATTAGAAAACCCCGGATGTTTACAGATAATAGCAAACTGCGAGGCGATTAGTTTTAATCGTAGCGGCACACAGATAGTTTCCCTTACCGGGAACTTTAAAAACGGCCGGAAAATAACTATCAAGGGAAAAACCTTTGTATCGTCGGCTGGTGCTGTTTCATCGAGCATACTGCTCCTAAAATCAAAATTAGGCATAGCCAATGCGGGAAAAAAGCTGGCTTTTAACCTGGGTACGCAAATAACAGCGGCTTATAAAGAAACTGTTAATTCTTATGATGGATTGCAGATCTCTCATTTTCTGAAAACTAACGATCGCCGGTACGTCATGGAAACCTGGTACAACCCGCCCATGTTTCAATCAACTGCCATGCCTGGCTGGTTCGATCAGCATTTTTTAAACATGAAGCAATATGGGCATATGGCGTGTACGGGGGTATTGGTGGGTACAGCCTCCAATGCCGAAGTAAAAGTGGCCGGCTTATTTGGGCGCGATATTACTTATGTGCCTACAGAGGTTGATTTTGCAAGCCTGATGGATGGGCTGGAAAAAACGGCGGAAATATACTTAACTGGTGGCGCCGAGCGCGTTATGCCTAATACATTTAATTATTATGAATACAAAACAGTAAAAGAATTGAAAGACAATTTGCGTAAAAACGTAAAAGCTTCGCCTGACATTTCCACCGGTACCGGGCATCCGCAGGGTGGAAACGTAATGAGCAATGACCCGGCAACGGGCGTGGTAGATGCAAATTTTAAAGTATATGGGTATGATAACCTGTTTGTTTGCGATGCAAGTGTGTTTCCAACCAGCCTGGGGGTTAATCCGCAGGTTACGGTTATGGCTTTAGCACACTATGCAGCGCCTTTTATTGCCGGCAATTAGTGAATAGTAGCCTGAAATTTCTCTGTTAGTTGTTAAATATACCAATTATGAAAAGAATCACTTACAGCTATAAACCAACTATTCTCATCATCATAACAATCATGATGATGGCATTTAATGCCGGGGCTAAAGTATTACCGTATAATCCGGATACTTTAGCTGCCGATAAACCTGGCGTGGATAATTCTGCGGATAAAACATACAGGCCATTTAAATCTGAGGTTTTAAAAATTATAACCGCCCTGGATTCAAAAAAATCAAAATCAGATAACGGCCTGATACAGGCCGATCAAATAATCCGGATAACTATTAGTCATCCCAAGGATTTTTTGTTGCAGCGGCCCAATGATAACAGCAAATTGATTTTATATGCCGATGGTATTCCATTAAAGGGGATGCAGTCATCATATTTTTCTGAACTATCTATCCAGGATGTTAATGATGCAACCAAAATATGGCCCGACTCCCTGGAAATTCCATTTCTTTTTAAAAAGGACAGCACTAACAAGGAAGCCTGGAACAGCTTGTTTCGTATGGCAAGCTGGAATCAAAACCGCATTAGTTTTAAATTGTCAGCGGGTTGGTCGGGCATGTTTCCTTTAAATTATGCAAAGGGCTTAAAGCCAAATACTAAACTCACCCTATTCTTCTATGAGCCTAAAGTTTTTTACATTTTACTTTTCCTTTATGTGTGCTTTATATGCGTTTTTATTGTGGTTTGTCATAAAACGGGTTTGATTAGAGACCCGGACGAAATTAATCATACACACGGGCCTTACAGCCTGGCGCAAACGCAACTGGCCTTCTGGACGGTAATCGTCATCGGGGGATTTATTTACCTGATACTTTTAACCGGGCTGAGCGATTCACTTAACGATTCAATTCTGATGTTATTAGGAATCAGTGGCGGTACCACCGGTGTTGCCGGTTTTATTGATTATTATAAAAAACGGGGCGATAATCCGGCATCTTCCTCCGCAACACCAGGGCCGGCGGTTGCATCAAAAGTACACCAGTCATTTTTAAAAGACATCCTTTCAGATGGCACAAATGTAAGCGTACAACGTACCCAGGTAGCACTTTGGAATGCTGTTCTTGGCATATATTTTATGTGGTATGTGGTCAACAACAAGTCTATGCCTGTGTTTGATAATACCCTTTTAATATTGGCAGGGGTCAGTTCTGTTTTATATTTAACATCTAAAGGGCCCGAGAATACAGTTAAGGCTAAAGATCTCCCATTCACACCACCACCTCCTGCTGCAGACCCCGCAAATGGAGAGGGTTCAACTGATAATTCGGCTAATAATGCTGCGTCGCCTTAAAAAACGGCATTGCAATCTTGCGGTTAAGAGATTGTTTATGCCCCTTATACCTGGTTAACGGCCATGCAAATAATAATTTTTAAAAAATGCAAGTATAAAACTTTGATCCATGGACAATAAACTAAAAATCATATTGATAGTTGTGTTATCGCTCGCGGCTATCAATTCCGTCGTCGCTTTTTTTCAAAAAAGCCAATTGAAGCAAATTCAGAAAAACATTGAGCTTTCACAGATTAATATAAATACGGCGCTCAAAGATATCCAGGCATCCCAGGAAAAAATTGAGGCTATGCAAAAGGATATCAGTGATTATAAAAGCTATCTCAGTAATACACAAACAACGGTAGAAATATTAAACACCAAAAAAGACCTTGAGGAAGCTAAAGCCAGGGGCGTAATTGCTTCCGGGCTTGAAAATATACGCCACCGGCTTGATTCTTTAAAGGCGGAAAGGGAAAAACTAATTTCACAATCAACAATAGAAAACTAAAATTACGGATATGAAGCGCGCTACACTAAAACCGGTTTTGCTTATTGCTATGTGTTTGTTTTTTTCGACCCTGCAGGGTATCGCCCAGGGACTTAAAAAATTTACCGATAACTCACATAAAAAGGTATATAGATATGTAAAAGGCGATACGCTAATGATTGACTGCGATACCGTTATTGTACTTAATAAGTTAACTTTCAGTATTTATGACCAATACTACAGGCGTGGTCAAAATAGCGTTAATGAACTTAAATCAATATCCGATGGTTATGAGGGCATTATCAAAAAACAGGATAGTTTACTGGCAGCAAAAGAGAGTTATTACCAGGTACTAAATACTAAAATGGATTCCCTGGTTACCCGTTCAAAGAATTTTGCAGATAAATCAAGCAGTGACCTGACCCAGCTAAATACACAATTAACAGATGCCAGTACAAAGTTAACTGATACCCAGCGTTTGCTTACCGATGCGCAGAAAATGCTTGCTGATGAGAATAAAAGGCAGAACAGAAAAGCCTTGAAATTTGGAATAGGAGGTGCGGTAATAGGAGCAGTGGTTGCCTTCCTGATAGCCCATTAGTAAACTTTCTATTGTTTGCATTTCAACGCTTGGCAAACGTGGCACCCATAGCCTGAAAATTGCCTTATGCTTAAAATGATATAAGAGACTTGTTAAACTATTGTTGAGGCCGCGTATCAGCCTGCCTGGTTTCAAGGTTTGATGGCTTTGGCGGTTTTTCAACATGAACTAATTTTTTGCGCATCCAGTTTGTAAGCCGGTGGTGTAATGGTACAAGTATTGAAGCGAGAATAACCAGGATAACCAATTCCAGTACGGGCAGATGATTACTAACACGCTGTACAAACGGGTGTATAAAAAGGGTAATAAATTCAAAAACAAGTAACAGCGAAACCACACCCATAAATTCTATCACTTTGCGATGGGTTCGGCCTTTACTAAGTACCAACAATATCAAAAAGAAAAAAGGAATAAATATCGCAATCCCTATAAGCTGCAGGTTAACAATCCTTTCTTCCGATTCACGTCTCTTTTCTTCGGCTATTTCCTGTTGCCTTGCAGCCTCATTAAAGCTAATGGTTTGTATTTGTTTAATTTTCTCCACATTAAACATGGTATCTTTTGCAGCCATTGCTGTTTTTAGATACAATAGCTCAAGATGCTCATTTGAGTGTTGATATATTTGTGTGAGTAAATTGCTCGCATTATAAATACCTACGGGATACTTCGCTTTCCTGGCTGCGTCAAGGGCTTTTTTTGCGTAAAACGCACCAGAGTCTGCTTTATTAGCATCTTTATAAAGCAAAGCTATACTGTTATAAGTATCTGCAAGGCTGCCCTGGTCGTTATTCCGAAGCGCATAAGTTACGCTTAATCTGTAGTAATCAAGAGCGAGTGCCTGGTGTTTCATTTTATAATTGATGTCCCCTAAAATAGACAGCGTGTTTGGCAGCATTCCATCTTCGCCGATTGTCTGCTGTAACTCATAGGCACGCATTTCAAAAGTAAGGGCTAATTCTACTTTATTGAGTTTAATATAGCAGTTGCCAATATTGGATAATACAATACTCAGGAATTTTTTATTATGAAGCGATTCGGCAATTGCTTTTGCCTTAAAGTGATAGAATAGTGCTTTTACATTATCATTGTGATCTGAATAAACAATACCGATATTATTCAAACAAGCCAACTGACCCGGGAGATCATTGCTTTCTTCCCTTATTTTTAACGAACCAAGCAAAAATTTCAGGGCCCGATCATATTTGCCATTTTTCCATAACACAACACCCAACCTGTTTAGGCTGCTTGCTTCCCCGGTTTTATATTTCGTATTTCTTGCAATTGTAAGGGCTTGCTCCGCATAAATTAAGGCGCTATCGGGGTTAAACGACTGTACCTGCATGCTTTTCTTAACCAAGAATGCAACTCGGGCCGTATCGTCGTTTTGGGTTTCAAAAAAAATCTTTGACGAGGCTTTCGCTTTATATTGCGCATTAACAATTTCACTACCCGCCAGCAGGCAAATAAAAACCAATTTTTTATAGGATTGTACTCGCATAAAACAATTAACAAGATAAAAATTGGTCAAAAATTCCTCCTCTCAAATCTTACGAAAAGTTGATTACCTTTTTTATACGATCTGAGTCAGCGGGTCCCTGTATTCGTATCCCTTTTGCGGGCACCGGGTAAACCTTTAATGTGTTACGCAACCAGTAGACTAACCTTAGCCAATAGGGGTGTTTTTATCACGCAAGCTTCTATTAGCCGCCAGGGTAGGTGCCTGCCCAATTGCATCCTGGTTATCTGTAAAATCAATTGGCGTGCCTTTATCAAGAGCATCGCCGATAGCATTCATATCTGGAGAATTATCTTCAGATTCAGCCCCACCGGTTGGTTCTTCCGGTGTGTTTTTTTCGATTATATCCATGATCAAATATTTAATTAATTACCTTATTTTAAAGCAGTTAGTTATGYGACCATACCTTGTTTGTTTAAATTTAGCACTATGGAAACGGATAACCAAATTTTTACAATTATATATTGCTGATAGTAACCTATAGTTATAAAAGCCCGTTCTTTTGCTTATAAAGAAAGCAAATTGATTTGCATCAATTTGCTGTTTTCCGCAAAAAGGTTAAGCGCTTTCAACGTAATAGCTTTATCGTCATAGTAGATTGGTGCTTTCAGAAAATGCTGGAAAAATGTGGGTCTGGTAACCTATTTTCGTCTATTGCTAAATATGCATGCCACTCAAACCTACTATATTTAGTCACGGGAAACCATTTATTAACCTACAGTTTATTTTAGAGTACGTTATTTGTAACACACACTATTTTATATGAATAAACTTTTTTTAAACTCGTTGATGTGCC
The DNA here is from genome assembly GCF_056400585.1 of Mucilaginibacter sp. P5_A6. Classification (NCBI taxonomy): domain Bacteria; kingdom Pseudomonadati; phylum Bacteroidota; class Sphingobacteriia; order Sphingobacteriales; family Sphingobacteriaceae; genus Mucilaginibacter; species Mucilaginibacter sp. P5_A6. The sequence goes on along the minus strand of NZ_JBFUKZ010000002.1, from coordinate 213,896 downwards.
TTTTCGGGTTCGGCAGTTATGCACAAGTTGTGGCTGCCCCAGATAATATAAGCACTAATACAGATTACGTAAAAACCAAAAATTATTATCTGCTTACTTTATTTGAACAGGATAAAGAGGTAAGTACCATGCTTAAGCATGATGCAGCGCTTACAAAAATTACCCAACAAAAGCTAAAGGTCCTAAACACTTCACTTGCCGATTGTAAGGACGCCGCATGCCTTATAGCCCGGGTAAAATTATCTGGCGATGAGATTGCTGTAGTTAGTGCCCAACTTGCCTTACTTCATAAACCCGGTAACGCCCTGGATCGTTTGATTAAAGCCCGGTTAATTCCATCGGGTGCCTACAGCCTGTATAAAAACCTAACACCGGCCCAGCTACTGGTAAAAGCCTGGGAGCAGGATGCAGCGGCTGTAAATTATACCATAGGCGTATATGCCGAAGGCAATAAGCCAAATTATCCGCTAATAGATTCTGTAAGCTACAACATTCATGCAACCCAATATTATACCTTGATGTATGATTTTAATGCCGCTTTGATAGGGAATGTTAAAAACACAACGTTGTTTTTTGAGCCGTCGCTACAGGCCGCATTGCTGTACCTCCAAATTAACGAACGGCAGGACCCTGCCCATTATGAGCCAATGGAATTAACCGTTAATAAAGCAGCGGTTAATAAAATAAAGACCGTTAAGTGGGCAAGTTTCCCATACTCAAACATACTTGTGCCGGGCGCGGGCCCAGACAACCCAGCTTCGCCATTGAGCGGCGAGGGGATGCTGCGCTGCAGGCTTGCAGAACAGGAGTACAGGCTGGGCAAGGCCCCCCTAATCATTGTTTCGGGCGGTAATGTGCATCCTTATAAAACCAAATACAATGAGGCAGCCGAAATGAAAGTATACCTCATGAAAGTACTGCATATACCCGAAAGCGCTATCATCATTGAGCCACACGCAAGGCACACAACCACCAATATGCGTAACAGTGCAAGGCTCATATACAAATATGGCATCCCGGCTAATAAACCCGGCATTGTTGTTACTGATAAATCGCAAACCGATTTTATAATGCATATGGCCGACAGATGCGAAAAGGAGCTGAAATATGTGCCCTACAAACTAGCTAAACGCAACTCAGAAACCGAAGTAGAGTACTACCCGGTTGAAGAAGCTAAGCAAATAGATCCGGATGAACCGCTTGATCCACGCTAAAATTAACATCGATGCAAAAAATAACATTAACAATATTAGCTGCGGCCTTAGGTCTTGGCTCTTTAGTAACCTCAAATGTTGATCAGCAGCTTAGTCATGCAATAACTGTTGATTCTTTAGGAGCCTGCCAGGGAATCTCCTATCAAAAAGGACGTATTTTTTTGTATGGCGACCGCGAGGTGGGTATGCTCCGTGAATTTAAACAGGAAAATGATAGTCTGGTATACCAGCACAAAGAAATTAAGCTGACAATGAATGGCAAAGATGTGATTAATCACCCTACCGGGATTGCCTATAACGGAACCGGACCAACCTTTATTGGTAATTCCATTCGCCTTAATGCCGAAGGCACAAAATGGAAAGCAGTAATATATTGTGTGGACTGGAAAGGGCTATTAAAAACGGGCACACTTGATGGCAACCTGCTAAATACCATTGACGATGACGCTTGTATACAGGGCACCTGGCCCGAGTATGTTAAATATAATAATAAATGGTATGTGGCCACTACAGATTATGGCGACCACGGTAATGAAGTAAGATTATACGATCCCGAAAAATTAGCGAAAGCTTCAAACTCAAAAGAAGAGGGAGTACTTTACAAAAAATTTACATGTACCCCATGGGTACAAAATCTGCATTGGATAGCTAAAAATGGCATGTTGGTGCTAATCCAAAACAAAGTGGAAGGGCAGCAATGGCGCTTTACGTATATCGATCTTAAAAAATCTGTCGAAACCGGTAAACAAGTAGTGATCAGCCAGGTGGACCACATAGATAGGGCCGATGAGCTGGAGGGCTTCTCTTTTATTGGCGGTATTGAAAATGGAATTGCGGTAACATCGTCCCGCAAAAACAACGTAAATTTTACCAAAACTACATGGTAGCAGCTTCGCAAAGCTATTAAAAAATTGAAATGCCGGGTATCTCGCCCGGCATTTTTTATTAATATAAACTTAACTTTTAAGTATCCCCCGCTTAAGATAGTTGGCTTAATTTTGTTGCCAACATTGTAATATTAATAACCCCTGATTAATGTTATTTTATCATAAGGCAATATTTATTATGATAATATTAAATCTATACTATATTTAATTTAAGCGCCTATGTAACATTAATTTAAACTTAACACCTGGCTGGTCATAAATTAAGAACCGACGAATGCGCGCTAACATTCACACGGTCTCCTGAATAATTGTCAAATAACTAAAAAGCGGTCGAAAGCTTTAGTGTCGTTTTCTAACAATCAACTTTTAAAAATATGAATAAAAAGATTACCCGTGATCTTTTTGAAAGGCTTTTGCTAAAACCTTTTATCTACTTCACGATCATGGCGCTGGCGTTTAACGCAAAAGCGGCAATTCCCAACAAAACCGGGCGTAACCTGGCAATCCAGGTATCCGGTACAGTAACCGACGAAACAAACCAACCTTTGCCTGGCGTATCTGTAAGGATAAAAAACACCGATAAAGGTGTGGCAACCGATGCGAGGGGTAAATACAGCATAGCTGCAGATGAAGGATCAATATTAGTATTTAACTTTATTGGTTATACACCACAGGAAGTTACAGTTGGCAGTTCGGTTACCATCAACGTAAAGTTAATGCCAAAAGCAAACATGCTTAACGAAGTAGTTGCTATCGGCTACCAAACCATCCGCAAAAGCGATGTTACCGGTTCAATCTCCAGTGTTAAGGCAAGCGACCTTAATTTATCTGCGCCATCACTCGGGCAGGCATTAGCGGGTAAGGTTGCTGGTGTGCAGGTATCACAAACAAGTGGCGCGCCATACCAGAGCACCAAAATCAGGGTTAGAGGAATTGGATCATTCAGTGCCAGTTCCGATCCTCTGTATGTTATTGATGGCTACCCTGCCGGCAATGATATTTTCATTAATCCCGACGATGTTGAAAGTATCGACATTTTAAAAGATGCCGCCTCGGCAGCTATTTATGGTTCCCGTGCATCCGGCGGTGTTGTTTTGATAACTACAAAACATGGTAAAGAAGGCAAAGGAAAATTTGAATACAGTGTGCAAACAGGTATAAATCAGTTAGCTAAAAAAGTAAAACTGCTCAACTCAGATCAGGCTGCGCAACTTGTAATTGATGGCCGTAACAATACCTACCGCGACCTGTGGGTTAATACAGGCCACGTTTGGAATGATGCCATGTACTCCGATAACAACGCTACCCGTATTACCAATGTAAGCAATGCAGGCAGCGTGAGTATACCCGACGGACTTTATGACTTTGCTAACCAATCATTAATTCACCAAACAGTAAATACCGACTGGCAAAATGAATTGTATCATAATGCTTTCTTCCAAAAACATAACCTGGCATTTTCGGGCGCTTCAAACGGCTTCCATTACTATGTGAGCGGAGCTTACCAAAATCAGGACGGTATTATACGCACTACAGGGCAGGAACGTATAAATTTCCGCACCAATATTGAAGGCGATGTTAGCAAGAGATTACACGTTGGCGCAAATATAGCCTACACTCAAAATACAAATAAAGAGGTGCAGGAAGGCCGTTTTGACCACGGGCCGGTTCTTGGCGCACTTATATACATGCCTTATTTACCGGCCTATAATGCCGATGGATCATTGGCTACCAATGCCGAGGCATCACAGGCAGCAGCATACGGTTATCAATCTATCGAAAACCCGGTTGCATTGGCCGAGCGTACAAAAATTACCCGCAAAGGCTACCGCAGTACCTACAACGCCAATATAGTTTACAATATATTGCCTGGTTTTAATGCCAAAGCCAATTTAGGTACTCAATCCTACAATGAAAAATATGATTACTACCTGCCAACTAACTTAAGCAGTGGTGCTTTCCCCCCGGGATCAACACAATCCATAGCGGCAGCAACGGCAACAGCTCAAACTATCACCCAGTTAGATCGCCTGGCCGAGTTTACCTTAAACTACAACAAACAGCTTGGTAAACACCATTTTGACGTACTGGCTGGTTATACAGCTCAAAAAACAACCAGCGACCTGATCAGCGTAACTGCCAAAGGTTTCCAAAATGATAATATTCCGGAAATTACTGCCAAAGGCGCAGATGCGAGTCTTTTTACCTTGAATTCAAATACAGGTAAATCGGCTTATACCTTACTATCATACCTTGGTCGTGTTAATTACAATTATGCCGGTAAATACTTTTTAACAGGTTCTTTCCGTGCCGATGGTTCATCGCGTTTTGGCCCTTTAAACAAATACGGCTATTTCCCGTCTGTTGCCGCCGGATGGAACATATCCGAAGAGCCTTTTTACCATAACTTCCTTGGCGATCAGTCAACCGTTAAAGTCCGCGCAAGCTGGGGTTTAAGTGGTAACTACAATATTGGCAATTACGGTTATCAGCAAACGCTTGCAAGCCCTACAGGTGTGGTTTTTGGTAATAATACCATTGCTACCGCTACATATGCCGGCGGTATAAAAGATCAAAAGCTAAGCTGGGAGTCAACTTCGCAATATAACTTTGGTACCGATATCGGCTTGTTTAATGGCCGCTTATCTATCATCGCCAACTATTATTTAAGCTACTCTTACAACCTGTTATATAATCAGCCTATTTCGGCTATATCCGGCAGTACCACCATCCTTACCAACCTGCGCGATTCAAAGATCCGCAATACAGGTTTCGATCTTCAACTTGATGGAAGGATAATAAGCTCAAAGGATCTCACTTTTAATGTAAGCGGCAATATTTCACTAAACCGCAATAAGGTGGTAAAACTACCGGGTAACAATACCATTATAATTAACGGCGCCGAGCGCTCTTACTTAACCAACATTACCACACAAGGTCAGCCGGTGGGTATGTTTTATGGTTTTAAAGTGGGCGGCATGGTAACCCCCGAGAATATCAGCAAGGTTGCTCCATCTGCCTCATCAACCAACCCGCTTAAGCCAGGCGATCTGTATTTTGTGGATACCAACGGCGATGGTAAAGTGAACGATGCCGATAAAACCGTTATTGGTTCACCATACGCTAAGTTTACTTACGGCTTTGCCTTAAATTCTACTTATAAGCATTTTGATTTAAGTGCATCGTTCAATGGCTCTTATGGTAATAAGATATTAGATGGCCAGGATTATTACCTGTACAACATGGAAGGCTCGGGCAACCAGTATGCCGATGTGGCCAACCGTTACAGAAATGCCGCTGACCCCGGCAATGGAACTGTATACCGTGCTTCACGCGGTGGTACCCAAAGTAACAGCACCCGTTTATCTACATTTTATCTGCAAAGTGGCTCGTTCCTTCGTTGTACCAACTTAACGGTTGGTTATAGCCTGCCCGGCATTTTACAAAACACACTGGGTATTAGTAAAGCCCGGTTGTTTGCCAGTGTAGTAAACGCTTTTACCATCACCAAATATAAAGGCTATAACCCGGAGGTTGACTACAATTATTCTGGCGCCGCTTCAAATAATACTCAACCAGCCAACCTTGCACCCGGAATTGATTATGGTACTTACCCCTTGGTTAGGTCGTACAATTTAGGTGTTAATGTTACTTTTTAATGATTTTTTAAGGAGAATATAGAGATGAAGAAAAAATTAATAGCTATCATTTGCCTTACGGTATGTGTAGCCATAAGCCCGGCATGTAAAAAAAGTTTTCTAAACGAAACCGATCCGAATGCTGTTACTGTCGATGCCAATTTTAAATCGCCTAATGATGTTTTGTTAGCTGTAAATGGCATTTATCAATCATTGCGCAGTGGCAATAATATAGGCGAAAGCAGCGACCTGTGGACCGATCAGCGCTCTGACGATACCGGCACAAACGATAACCAATCGAACGCGGGCGAGCCTTTCCAGTTCAACAATTTTTCGCTGATAGCCAGCAATACTTACTTAAAAAGCCACTGGGTGTCGTTATATGCTACAGTTACCCGTGCCAACGTGGTATTGTCGCATATTGATGCTGTAACTTTTGCTGATCCAAACCTGAAGCTGCAATACACAGGCGAAGCCAAATTTTTACGTGCGCTGATGTATTTTCACCTGGTCCGCCTTTGGGGCGATGTGCCGTTGGTAACCAAACAATTAGCCTCTACAGAAGTTGCGGCCGCAACCTATCGCGAAAAACAGGCTACGGTATATGCGCAGATTATAAAAGACCTTACCGATGTGATCAATAACAGCCCGCTACCTAACCTGCAAACAGGTGCTAATATTGGCAGGGTATCAAAAGCCGCGGCCAATGTATTATTGGGCCAGGTATATTTAACAATGGCTACAACTTTAGATCAGGCTAACCGCCAGGTTAATCTTACAAATGCCAAAACCTACCTCATGAATGCCTATAATATGCGCACGTTCGGCGCATTAAGCAGCATTCCGTATACCGATGTTTTTGATGTAAATAAAAAATCAACATGCCCTGAGCTGATCTTCCAGATTGTAAATAAGCAGGGTGATGTTAGTTACAGTTCATCAATAGCAGCCAACAACCAGGCAAAAGGCGAAACCGTTAATTCGCAAAAGGCAGCATCGGGCGCGGGATATAATGTTACCCACGATCTGATCAACGATTACGAAACAGGCGACCCGCGAATGACCTTTTCTGTTAAGTATGCTAATGATCCAATTGTAAAGGATTGGTTTGTTACCAAATTCAGGGATGCGAGTGATGCTGCCGGTAAATTAGGTTATGGTGGCAACGATTGGATCCTGATGAGGTATGCCGATGTGATACTGATGCTTGCCGAGGTTAATAATGACCTTGGGGATGATGCCGTTGCTATTCAATATTTAGATATGGTACGTGCAAGGGCGGGTATGCCAACTTATGCAGTATCCATGGCCAATAGTGCTTACAGTACCAATTATCCAACCCTTAAGCTTGCAATTTTGCATGAGCGCCGCGTTGAGTTGGCATTTGAGCATCACCGTTGGTTTGATTTGCTACGGGCATTTACTACTGATGAACTGGTAGCCTATTTCAAAGGCAAAACCCAGGCTAACTTCGGATCAGCCTTGCTATCAAATTTTAGCACAAAGGATCGCTATTATCCTATCCCATTTGATGAGTACAAGCTCGATCCGGTAAAGATGTATCAAAATCCGGGCTATTAAAACCAGATATAGTTAACCACCTTAAAGGACTATCGGCCCCAATATTGGGCGCCGCTCCTATTGAAAAAAGCCTCTTAGATAATCACTAAGGGGCTTTTTGGTTGTTTTTTGCTTGGACTTTACCTGCACCTCCGGCTATGTGTTATCCTTTGCCCTGGTTTGTTTAGGCTGAATTTTTAGCGCACTTCACTTTATCGGCAGATGGATGGTAAAAACGGCGCCATTATCATTTTCGGCATTAATGGTTCCGCCATGGGCGGTGATGTACTGCTTTACAATGGCTAATCCAAGTCCTGTTCCGTTTACCTTATCCTTGGTTATAAAAGGTTCAAAAAGTGATTTTATGATATCATGAGGTATTCCCGGTCCGTTATCACGTATTACAATAGACACGTTATTATTGGTTTCGTCTGTCTGCGCGGTAATATGTATAACAGCATGTTCTATCTTTTTGTATTGCAGCACCTCTACGGCATTATTCACCAGGTTCATTACAGCTCTTTTAAGCTTACTTTCGTCACCCTGTATAACCAGGTTTCCCGGGATAGTTTTATGAATGGCTACGTGGTCATGATGAACGCCTCCCTCTGCCGCATTGGTAATAGCATCAATTATCCGGTTGATATTAACCGGCTCTTTTTTTACAGGTGTTTCTTTAATAAAATCTAAAAAGTCATCAAATATTTCGGATGACTGCTCGGCACACTGATCCAGCAGATCCACCCATTCGCCGCCTTCATTTTGCTCCCGCATCATCGTCGTAATCAGTTTCATATTTTTAATAGGGGTGCGCAGGTCATGCATCACCATACCAACCGCGTTGCCCGTTGCCGAAAGTTTTTCCTTCCGTATTAATTTTTCGTTTAATTCTGCATTTCTAATTGCCTGGGCTGCATTTTGCACAAACAATTTTAACAAATACATCTTTTCCGTCTTTAATTTTTCATACTTATTTAGCACGGCAAAAACAGAATAGCAATCCATTCTTGCCAGCACCAGTTCATCCATCTGCACTACCTCGTCCGGCTCAATGTGGATGGTTTTTACGCGGGTAATTAATTCATCCAGGTTTATCCTGGCTTCAATAGCGCCAATTGAAAGTATTTGTTCATAGGCAAAATCACCGTGGAGCTTCCCTAACAAAGCCATATCTGTCCCTACCGAAATGGCTAACTGTTCTAAAATRTTTTTAAGTAAAGTATTAAGCTGGCGCTCATTCAAACCAATAGATGATATAGACTCTATTAGTTTCTCAAGGTTTCGCAAACGGTCATAATCGGTTATTGCTTTTGTAGCAAGCAGTATAATTTCTTCTGCTGCATATGGCTTGCAATGATAGCCCACGTTTTGCCCCGCCTGGTCAATAATCTCTTCAATGGAACGGTCGCTGTACGCGGTGATAAAAATAATTTCCGCTTTGTTATCGTACTTCCTTATCTGCCTCGCGGTTTCAAGCCCGTCCCAGCCCGGCATCCGCATATCCAGGAAAATAACGGCATAAGGCTGACCGTTCTCCAATGCCTTTCTTACACAATCAACGCCCTCCCTGCCATTAGATGCTTTATCCACACTAAAAACCGGGATCTTGCTGGTACGGATAGTAAGTATTTCCTTCGGCGTATCAAACAAGATGCGGGCCGCCTGGCTAATGCTGTTATCTTCAATAAAAGCTTTCGGCGCCAGTATTACTTCTATATTATCACGCACCAATTCTTCGTCGTCAATCACAAGTACTGATGTATTTACCTGGTTCATCATAAAAATTCGTTTATAATCCTTTTAAAGGCGTTTACCGTTTTCGTAATTAAATTTAATAGTTGTGGTAGTGCCCCGGCCAGGGCCTTCACTACAAATGTAGAAAGAGCCGGAATGACTTTCAATAATAGATCTGCAATTGTATAATCCAAGGCCGGTACCAGTATTTTTGGTAGTAAATCCCCGCTCAAAAAGATGGGCAGCTGTAGCTTCATCAAAACCCTTGCCTGTATCAAGGATGGTTAATCGCAGCACGTTATCCTCTAAAAGCAATTGGATTTCAATATTTTTTTCATTTCCGTGAACGTCTATTGCCTCTATACTGTTTTTTAATACGTTTAAAATTACCTGCATCAATTTAGTCCGGTCGCCTTTAATCATTGGTACCTGGTCTGGCATATTTAATGTAACAGCAATCCCCTTTTTATCATAAGTGGCAAATATCATTGAACGGCAGTCATAAATAACATCCCTTAAGTTAACCGGTTTTCTGTCCTGTGGCTCATGCCCAACCACATACTGGCGCTGAATGGTAAGGATCTCCTGGATATGGCTGATGATACTAAGCTGTTCGGAAATAGACCGCCGAATTTCTTCCTTGTTAGTTCTCTGAGCCAGGGTAATCCCTTCCAGCAGGCTCACCAGCGCTCCTGCTTTTTGATCGCCAATGGCTGTAGCTAATGCGGTTTGCTGCCCTTTTAAAAACAACACCACATTTTGCAGGTTTTCCTCATTATTCTGTTCCATGGAACGATTGATACGCGTAAGGTATGAACCAAACCCGACCACGGCATTGCCGATATCATGTAATACTTCAGACGCGATTTCAAACTTGCCCTGTGCAACAGCCCTTTCCAGGCCTGCCTGGTGCATGGCCTCTTCTTCCTCGTATTTCGCTGTCAGATCTTCAAAGCCCACAATAATGCAATCTTCAAACATCTTGGTAATATTGAACTGAAAATGATTTTCTGCGTTATTATTTGGATGCGGCAGCCTGAATCTATTTAACGCGTTATAAACTATCCCCCTGAATGGCTCATAATTTTTTATTTTTTCAGAAATCTCCGGGTTGATGCAATCCAATATGGGATAAATATTATCGCCCGGAAGCTGATATGTTTCCAATAAGGGCTTCAGCAATTCTCCCCCGGCTATGTTCAGCCGTATTACTTCGCCGTTTTGATCAATTTCGGCCAGGCCCAATGGAGCATAAGTAAAAATGGCATTAAATTTTTGTTCAGAAAGATTTATCTCATTCTCCATAATTAAATCTGATCGTTATGAAAGTATTGGCTGCAGATACTAATGCAACATTGTTATAATGGTTTATAGTGTACCGTATACGTTTGTTTTTTGCGAATGGTTTCTTTTTAGTTAAATTCAGACAGCCTGTATCTTTTAACCCGCAAATTATAATCAGGCTTTAGGAAAAGTTGTCGATTTATCCTTCCTGGTTTTTCAGTTTGATCAATATTGAATGAGCCAGACGGGTTTGAAATCGCCCGGGCTGAACAAAAAGTGCCAATATGCTCCGGTCAAAAGACCTCCCTTTTGTGCGCTTTTTGGTGGGAAAAATGGGAAATTGGGGTGGTTTTTTTTTAAAACCGACCGGTTTTCAGAAAAAAATGATGTTTTTTATCAAAAAACATGCAAATTTTCGTCAAAAAATTAGTCTACTAATTCTATAGTGCATATATTTGTCCTAATTGTTATTATCGATCTAACCAATTAGTTCTTTATGGTAAATAATGAGGTCAGTCAACTAAAAAAAAGAGACAGCCATCGGCTTTCTCTTTTTTTGTTTTAATACCCTTTATTGTCAAATATTAAACATCGATTTTATATTTCAGGCGGCTTTAAGCTAACACCTCCTCCAGCACATCTCCCGAGCGGATGTTTCCAAAGCCCTCAATATGCAGGGCGTAATACTCCATCAATTTATGCACCAGGTACCGCCTGTCATCATTGCTTAATTTTAATTGCTCCATGTTTTCAAAACTGCATTGCAGCACCAGGCTAAAGTTTTGCGTATGCGGAGGCGAAAGGTACATTACACTATCGGGCTTGTATTTACTAAACGTGCCGTCCTTCAGGTCGAAGTAATCGGCCTTGCCAATTAAAAACTTATCGGGGTAAAAACCGAGGTAACGGGTAAGCTGGGTTAAAAACAGCAGGTGAAAGTTAGCCACATTCCCGGTTTGATGATCGAGCCATTCGATGGCGTTAAACACAAAATCAAAAATATTTTCTTCGGCAGATTGCTGCTTTATCGCTTTATACAGCACTTCGTTCAAAAAAATAGCGATACAGCTTTTGATAACATCATATGGAATGGTTTGCAGCACCGGCGCGTTTTTAAGTTCGGTTATGCGCTGTACGCTACCTGTGTTTTTATGATAAACCACCAGGTCGAGCAAATGCAGGGGCTGCAGCATATTGCGGCCTATTTTAGCTTTTGGCTTTTTGGCTCCGTTGATGATGTATGATTGCAGGCCAAATTTTTCGGTGAAGATCTGAACGATCACGCTACTTTCGCCATAGTCCGTTGCTTTAAATACAATGCCCCTGGTTTTATGCAGCATGAGTTATCAGTAAAATTAGTTTGGGTAAAAATATAGCGATGCCGGTGATGAGCGCAAATAAAGCGGTAATAACCACGGCAGCGGCGCAAACATCTTTCACGTGGCCTGCCTTTTCATTGTATCCCGGCGATACCAGGTCGGTAAGGGTTTCAATCCCGGTATTTAAAAGTTCTGCTACCAAAACAATGGCTATGCTCAGCATGATCCATTCCCATTCGGCGAATGAAATCTGTAACAAAATCCCCAAAACAACGGCACTAAAACCCAAAACCAGGTGAATCCTGAAATTGGGCTGGGTTAATGTAGCATACCTTAAACCTTTAAAAGCAAAGCCAAAACTGCTCATCAGTCTTTTCATGTATCAAAAATACGGGTTTTGATTTATTTAAGCTGGTTTTGAACATTGATTGCCTTTGGTTTAAACGAATCGATATCCTTTACATTTGAGGATGTCACGCAAACGTGGGAAGACAAAGTGCAATCTCCTGTTTTTTTATTTCTTCTTGCAACAGAGCTGTATTTTAGATTACCCGAAGATACACATCCCCATCTGCCATTTCTTTGCATCTTTGCGTGAAATTAAATTTTTACTTAGCCTATATCCGCATTCTGCCATTTCATTTTCACAAAGTCAAATTTGTTCAATCGGCAGATAGATCAAATTTCGTAGTTTAGCGGCGCCCTTAATTTACTGCGCATGTTCTGGAAAAATACAGCATCTTTTATTCTTAAAAACAGGCTCTTCGTGCTGATAAGCGTTGTTGCACTGAGTGTTTTTATGGGATATGAGGCATCCCGGGTAAAAATAACCTTTAACGGCGGCAAGGTACTTCCCGTTACCGATTCGGCTTATATCCGTTACAACCAGTTTAAAAAAATGTTTGGCCAGGATGCTTCGTCTATGGTGATCGGCATAAAATCAGGTAAGATATTTGACAAGGATATATTTAACGACTGGTACCAGATAGGCAACAGTCTGAAACAGGTAAAAGGCATCAAGGCTGTAATTTCAGCAGCCAATGTTTACAACCTGCAAAAAGATACCACTCAACATCGTTTTGTTATAAAGCCGCTGGTTACCGGGGTACTGCAAAGCGCACAAGCGGTTGATAGCGTGAAACAACAACTGGCAAACCTGCCATTTTATAAAGGCCTGGTTTTAAGCAACGATGGCAAATCAACCTTAATGGCCATTACTTTTGATGATAAAATCATCAATACACCGTACCGGGTACCTATCATTAATAAAATAAAAAAACTGGGCGCTGCTTTTGAGCAAAAGCATGGCATAAAAGTACATTACTCCGGCCTGCCGCTCATCCGCACTGTGGTGGGCGACCTGGTGGCACATGAGTTTTCGATGTTTCTTAGCCTATCGGTATTAATTACGGCGCTGATACTGTTGCTCTTTTTTCGTTCGTTTTTCCCGGTTATTTTCCCGGTGATCATCGTAGTTTTAGGTGTGGTTTGGAGCCTGGGTACATTGGTGCTCATGCACTACGAAATGACTATTCTTACGGGCATCATCCCGCCTCTTGTAGTAGTTATCGGGATTCCCAATACCATATTCATCCTCAATAAGTATTATCACGAGTTTGAACTGAGCGGCAATAAATTACAGGCACTTCACATAGCCATTGAAAAAGCGGGCATAACTACCTTTATAGCTAATGTTACCACAGCTATCGGCTTCGGCGTATTATGTTTCACCAACAGCGAACTGCTAACCCAGTTTGGTTTAGTTGCCTCCATAAGTATTATGGCCACCTTCGCATTGAGCCTTATCCTGGTGCCTATTATCTTTAGTTATTTACCATCGCCCAAACCGCAAAAAGCAGGCATTAAGGATAGTAAATTAATGAAACAACTACTTATTAGCCTGGATAATTTAGTGCACAACAAACGTAAAATGGTTTATATCATCACCCTGTTACTTGTTGTGATATCCGCCATCGGCATTACCAAAATAAATATCAATGGCTACGTAGTTGACGATCTGCCCCAGCACAATAATACCCTGGAGGACCTGAAGTTTTTTGAATCGAACTTTAACGGCGTACTTCCATTGGAAGTAAGTATTGATACCAAACGAAAAAATGGCGTAATGAACCAGGCGGTAATACGCAAGGTTGAGAAACTGGAACAACTCATATCATCCTACCCGGAGTTTAGCCGGTCGATATCACTGATACAGGTTTTAAAATTCAGCACACAGGCTTTTTATGGCGGCAGCCCCGATTATTACCGCCTGCCCGATGGTTTGGAGCAAAATTTTATCCTCAATTATGCAGGCAACTCGGGCAAAGGCACCAGCGCACTTAATACATATTTAGATAGCACCCACCAGGTAACAAGGGTTACTTTTGAAATGGTTGATGCCGGGTCAAAAAAAATGAACGTGGTACTGGCCAATCTACAGCCACGTATCGACTCGATATTTAACCCCAAAAAATTCCATGTGGAGCTTACAGGCAGCAGCATTATATTTATAAAGGGAACAAACTACCTGCTTACCAACCTTTACGAGAGCCTGGCCTGGGCCATTTTTTTAATCGCCGGGGTAATGTGGGTCCTGTTCCGTGGTGTAAAAATGATAGCCATTTCTTTACTGCCAAACCTGGTGCCATTAATAATTACAGCAGGTATTATGGGCTTCTTTGGGATCCCGCTTAAACCATCAACCATCCTGATATTCAGCATAGCTATGGGGATCTCCAGCGACCAAACCATTTATTTCATCACCCGCTACCGGCATGAGCTGCGCAACAGCAATAAAAGGGTTTCTACAATTGTATCCGATACCATCCGCGAAACCGGGGTTAGCATGATATTTATAGCAACAGTACTTTTTTTTGGTTTTGGTGTGTTTGTGGTATCCAAATTTGGCGGCACGCAGGCATTGGGAATCCTCTTATCTATCACGCTGCTGGTAGCTATGATTAGTAACCTTACATTGTTGCCGGCATTTTTATTAAGCCTTGAAAAAGGGACCGACAGGAAGAAGCTGAAGGGGCCTGATATAGAAGAGTAGAAGCCTCACCCTGCCCGCTCTGAAGGGGAGGATGCTGAAAAGGAATATTTGGCATGGAGAACTTTAAAGAAAACCGTTAATTAACAATATTCGATTCAATGTCCTCTCCTTTGGAGAGGATTTAAGTGCGACTTATGGATCTTAAACTCAACAACAAAGTAGCCGTAGTGCTTGCAGCAAGCAAGGGCCTTGGCAAGGCAATTGCAACGGCGCTATCTGCCGAAGGAGCAAAGGTTATCATCGGCTCGCGCGATGAAGCAGAACTAACCCAAACAGCCTATGAGATAAAACAGCTTACCGGTAACCCGGTTGTGGCCATCCCCGTTGATGTTTCAAATGCCGGCGAGATAAATTACTTTATAACCAAAGCGGCAGCTACATTCGGGCGGATTGACATTCTGCTGAATAACGCCGGCGGACCGCCATTTGATAAGTTTGAGAACTTTGACGACGAGCAATGGCAAAAGGCTTTCGAGCTCAACTTGCTCAGCTTTGCCCGCTTAAGCAAGTTGGTATTACCACATATGCAAAAAACGGGTAGCGGACGCATCATTAACATCATCAGTGGTTCGGTAAAGGCGGTATTAGGCAACTCGGTACTGTCAACCAGTATGCGGATGGGCGTGGTTGGCATGGCCAAGCTAATGGCCGATGAGTTTGGGCCATACAATATCACTGTAAACAATGTGGCGCCGGGATTGATCCTCACCGATAGAATTAAGCATACTTTCCCTAAAGACGTAGACCCGGAACAAGCAATAAAGGACAAAGCTAAAAGCATCCCGCTGGGACGCATCGGTAAACCAGAAGAGCTGGCCGCGCTGGTTGCATTTTTAGCATCTGAACAGGCGGCTTATATTAGCGGGACAACTATTCAGGTTGATGGCGGAGCGAACCGGGCTATTTTTTAATTCCTGAACCGAAATTTATCGAATTAACAGAATTAAAAATTAGATTCAGCCAAAAAACGCGGCTATTTACTTTCCTTCAAATAATCTATCAGTAACGTAATAATACTCACTATACCGGCCATGGTTAACCCGGTGGCGCCGCCCTGCATAAGTACCTTCCATTTGGAATCCTGCAGCGCCGGAATAACCATTGATGTAGAAAACAGGATCACGGCTACCAGCAGCATTAGTATAGTACGCTTTACTTTATTATTTTTCACCCCTCTAAATTAAAAAAATCATTTATAAATTCCGTATTTTTGCAACCTCTTAAAAAAGAGGTGATAAAAGGTAGAATATATACATGTACAAAGAATATAAGCAGTTAAACTTATCGCAAACAGGCAAAGAGGTACTGGAGTTTTGGAAACAGAACAACATCTTCGAAAAAAGTATCAGCAGCCGCCCGGCGAGTAACCCTTACACTTTTTACGAAGGGCCGCCGAGCGCAAATGGCATGCCCGGTATTCACCACGTAATGGCGCGCTCTATAAAGGATATTTTTTGCAGATATAAAACCCTAAAGGGATACCAGGTTAAACGCAAAGGCGGCTGGGATACCCATGGCCTGCCAATTGAGCTGGCTGTTGAAAAAGCGTTAGGAATAACCAAAGACGATATTGGCAAAAAGATAACTGTTAAGGAATATAACGATGCCTGCCGCAAAGAGGTAATGCGCTATACCGATGTATGGAACGACCTGACCGAAAAAATGGGTTATTGGGTTGATTTGAATGATCCGTACGTCACCTACAAAAACGAATACATTGAAAGCCTTTGGTGGATACTGAAGCAGCTTTATGATAAAGACCTTTTGTACAAAGGATATACTGTACAGCCTTATTCGCCAAAATCGGGCACGGGCTTAAGCTCCCACGAACTTAACCAGCCGGGCACCTATAAAATGGTGAAGGATACTACCATTGTTGCCCAGTTTAAAGTAAAATGCGACCAGGATTCCGGATTTTTATTCGAAGACGTAAATACCGACGTATTTATATTAGCTTGGACAACTACGCCATGGACCCTGCCCTCAAACTGCGCATTAGCAGTGGGGGAGAGCATCACTTATGCCCAAATAAGCACTTTTAATCCTTATACCTACGAGCCTATTTGCGTTGTTTTAGCAAAGGATCTGGTTAAGAAATATTTTAAGGCCGAAGGTGAAAACGCGTCTTTTGAAGACTATAAATCCGGTGACAAAATCATTCCATGGAAATTACAGGCAGAGTTTAAAGGAAGCCGGCTATTGGGCATCCACTACGAACAGCTGATGCCTTACGTAAGCAATGATGACCTGGAGAAAAACGCCTTCCGTGTTATCCCTGCCGATTTTGTTACTACCGAAGATGGTACCGGCATCGTGCACACGGCATCTGTTTTTGGTGCGGACGACTTCCGGGCCTGTAAAGAAAACAACGTACCATCGGTAATGGTGAAGGACGAAAACGGCAAGGAAGTTCCACTTGTTGATAAACAAGGTCGTTTTGTTAACGAGGTTACCGATTTTGCGGGTTACTACGTTAAAGAAGAATACTATAGCGATGCAGAACGCGCCGAGCCTGGTTTTAAACCTACCGACGTACTGATCTCTATCAAACTAAAAACAGAGAATAAAGCATTCGATGTTAAAAAATACGAGCACAGCTATCCACACTCCTGGCGCTCGGATGAGCCTATTTTATACTACCCGTTAGATAGCTGGTTTATCCGCACTACAGCGGTAAAGGATAAAATGGTTGCACTTAACAAAACCATCAACTGGAAACCGGAATCGACCGGAACCGGCCGCTTTGGTAACTGGCTTGAAAATTTGGTGGATTGGAACCTTTCGCGTTCACGCTACTGGGGTACCCCGCTGCCTATCTGGCGCGAAGAAAATGGCGGCGAAGAGAAATGTATCGGTTCCATAGCCGAGCTGAATGCCGAAATTGAAAAAGCTATCGCGGCAGGCTTTATGCCGGCAGGCTTTACATTGGAAGATATGCACCGCCCTTATGTTGATGATGTGATATTAACTTCATCAAGCGGCAACAAAATGTTCCGCGAGCCTGACCTGATTGATGTTTGGTTTGATTCGGGCGCGATGCCTTATGCACAATGGCATTTTCCTTTCGAAAATAAAGAGGAGTTTGCCAATGCCTACCCTGCCGATTTTATTGCCGAGGGGGTCGATCAAACCCGTGGCTGGTTCTTTACCCTGCATGCCATAGCCGTAATGCTGAGCGAGTGCAGCGACGAGGTAAGAACGGTGAATGAACGGGTTGGCAACGGTGGTGTTGCGTTTAAGAATGTGATCTCGAACGGGTTGGTTTTGGATAAGAACGGTAACAAAATGTCTAAGCGTTTAGGCAACGGCGTTGATCCGTTTGAAACCATTGAGCAGTTTGGCGCCGATGCCCCCCGCTGGTACATGATCAGCAATGCATCGCCATGGGATAACCTGAAGTTTAATACCGATGGGATAGATGAGGTTCGCCGCAAGTTCTTCGGCACATTATATAATACCTATTCGTTTTTTGTGCTGTACGCCAATATTGATAAGTTCACTTACAGCGAAGCCGAAATAGCCATAAGCAAACGCCCGGAGATCGACCGCTGGATCATATCGCTATTAAACACCCTTACCCTGGAGGTTGATGGTTTTTATGCCGATTTTGAGCCTACCAAAGCGGCCCGTGCCATACAGGAATTTGTTGACGCTCATTTCAGCAACTGGTTTATCCGCTTAAGCCGCCGCCGTTTCTGGCGGTCGGATAACTCGGATGATAAGTTATCTGCTTACCAGACGTTATATACCTGTTTAATTACCATCAGTAAATTAATGTCGCCCATAGCGCCTTTCTTTTCCGATAGATTATATAACGATCTGAACAGCGTTACCGGTAAAGAGCTATTTGAATCAGTTCACCTGGCTTACTTCCCTGAATATCAAAAAGAACTGGTAGATACTGACCTGGAAGAACGAATGAAACTGGCACAGGATATATCATCCCTGGTGTTATCATTACGTAAAAAGATCGACATCAATGTGCGTCGCCCGCTAAGCAAGATTCTTTTACCTATATTAGATAAAGACTTTAAGGTGCAGGTGGAGCAGGTAAAAGAGCTGATATTATCTGAAACAAACATCAAAGATATTGAGTACATTACCGACACCGCAGGCTTCATTAAAAAGAAGATAAAACCAAACTTTAAGGCCCTTGGCCAAAAAGTTGGTAAAGACATGAAGGTTGTTGCCGAGGCTATAAACAATTTTACAAATGAGGATATAGCTTATTTAGAAGCAAACGGAAATATTGCTGTACTTGATAATAAATATTTGATACTTGATACAGAAGTAGATATCATTGCTGAAGATGTGCCGGGCTGGCAAGTTGCAAATATGGGCAAACTAACCGTGGCTTTAGATGTTACCATATCCAACGAATTAAAGCAGGAGGGTATAGCACGAGAGTTAATTAACCGGATCCAAAACTTGCGCAAGGAGAAAGGATTTGAAGTAACGGATAAGATAAATGTACGCCTTAGTGACCACCCTTACATCAATGAAGCGGTGAAGAATAATTTATCCTATATTTGCGCCGAAATTTTGGCGGTAAGCATTGTGCTTGATAGCCAGTTAAATAAAGGTGATTTAGTCACCATTGATGGAAATGAAATTTTTATTGTTATTAGTAAAATATAAATGAAAGTAGAAAACGAAAAAACCAGGTATTCCGAGTCAGACCTGCAGGAATTTAAAGCACTCATACTGGATAAGCTACGTATTGCTAAAGAAGAATTAAACTCGCTTGCAACTTCATTAAGCTCACCAAATGCTAACGGAACTGATGACACAGCAGGCACCTACAAAACACTGGAAGATGGCTCGGCCACATTGGAAAAAGAGCAAATAAACCAGTTAGCCGCCCGCCAGAAAAAATTTATTGATCAGCTGGAAGCTGCTCTTGTACGTATCGAGAACAAAACTTATGGTATTTGCCGCGAAACCGGCAAACTGATCCCGAAAGAGCGCTTACGTGCCGTACCGCACACCACCATGACCATGGAAGCCAAATTAAAGCAATAAATGAAGGCAGCTTACACTAAACCTTTTTTAACTGCTGCATTTATAATTCTTGCCGACCAGATCATTAAGACCTGGGTAAGGGGGCACATGTACATGGGCGAAGAGATTCGCTTTTTAGGTAACCGCGGCATGCTGCACTATACCGAAAACAATGGCATGGCCTTCGGCATGGAGTGGGGTGGCGATGCCGGTAAGCTGGCGCTAACGTTGTTTCGTATTTTTGCGGTTTGTGGGATTGTTTATTGTCTTGTTTACCTTATAAAACATAAGTATCACCGCGGGCTCATCATGAACGTGGCGCTTATTTTAGCCGGTGCGGTTGGTAATATTATCGATTCAACTTTTTATGGGGTTATGTACAAATACGCGCCGATGTTCCATGGCCGTGTGGTTGATATGTTTTACTTCCCGCTGTTAAAAGGCACCTATCCGTCATGGTTCCCGTTATGGGCCAATGAGCCCTTTGAGTTTTTCAGGCCTGTGTTTAACCTTGCCGACTCGGCTATTTGTGTAGGTGTGATCATGATATTGCTATATCAAAAGCGCTACTTTAAACACGAAGTACCAGAAGTGGCCAGTCCGAATAGTGAAATGGTTGAAGAATAGAAGAAACTAAATATAATTGAAAAAGCCGCTAAATGCGGCTTTTTTGGTTTATCGGAGGATTTTGTCTTCGTAGTCTGTTTCCTTGCAGGCCATTATTCCTAAATGCAGTTCCAGTACTTTGTTTCCTTACAAACTACTGCTCAAAACAAAAAGCCCGACTCGCGGGCTTTTTGTTAAATATCTGCACATCTAATATCTGCACATTTGCATATCTGGACTTACTGCACCTGGAACATATTGTTAAAGTTTGTGCCATCCGGATAATAGCCTGAAATTACCAGGTTACCATTGCGCAGGTTGGTTATAACTTTATCAATATCAGCCACACTGCTAATAGGTGATTTATTGATACTGGTGATGATAGAACCTACCGGAATTTCAAAGCTATCAAATACCCTTCCTTCGCGGACCTGGGTTACCAAAACACCGGAGTTTACATGAAACTTAGCCTTTTGAGCCTGGGTTAATGGCTGAAAGCTTGCACCCAGTTTATTAAACAATTCTTCTGCCGATTTTGAAACGGCAGCAACTCGGGTTGTTGGGTTTGCATCAGCTTTAAGTGTTACGGCAAAATTCTTTTCTTTGCCATCGCGAAGCACGGTAAGATTTATTTTATCCCCAGGCTGCATCCGGCCCACATGTTCCTGCAGGTCTGATGATTCATAAACGGGAATACCCTCTACTTTTGCGATAATATCGCCTTTTTGAATCCCCGCTTGCTGTGCACCTCCACCATCAACCAGGTCATTAACATATAAGCCGGTTGTGTTGCTGATATTAAATTTTTGAGCTGCATCCGGATTAAGCTCTGTAAAGTTCACGCCAATAAATCCGCGTTTTACCGAGCCAAACTTTTTAATATCGTTCAATACCTTTTTAGCAAGGTTAACCGGGATAGCAAAGCCGTAGCCTTCATATGAGCCTGTGTGGGATGCTATCGCGGCGTTAATGCCTATCAGCTCGCCTTTGGTATTTACAAGGGCCCCGCCGCTATTACCTGGATTAATGGCAGCATCTGTTTGAATGAACGACTCAATGGCTTTGTTAAGTTTTGGTGTGGCTGGCTGGTTACGGCTACGCCCGAACGGGTTGCTCTCGTCCTGGCTGTTCTCGCTGCCAATAATACCAATGTTACGGCCTTTAGCGCTTATAATACCCGCGGTAACGGTTGATGTTAAATTAAACGGATTACCAACCGCTAAAACCCATTCACCAACGCGGGCATCGTCAGAGTTGCCTAATTTAACAATAGGCAAATCTGTAGCACTGATCTTGATCAGGGCCAGATCGGTACTTGGGTCGGTACCTATTACTTTAGCCTGAAAGGTGCGGTGATCATTTGTAGCAACTGTGATTTTATCCGCTTTATCAACCACGTGATTATTGGTTACAATGTAACCATCGTTCGAGATAATAACACCCGAGCCTGAGGCCATCTGCGGTCCCTGCGGACGTATGCGCTGGCCGAACATATCACCAAACATCTGCTCCAACTGATCCTGTCCGCTGCCTCCTGATTGA
The DNA here is from genome assembly GCF_056400585.1 of Mucilaginibacter sp. P5_A6. Taxonomy (NCBI): domain Bacteria; kingdom Pseudomonadati; phylum Bacteroidota; class Sphingobacteriia; order Sphingobacteriales; family Sphingobacteriaceae; genus Mucilaginibacter; species Mucilaginibacter sp. P5_A6. Next base: position 192,059 of record NZ_JBFUKZ010000002.1, on the reverse strand, counting down.
CTGCTGTAAGTGGTACGAATGTAAACTACAGCCGGGGTAACCGCAGCGGCGGCCTCCGTAAAATCAAGCGAGCCGGTTGATGATACTACCGGTGCTGATGGATTGCTGGTGAAATAAACCTTTTGTTTGTCCTCAAAACTTAGGTTATCCGCGTATTTACTCTCGATAACTTTGTACGCGCCTAAAGCCAGGGCTCCTCCTGCAAAAGCGGTTAATAATGTTAAACCAATCTTTTTCATCTTTATATTTGCCTTTCTTTGTTTATGTGAATTAAATTTAACAAATCAAATTTAATACCATATAGACTACATAATCAATGATTAGTTATCAGGATTTTTGTTAAAATTTGTTAAATTGTTTTTACTTAGCCGTATTGGTTGCTACAAAGGTTAGGCTACAGGTAAGTAACTGATATTAAATGATATTATTGTGAAGATACGATTTTATAAATACCAGGGCGCAGGTAATGATTTTATCCTGGTTGACAACCGTGAAAACATAGTTGACCACAGCGACCCGAGGCTGATTGCCCGCCTCTGCGACCGCCGTTTTGGAATTGGCGGCGACGGCATGATGTTTCTGCAAAATAAGGCTGGGTTTGATTTTGAAATGGTATACTACAATGCTGATGGCCAGCCCAGCAGCATGTGTGGTAACGGAGGCCGATGTATTGTAGCCTTTGCCAAATTTTTAGACATCATTAAAAACGAAACTGTTTTTTTGGCAGTTGACGGTCCGCATAATGCCAAAATTACAGACGAGGGGGATTGGGTGAGCCTGCAGATGATTGACGTAAACGAGTTAAAAACCGACCTGGATGCCTATGTACTCAACACAGGCTCTCCGCACTATGTAAAACTGGTTGAAGACCTGGAGCATCGTGATGTTTTTCATGAAGGCAGGGCCATCCGTAATAATGCTACCTACCGCAAGCACGGCATTAACGTGAATTTTGTAGAACCAACAGAAGACGGATACTTCGTGCGCACCTTTGAACGCGGGGTTGAGGATGAAACCTTTGCCTGTGGCACCGGGGTTACCGCAGTGGCACTTGCCATGGCCAGCCATAACCAGCTAACAGGGCACATTGATACGCCCATAAAAGTACTTGGAGGCAAACTCAATATTCGCTTTAATTACGATGGCAAAGTGTTTTCGGATATCTTTTTAGAAGGACCTGCCGTACAGGTGTTTGATGGTTCTGTGGAGATATAGCGATCCGCTTAATATAACAGGGCTAAGAAATAGCCTGAGGTATTCTACTGTTCCGTTCCGCAATGTGAACAGGATACACTAAAAAACATGAAACATAACGATAATTCGCTGTAAATTATTGATTACAAACAACTTATGCCCATTAAAATTTATTTTTTGTACGACAAACATTGTCGTACAGGCATCTTTTTTTATATCGAAACAGCGAAACACATCCCTTCTGGAATAATATAAAAGGCCGTGCATTTGCTTGCACGACCTTAACAGTAATATTAACTGAAATTATATAAAGAACGATACAAATCAATTAGGATTTTTAACCGGGGCACTTCCTGCACCGGGCGGGTTTAATACTACCTCATCTGCAGGAACGTCCCAATAATCAAGGAAATTATAATTGATAGTTGCATGTGTACTTAATACTCCATTTGGCGAAAGTACAACCGCATTTGTCCTGCCACCACCTTTTGAAATATCATAGATTACGCCCCATCTCCTGGCATCGTAAAATGCTGTTCCTCTAAACAATAAGGCAAGACGTCTTTCTTTACGCAACTCTTCTTTTGCGGCAGCCAAAGTCAAACCTGTGCCTGAAACTTTTGCAAGCCCGGCACCCTGGTAGGTCCTTACATTGTCTATACTTGCCAAACCAAGATCAATTTGCCCTGTATTGATCAGCGCTTCAGCTTTCATCAACTCATTTTCTTCGTAGGTTCCGCCTATATAAACTTCTTGCTTACCAGGTGTTTTATTAGCAAGCTGGATAGCCCCATTATTTGGAACTGCATCAATTTTCGCATCATATAATTTCCATCTTGTACTAAAAGTAAACCCGCCAACCTGGTTGTAAAATGGTGTAACTTGTAGGAAATTTTCAGCCAAACGTTTATCCCCCGGTTTAATATCCTGTACCAGCCTTTCGCTTATTGTAAAGCTACTTGCAGTTTCGTCACCAGCGGTATTTACAGCCACTGATCCTCCGCCTGAAGAAAATACATAATTGTTTTCTGTTGAAAATCCTGCAAAAATGTTATCGGTAGATTGTATACCCGCAGCAGTTAACGTGAGGATAGATTGCCAATTGGCGGCTGTCATGGCAGACGCACTGGTGTTAACCAGCAGGTTACGTGCCATTAACGTATTTATGCTATGTACAAACATTGCCGGTGTAGGTACTTTGCCATTACCTACCTGGAAAAATGAAGGGATCAATTTCCCCATTAAAGTAGTATAGGCCTCTGTGCCGGGTATCCCGTTTAAAATAGAAGCTGCCTGTGCAAGGTTTTTATTTGATTCGGTAATTAAAGCCGCGCTATTCACATAAGTGGCATTTGTTGTACTTATCTCGTTATTTATAAGTCCCGCATAGTAAATTGAGCCAAGCCTGGCGTAAGCATAACCTTTCCACCAGTAAGCCCAGGCTTTGTAGGTGGCCAGCTTTGTAGCTGCATCGCCCGATAAACTTACAGTACCTGCAAGGGCCAGGATTTGATTACAGGCGTTATTTAACCCATACATGCTCTGCCATTCAAAGTAAAACATGTTCTGACTTTGTTTGTCGCGGGTATTGTTGAGCCTTAAATTTGCTATTTGGGGCTGTGTATTTATTACTTTTGAGCCGTCATCAAGTATTGCATAATCGGGAACGTTAACAAGATTCACGTTATTGTTTGCGGCCTGTGCCGATACATCATCAGCAAGTAATTCATGATAGCCGTAGCAGAGGGAGAAAAAACTGTCGCCCAGCCATCCGTCACCATTTACAAAACCGTTAATGTAAATGCTGCCTGCTGCAAGCGAGGTTAAGCCCGATTCTGTTTTTGCCTGTTCAAGCGTAGGCGAATTAGGGTTTTTTACGTCCAATTCCTTTTTGCAGGATGATGACACAACAAAACCAGCTAAGAGTACTGATGTTATAATATATTTATATTTTTTCATTTTATTTTAGTTAAAGTCAATTAAAATCCAAGATTTAAACCGATCTGGTATGATTTGCTGTTAGGTGTAGAATCATGATCTACCCCCCTGTCAAACGGAGAATTGGATGTACCGGAACTGATTTCCGGATCAAACCCGGTATACTTGGTAAAGGTTAGCAGGTTGCGGCCTGTGAATGTTAAAACGGCCCTTTTGAATACCTTTTTACTTATAAGGCTCGAAAAATCATATCCGAGATAGATATTTCTCAATCGTAAAAAAGAAGCCCCTTCATAAAAATAATCTTTAGTGCCATTCCTTGCACCGTTTACTCCACCAATAATGTCGGCATAAGCGCTTCTGTAGTAAGCTGTGTAAGCGGCGGATGTGCCACCTATATTAACAGCTTTGTCATAATCGCCGCTGATACCATCCCGGTATTGCCATTCCCTGGTTTGGTTATAAAGGTGGCTGCCGTAAACCCAATCAAACTGGAAGCCAAATGAAAGCGATTTATAGGTAAAGTTGTTTATAAACGCCGCATTAAACTTAGGGTTTGGATCGCCAAATGATGAGGCCTCACTTGCAAATTGAATCCCTTTTGTAGCTATATTAACAACCCGCCCATCAACAATTGTATATTTACTGTAATCGGCCGGGAGTATGTATGGCACGCCGGCGCTGTTTGTCTCGCTCAAACTTGTTAGTGCTTTATTACCAAAGATCTGACCGATTTTTTGACCGGCAGTCAAGGTTAAAAAGGTGCTGCCTGCTGCGGTATTCAGGATGATTGGCGCCCCGCTGGTGCTGGTTATCATTGTTGTAGCCTTACTAAAGTTGGTTGTGAAATTCCAGTTAAAATCCCTGGTTTTCAGGATGCCAATATTTAAAGAAGCCTGAATACCGTGAGATGAAAGGCCTATGGCATTGGTTTTTATTTGAGTACCACCCGTTGATGGAGCTGTATTGATATTGTAGATAACGTTATCTGCTTTACGATTCCAATAAGTACCGCTCACATTGATTTCGCTAAACCAATTGCCCGATGCTCCTTTTATAGCTATATCAGTACCAATTTCATATTCTTTTGAAACTTCTACTTTTAAGTTCGGGTTAGCAAGGGAAGTTGGTAAATTAAATGTAAGCGCCGAGCCAAGGTTTCCTGGGTTTATGGTAGGGTATCTGTCAAAAGGCATTGGCTGGGTACCGGCCTCACCGTAACCGCCCCTTATTTTAAATTCGGGGATTACGTTTCCTAAAGCTGAGTTTTTCCAAAAATCAAACGACGATGGCCTGATATATGCGTTTGCATTCGGGAACGTAAACGGCTTTGAACCGCCACCAAAAGCCGATGAATAATCACTTCTGAAACCACCAGCCACGCCGCCATAGTCACCGAAATCAATTTTTTGGTTTACATAAAAACCATAAGTAATAAAAGGCGTGGTGTAATCATAAGATACCGCTTGTGTTGCTGTTTGGTTAAAATTATAAATGGCGTACTCCGGCAGCTCCAGGCCATAGGTATTGTATTGTTTATCAACGTTTTTCCTATAGTCATATCCTACCAAAGTGCTTGTTGTGATGGGCAAGTTGATATGAAAGTCCTTTTCAAAGTCGGTTTTAATAATAGCCGAGCCATTAAAGTTTTGGAAAGTAATGCTGCCGGTATTTTTATCCAGTTCGCCTTTAGGATTGGCAGCATAATTGCCATAATATGAACCAAGATCGATAGCAGTAAGCGTACCCGACTGATTTTTGTAAATGGTATTTTGCTCGGCATGCGCGTAATTGATACCGTATTTGGCGTTTAATGTTATAAACTTGTTGATCTTGTAATCGGCTTGTATATTTTGCAATATATCCTCCCGGTTTGTAACCCGGTTTGCCCATTGGGTATAATAATTTGGATTAGACCCGTTTACGCTGACAGTGCCCGAGTTTAACGACAATGGATAACTCCCATCGGCATTTTTCTGATTAAAATCGTAATAAGGCGATGCATTCAAAACGTCAAATATCCCACCAGCATTACCAATTCCGTAATTTGGGTTAAGGGTGTTTTTAGTATAAATAAGCTGAGTTATCGACCTGATTGTAAATCCTTTGAATAATTCAGCTCCAATATTGGCTGTTAAGTTTGTCCTGTCGTTATAACCATTATTCCTGATATTACTTTGCTGATGGTTATTGGATATGGTTAAGTTATAATCAGAATTATCATTTGCACCCGAGATGGCTGCGCTGTTATTGGTAGTATAGGCGGTTTTAAATAGTTGCGCCAGGTGATCATAATATTTTAAGTTGGTTCCGTATTGCTGATGGGCAATATTTAAAGGATTTGACATCGCAGTAGGATGGCCGTTTGACGGATCGGCTCCGTATGCCCATTGAATGCCCAGGTATCTGCCATCCTGGTTTCTTACCACAGGCTTGCCATCGGCATCAATAAATATACCACTGGCGTCAACTTTAAAGCTGCTCAGTTTTGCCTGGTGTACATTACCAATGTTTAAATAATTGCCGGCACTTACGCTTGATGAGACATCTATCCGGGCCTTACCCAATTTACCTTTTTTTGTGAACACCTGGATAACCCCGTTTGCGCCCTGTGCACCGTATATTGTTGAAGCTGCGGCTCCCTGCACTATTTCGATATGATCAACTGTAGCGGGGTCAAGTTGGCTAATATCAGTTGAACGGGATTCGATACCGTCGATCAAAATCATGGGCGATGTACTACCCTGAACTGTATTGATACCCCTTAATACAATATTGGTTTTTGCCCCGGGTGTGCCATCAACAGATGAAATCTGGGCGCCGGCAACCTGGCCTATCAAACCCTGGTCAATAGATGCCTGTGGCGAAGAGGAAAGACTTTTACCCGAAACAGATTCAACAGAAATACCCAATTTGGCTTTACTCGTAGCCACCCCCGATCCTGTCACAACAACCTCACTTAGTTGTTTAAAATCGTTCGCTAAAGCTACATTTACCACTCCGGTGCTGCCAATCGGCACTTCTGTTTTTGCAAAACCAATGAAAGTAAAAACCAGTGTAGTACCTGATGAAGGTACACTGAGAGAAAATTTACCTGAACCGGATGTCTGTGTACCTATCCGTGTACCTTTCACAGTAACACTTACTCCGGGAACAGGTAAGCCATCATCTTTGCTTGTAACAGTACCTGTAATGGTTCGATTTTGGGCGTACGCGTATTGGCAAAATAATGCCAATAGTATCCCCATCAAGTTTTTGAGAAAACTTTTTTTCATGCTTTGATCAGTTATTAGTTAATAATTTGTGCAGCCACAATATAGATTGTAACAATCACAATACAAATTGATCCTTGATTTTTAGCATTATAGCAAAAAATTAGCTTAATTATAATCTATCTTGACCACATTTATAATATATCGGCAGCAAAAATCTAATAAATTTAATTTTATCGTTAGCCACCGCTAAAAAAAGCCGATATTTTGCAAAATCAATTTGCAATTTTTTACACTAAATCGATTTCATGATAAATTTTTCGGATTTTTCACTTAAAAAAATTATCAATATCATAAACAATTGATTTTTACTACTGCTTGTATTTTATATTTTTTGAGAAAATCTAAGTATAACTAAAATAAGATATCTTAATGCCTTCATTTTTATAAAAAAGATCTAAATAAAAGTATAAATAACAAATAAGCCTTTAAAAAGGCCGGTCAAGATATTTTTTATTCTCATTTTATGCAAAAAAAACTATACATATACTAAATTTTTAAAACACTAAGCTATATATTAATTTATCGCGGCGTTGTGCGGGGATTCCTTTTAAGCAATTGCCTCCATGATCCTGAGAACACCAGAAACTATAATAAAAATGCCAGCAGTGTATACACTGCTGGCATTTTAGTTCGAAGCCAGAGAGCGCCCGAACAATTAGACGTTAATTTTTTATTCTCCTTCCAGGTTCGCCGCGGCGGGTTCATCTAAAAACCATTCTGTTTCGCCAACTATGGAGTCGATTAGCTGGGCAGGGTATTCTTCAATATTTTCTTCATCTTCCAGTACATGGTGTACAGCAATTGCTTTGCCTTCGCCGTATACCAGGAACGCAATGTAACGGGCATCGTTAATCAAAGGAGCATTAAGCGTAATACGCCATACCTGCTGATCTTCCAGCCAAACTTCCTTTACACCAGGCGTGGTATCATGCAAAACCGGTGTATGCGGAAACAGCGACGCGGTGTGTGAGTTATCGCCCAAACCCAACAATACAAGATCGAAACTCAGCTCATCTTCATCAAAAAAGGTAGAGATCATTTCCCAATACCTGGCCGCGGCTTCTGCCGGTTCAAACGTAGTGTCGACCGCAAAAACATTGGCTGGGCTTATCATTAATGGATCAAACATAGCTGTTTTTGCCATCAGGTAATTACTATCCTTATGATCCTGAGGCACATTGCGCTCATCGCCAAAAAAGAAATAAACCTTTTCCCAATCAACCTGGTCGGCGTAACTGGTAGAGGCAAGGAGCTCATATAGTTTTTTTGGCGAACTGCCGCCCGAAAGGGCAACAGTAAACTTACCTCTCGCTGCAATTGACGCGTCAGCTATTTTTACAAAATAATCCGCCAGCGCTACAAGCACCTCATCGGCAGTATTAAATATATTCAGGTTCATAATACTAACGTTTTTTGCCGTTTACCGGTAATGTGAACCAGTTAAATCCGTCGCGGGCAATTAATGCCTCGGCGGCTTCCGGCCCCCATGAATCAGCCGAATAGTTAGGAAAATTCAAACTCTTTTTATTTTGCCAGGTGCTCAAAATAGGCATTACCAATTCCCATGCCTCTTCTACCTGGTCGCCACGCATAAACAGGGTCTGATCGCCCAGCATGGTATCCAATATCAGGGTTTCATAAGCCTCAGGTGCCTGGTTGGTATAAGTGCCTTTATAGTCAAACACCATATCAACCACGTTTAATACCATATCAATTCCGGGGCGCTTGGCCTGTACCTGCAAACGGATACTCATCTCTGGCTGAATGCTGATGATGAGCCTGTTTTGCTGCCAGCTTTCTGCTGCCTCAGTTGGGAATATCAAATGCGGCACATCTTTAAATTGAATGGAAATAACCGATGATGACTGGTGCATGCGTTTACCTGTACGTAAATAAAACGGAACACCCTGCCAGCGCCAGTTATCTATAAAGAATTTGATGGCTGCAAAAGTTTCTGTATTTGATTCGGGATTAACCTTTGGCTCTTCGCGGTAGCCGGCTACTTCTTTTCCTTTCATCCATCCGCTGCCATACTGGCCCCTAACGGCCGAATTACGTACATCCTCGGGTGTAAACTTACGCATGGCCTTTAATACATCAACCTTACGGTCACGTACCTCATCGGCGCTAAAGCTAACCGGTGGCTCCATGGCTATGTGGCAAAGCAATTGCAGCAGGTGATTTTGGATCATATCCCTCATCGCGCCCGATCCGTCGTAGTAATCTCCGCGTTCTTCAACACCCAGTTGCTCGGTAACCGAGATCTGTACGTGTTCAATATAATTACGGTTCCACAGCGGCTCCATAATGGAGTTGGCAAAGCGGAATGCCATAATATTCTGAACAGTTTCTTTACCCAGGTAATGATCTATACGGTAAATCTGGCACTCGTCAAAAATGCTCTTTAGTAATGTATTTAGTTCCTTAGCTGTTTCCAGGTCGTGTCCGAATGGTTTTTCGATAATGATACGCACCCGTTTTTTATCTTCGGCCAACTTGGCTTTTGATATGTTGGACGCGATGATTGGGAAAAAGTTTGGCGCTACAGCCAGGTAAAACAATACATTGGCTTTGGCTTTCCATTCGGCATTGTGTTTTTCAATGCGTTTGCCAAATTCTTTATAGGTTTCAAAGTCGGTTGCATCTGATACCTGGTAATAGATATTTTTTACAAATTCGGCCCATTTTTTTTCGTCAGTTTTTCCGCTGCGCGAAAACTGGTCGATGTCGTTATGTAAATTGTCCCTGAACTGCTCGTCAGTCAATTTTGTACGACCTGTACCAATTATCGAAAACTGTTTAGGCATCCAGCCATCTAAAAAAAGATTATACAGGGCCGGTGCAATTTTCCGGGAATTTAAATCGCCCGTACCACCAAAAATGATGAATATGGTAGGGTCTGATTTTGTGCTTGAGCTCATTGTGATCAGCTTTAATAGTTTATGATTAGTCTTCGGCTTTGGTCCACTGTGTATGGAATGTTCCTTCTTTGCCTATCAACTCGTAAGTATGCGCACCAAAATAATCGCGCTGTGCCTGGGTAAGGTTCGATGGCATTTTTTCGCTGCGGAAAGCATCAAAATAACTTAAAGCTGATGCATATCCCGGAGCGGCAACACCGGCGGCTATAGTGCCCGATAAAATTTTCCTGATACCCGGCAGTGTTTCACTTACCAATTTTTGCACATCGCTGTCCAATAATAAGTGAGGTAGTTGTGGATCTTTATTGTACGCGTTAAAAATATCATTCAAAAACTCCGAACGGATGATACAACCACCCCTCCATATTTTGGCAATTTCGCCCAAATGAAGATCGTATTTGTACTCCTCAGAAGCTTTTGACAGCAAGTGCATGCCCTGCGCGTAAGTAACTATAGATGTAAAATAAAAAGCCTGCTCAAGCGCAACCAGTAATTCGTCTTTATCGCCGGCTAATTCAATATCGCCGCCGTATAAGGTTGAAGCTTTTTCGCGCAGTTGTTTGTATTTTGACAGATCGCGCATGGATACAGAAGTATCGATGGTTGGGATAGGAGTAACCAGGTCCATAGCCACTTGTGATGTCCATTTACCGGTACCTTTAGCTTTTGCCTCGTCTTTAATATCATCTAATAACAGATGATCAGCTCCGGGGGCTTTATATGCAAAAATATCCTTGGTGATATCTAACAGGAATGACTGTAAGCGGCCGGCATTCCATTGAGCGAAGATCTTTTGTATAGAATCATTGTCCAGCTTTAAGCCTTTTCTAAGAATCTCGTAGGTTTCGGCAATTACCTGCATAATACCATACTCAATACCGTTATGTACCATTTTAACAAAGTGGCCGGATGCTCCGGGGCCAATGTAAGTTACGCATGGTGCGCCATTAACTTTAGCTGCTATGGCTTCAAATATCGGTTTCATTACCGCGTAGGCATCTTTATCGCCGCCCGGCATCATGCTTGGACCACGGCGAGCGCCTTCCTCACCACCAGAAACGCCCATACCAAAAAAGTGCAGACCAATGGCTTCCAGTTCTTCAACGCGGCGGTTGGTATCTGTAAAGTGCGAGTTTCCACCATCAATTAAAATATCCCCTTTCTCCAATAAAGGAGTAAGCTCCTCAATTACAGCGTCTACAATTTTACCGGCAGGTACCAGCATCATAATGGCCCGGGGAGTAGTAAGGCTTTGAATAAATTCCTTTACATCGCCAAAGCCTTTAGCGGCCCTGTCGCCGGCTTCATCATTTAACGATGATACCTTAGCTGCATCTTTATCATGCCCGGCTACTGCAAAACCGTGATCGGCCATATTGAGTAGTAAGCTTCGGCCCATAACGCCTAAGCCTATCATGCCAAAAGCATATTTATCTGTTGTTGCACTCATGTTGTTTTGAGGTTTTCTTTTTTTAGGTCTTCTAATATTTTTTTGGTCTTTTCGAAACTGGTATGCTGAAAAGAACGGATACCCAACTTTTGAGCCGTTGTAACAAACATCATCCGGTCATCAAAATACACACATTGCTGTGGCGATGCCTGGGCAATGCCCATCGCCAGGTGCCATATACCCGGATCGGGCTTGCGCATTTTTACTTCGCACGATGATACAAACGCGTCGAACGCATCGTGCAGTTTAAACTTACGTACCCGGTAATCATTTAACTCTTTACCTTCGTTATTAACGGAGATAATACGGAAACCGCAACCTTTTTTCCACTCCTTTAACCATGCCAGCATATCCGGCAGCTCATAGGAGGTAGAATAAATAAAATCCTTAAAATCCTCACGAACAAAATCGCGGGGACGGTTAAATACTACCGTATCCAGGTATTCATCCAACGTGATGCTGCCAATTTCATATACGTTGAATATAAAATTGTGCAGGGCGTTTACTTCGGCATAATCAAGGTTAAACCTTTTGGCTGCTTCCTCGCGCGCCTCGTGCCCCCACCCGTTCGACAATAAAATACCCCCTACGTCGAAAAAAAGGATCTTTACGTTTGCGGTTTCCATAAAGCCGTTTAGGCTACTTTACTTTTTTGATCTTCGATAGCTTTTAACAGTTTTTCGAAAGGTTTATTGAATTTTTCGATGCCTTCATCTTCCAATTGTTGAGTGATGGCGTCAAGGTCGATACCTAAGTCTTTAAGTTTGGCCAAAGTAGCGGTTGCTTCATCTAAACCAGCTTCAAGCGTGTTGGCAGCAATACCATGATCGCGGAAAGCTTCAACAGTTTCCAATGGAACGGTATCTACAGTATCCGGGCCAATCAAAGCCTCAACGTATTTGGTATCTTTAAATGCAGGGTTTTTGCTTCCTGTACTTGCCCAAAGTAAACGCTGTGGCTGCGCGCCTTCTGCGGCCAGTTTTTGCCATCTTTCGGTGCTGAATACTCTTTTGTAAATTTCGTATGCTTTCTTGGCAGATGCGATGGCAACTTCGCCAACTAAAGCTTTTTCGCCTTTTGCTTCTAATAACGGATCAACAATAACGTCGATACGGCTTAAAAAGAAACTTGCTACTGATGCAATATGACCAATTTTATGGCCTGCAGCTAAATGCTCCTCTAAACCAGAAATATAGGCTTCGGTTACTTCTTCGTAACGCTCAAGGCCAAAAAGCAACGTAACATTAATGTTGATGCCTTTTGCAATTGATTGCTGAATAGCCGCCAAACCTGGTTTAGTACCAGGGATTTTGATCATTACGTTTTCGCGGTCAACTTTTTTCCAGAGTTCTTCTGCTTGTTTTGCTGTACCTTCGGTATCTAAAGCTAAAAACGGAGAAACTTCAAGGCTAACATATCCGTCAACTTTGTTTGATTCGTCATAAACGCCTTTAAATAAAGCGGTAGCTTGCTGAATGTCGCTTATCGCCAAACCAAAAAATAACTCCTCGTTATCTTCGGTGGTTGCTGAAAGCTCTCTGATATCATTATCATAATCAGAGCTGCCGGTTATCGCTTTTTCAAAAATAGCCGGATTGGAGGTTACGCCTCTTACGCCATCTTCGTCAATTAATTTTTGCAGTTTTCCGGATGCGATGATTTCGCGGTCGATAAAATCAAGCCAGATACTCTGTCCGAAATCATGTATCTGTTTTACGTTGTTGGTTGCCATATTGGTCTGTTTAAAATATTGTGTTTTTATTTGATTGAATTTGCGAATGCCTATGAATTTGATAGATATTTCTGCAAATGTATTCGTTTGATCTGTTTTGTAAAGTTCTTTGTTAATATTCTGTTTATTGTAAGCTAAATATCATCATTGCGTTACAGTAACGTAACAATCTTAATTATTAGATGCTACCAGTATCTGCAGGTCGTATCCTATAAACAATCCGCTCTCAATAACTCCGGTAATGCTTTTTATATCCTTCTCCAGGCTATTGGGCACTTCATCAAAGCGGCAATCCAAAACCAGGTTGTTGTTCTCTGAAATAATGGGACCATCTTTCCCTTTAGCCGGCCTTATAACAATGCTATTGGCCCCCAGCTTCTTCAATTCGGCTTCCACATGCAGTAAAGCCTGCGGGAATACCTCAATAGGAATAGGAAAATTCGTGCCAATCTTATCCACTATCTTTGAATCATCAACAATAATATAATTCACCGGGCTCGAGCTGATCAATAGTTTTTCCTTAAACATGGCCCCACCACGGCCTTTAATTAAGCTGTTGTTCGGGTCAACCTCATCAGCGCCATCAAACAGCCAGTCGGGTTTGTTTTCAAACAAACTGGTAAGCGGGATACCCAGCTTGCTGCAAAACATCGAGATCTCCAGCGAAGTAGGAATAGCCAGCACGTTCAGCTTTTCGGCTTTGATCCTTTCGGCAATAGCGAGCAAGGCCAGGTAAACGGTGGAGCCGGAGCCTACGCCCAGCACATCGCCATCCTTTACCTTCGCGGCAATTTCAAGCGCTACCTTTTGCTTGCCACTGGCGTTAATGATCTCTGACGACCATTCGAGGTTTTTAATTAAACTACTTTCCCAATTCATGGATTTAGATTTGAGATGTGAGATATGAGATATGAGAGCATTGCCAATTGGCCAAACTCCCGACTCTCAAATCACACATCTAACATCTGCTATTTTTCAATCAGATAAGAGATCAGAACCGTCTGCACCCTGTGCAGCTAAGTCTCAAATCTCACATCTAACGTCTCATATCTACAAAAGCGCTTTAGCCTTATTAACTACATTCTCCACTGTAAAGCCAAAAAACTTGTACAGGGCTTCTGCCGGGGCAGATTCGCCAAAGGTGGTCATACCTAACATGTCACCTTCATCGGTGGTGTATTTATGCCAGCCCATAGGGGATGCCATTTCCACAGCCAAGCGTTTCTTGATTGCTTTAGGGAATACCTTTTCTTTATAAGCGGCATCCTGTTTCTCAAACAGTTCCCATGATGGCATACTAACCACGCGGGTTGAGATACCATCTGCCTCTAATTTTGCCTGGGCCTCCATTATTAAAGCCACCTCAGATCCGGTTGCCATTAATATCAGCTCGGGGTTTTTGCTTGCTTCTGATAGTATGTAAGCCCCTTTTTCCAGGTCGGATGCTTTACCATATTTATCCTGGTCGAGGATAGGCAAGCCCTGGCGGGTGAATACTAAAACCACCGGACCACCTTTGTGCTCAATGGCAACACGCCATGCATGCGCGGTTTCGTTAGCATCGGCCGGGCGGATAACCGTAATATTAGGAATAGAACGCAGAGAAGCCAATTGCTCAACAGGCTGGTGGGTTGTACCGTCCTCGCCTAAGCCAATACTATCGTGCGTGTAAACAAATATCGGGCTTATCTTCATGATGGCCGCTAAACGGATTGGCGGGCGCATATATTCAGAGAACATTAAAAAGGTAGCGCCAAACGGAAGTACCCCTTTTGTTAATGCCATACCATTCATTGCCGAGCCCATTGCATGCTCCCGGATCCCGAAATGGAAGTTGCGGCCGGCCCTGTTCTCGGATGTAAACGAATCAAATTCTTTTAAATTGGTTTCTGTTGATGGCGAAAGATCTGCCGCGCCGCCTATAAGGTTTGGCAGGCTTGCTGCAACAGCATTTAATACTTTACCTGATGCCTGGCGGGTAGCCATTTTAGGGTCCGAGCCTTTAAATACCGGCAGTTTGTCTTTCCATCCCTGTGGTAAACCACCGCTGCTGGCCAGTTCATATTCGGCAGCTAATTCGGGATATTTAACTTTATAATCGGCAAATAGCTTATTCCATTTTTCTTCGGAACCAGCACCCCTTGCACCTTTAGCGTGATAATATTCCAATACCTCATCAGGTACATTGAATGATTTTTCAGGATCAAAGTCAAAGAATTTTTTAACCAGCTTAATCTCATCCGGACCAAGCGGCGAACCGTGTGAACCTGCTGTGCCCGATTTGTTAGGGCTGCCATATGCTATCAGCGAACGAACGCGGATCAATGAAGGTTTTTGTGTTTCGGCTTTAGCATTTATTAATGCCAGTTCCAATGCGTGGGTGTCATTAACATCCGGCAGATCCTGTACATGCCAGCCGTATGACCTGAAACGTGCGCTTACATCTTCATTAAAAGCAATATCAGTACTGCCCTCAATAGAGATGTGGTTATCATCATACAGGTAAATCATGTTACCTAATTGTAAATGCCCTGCTAATGAAGCGGCTTCAGAAGTAACACCTTCCATCATATCACCATCGCTGGTAATAGCATAAACATTATAATTGAAAAGCTCGAAGCCGGGTTTATTATAACGTGCCGATAAATGTTTTTGCGCAATGGCAAAACCTACGCCATTTGCAAAACCCTGACCCAACGGGCCTGTAGTAACGTCAATACCGGGGGCCAAACCATATTCGGGGTGACCGGCGGTTTTGCTATGTAGCTGACGAAATTGTTTAATATCATCTAAACTAAGGTCATAGCCGGTTAAATACAAAAAGTTGTATTGCAATATACACGCGTGCCCTGCCGAAAGGATGAACCTGTCGCGGTTTGCCCAATCAGGGTTTTTAGGATTGTAATTTAAAAACTTTGTCCATAAAACATGCCCCATAGGCGCAAGCGCCATTGCTGTTCCGGGGTGACCGGAATTTGCCTTTTGCACTGCATCTGCCGATAAGACCCGTACGGTGTCTATTGCTAATTTTTCTATGTCCTTTGTATTTTCCATTTTATTGAGGATTGTATATTATTCTGTTGGTGTTGATATTACGCGTTTGGTTTTACTGTCTTCGTCATTAAGCCATAATCTTGCACCGCCTTTGATGCCATCGGCGTTGGTTACTATTTTCATGTTTTTATCCAGCTTAAAAGTGAGCAGATCGGAGTTGCCGCCGCCAATGTATAAAGTATCGTAATTAAAAACGGTTTTTAAAATGTCAAAAACCTTCTGCATGCGCTTGTTCCACCTTTCCTTGCCGAACTTTTCCAACGCCTTTTCGCCTATATACTGATCATAGGTTTTGCCGGTTTTAACTGGCAGGTGGGCCAGCTCAAAGTGCGGCAGTAAGTGGCCATTCATTAGTAATGCGGTACCAAAACCTGTGCCCAGTGTTATCACCATTTCTAAACCTTTTCCGCTTACCACACCCAGGCCCTGCATATCGGCATCATTTACTACTTGCGTAGGCTTGCCCAATGCATCGCTTAGTTTTTTAGTTAGGTCAACATCAGCCCATAGTTTGGTATTGAGATTTGGGGCGGTTTTTATAACCCCGTTTTTTACGTAGCCGGGGAAACCAACCGAAATTTTATCATACGCCGGAAAGTTCTTAACCAATGTTTTTATAGCCTTGATCACATTATCGGGGCTGGCTGGGGCTGGCGTGGGTACCTTGTCGTAATCCATTTTCAGCTCGCCCTTTTTATTTAAAATAGTGGCTTTTATGTGTGAGCCACCGATATCGATTGAAAGAATTTTTTCCTGTGATGTTGTTTTTTTCATCTGTATTGATTTTAGCGAGCTGGCAAACCTGCGGTTAAGCGGGGTAGTTTAATAATTGTAGCGCGTAAATATCACATTTTTAATAATATCTGATTGTTAAATGTGTAATTAACACAAGTGTAATCAATACAATAAGCAATCAACATTACAAGGTAAAGTTAGTGTTGCTTTTCACTTTTCAAACAGAAACACAAGTATTTTTACTCAAAAATGGTAAAAACGATGCAAAAATGCTCTTTTTATTGGTATTTTCCTAAGAAAACATGATTTATATCATGGTTTTTTCCTTTTTTTTAAACAGATATCTTGTTTTTGCCAGCATTAATCATATAATTTCGACCTTTCCATACAAAAATGCCCGATGTGCTTTGCGGCAGGGTAACCTCAATATCCCATTTACCCTTTTCAAACCTATATTTTACAAGCAACTTTCCATTGGGATGCGGGATTTCGCCGCTCACCTTTTTAATATCACCCAAATGTGGCTCTATTTTTATTTTGCTAAAACCAGAGGCATAAGTGTCTATCCCCAATATGGTTCGGTAAAATTCAATATTAGGGCTTGCACCCCAGGCATGGCAATCGGACCGGTTATGTTCTAAATCCGAGATCTCGGCCCAGGTAGTGAGGCCCATTTTGATATTCTTGCGCCATATATCCAGCCATTTTAAATAATCATTACCAAAGCCTGCATTTATTAAGGCCTGGTGCAGGTAGTATTTAAAGTAGATGGTGCATTGGGTAAGCGTAGTATCGGTCATTAGTTTTTTGCCAAGTGCAGATGCGTCATTGCCGGTTACCATGCCTGTTAAAATTGCCAGCGAGTTGGTATGCTGCGAAAAGAGTTGCTGATCCTCCACATCCGAATACAATTGCCTGTCGGCTATCCAATACTTCTTTTGAATGGTAGCTTTTAGTTGCACGGCTTTGCCAGCATACTTGTCAGCCAAAAAAGACAACCCCATTTTAGCCTCCATTTCGGCAGCTTGCTGGTAAGCCCACATCAGTTGCAGGTCTATAAGGGCCGAGCTTCCGCTGGCGCTTTTGGGGGCCATTCCAAAATCCCATCCTTTACTGTTCACCCAATCGGCAAAAGTCCAGTAGGGGGTATCTTTTAGTGAGCCATCGGCCTGCTGGTATTTGTCAAAAAATGCCAGCACATCCTGTACTCCCTGCAGCTTATCTTTTACAAAAGCGCTATCGGGCCGGTACATCCAATAATCGTGGAGCATGCCTATATACCATAAAGAGAAGGTTGAAATTATTTGCGGGGAGAACGATGGATGCCGGCTCAGGGTAATGCCTTCGGCAATGCGGGAGTGGTCCATCTGGTTAATGGCATTACGCACCAGGCGATCGTCGCCGCTGTTGTAGTACGATACCAATGCCTGGATACGGCTATCGCCAACGTATTGCAGCTGCTCATAATAAGGGCAGTCGTAGTAGGTTTCGCCTGCGCAAAGCCGGGCGGTGCGCCAGCCTATCTCCAGCATCTTTTGCATTTCGGGTGTGCCATCAAGCTTCGCGTTGAGCTTAAAGGGATACCCGGTAAAAGTGCCGTAAATATCATCGATCTGTAAAGGCTCGCCGCCAGTTGTTATTTTTACCTGTATATAGCGAAAGGTGCGAAAGCTAAGCGAATTAAAGGATTGGCCAACACTGCCATTTGAAACAATGCTATCCCGGCGACCCGAAAATATTTTATCGTCCACCTCATCGCGGTTACCTTTTACAAGCCCCCCGGGACCAGCCAATTTTATAAACAGGGCTTCGGCATAACTTAAACTGATCCCCGCATTTTTGCCTTTGCTAAAATTAAGCGAAATAAAAGCATTGGTTAAAAAAGTTTGATCGAGCAGCAGGGTAGCCGTTGTATTGGCCGGGATCGATAGCGCTGTTTTAGTTGCCGGGAAAGTCTTCGGAATACTTATGCCTTCTGCCTTACACAATACGGCTATGCGCTGTTTTTTTAATTCCATTGGCGGAATAGAGGAGGGTACCAACATCCATCCAAAAGCATTCACGGTTCCTTTCGGGTTACCATTATCTATTTTAACAGCATTTTTCCAGCTGCTGTCATCCAGGTTTTCGGCATTCCAGTTATTGATGCCGGTGTTCATATCTATCCGTTCGCCCGGGCCGGCTACGTAATAAGTGCCATATCCCACACCTACAATGGGCTGGTATGCTTTGTCGCGGATGCACCGCCAGGATTTATTGGTATTAACAATTGTTTCCGCCTCGCCATCGCCCTGCATAATAAAACCCGTTTGGATAGAGATCTGTGCTTCGGGGCGGTAATCACCATCGTTCCAAACCACAGCAGCTATGCTGTTATTGCCTGCTTTTAAATAAGGCGCCAGGTCTACCGTTTCATAATTCCAGTAATAGGTATCGCCACGTGCCGGACCTAATGATACCAGCGTTTGGTTAACATACAGTTTATACCGGTTGTCGGCAGATACATGAACGATAAATGATTTGGGTTTGTCCTTTAAATCTATATTTTTCCTGAAATAATAAACCCCATAATCTTTAGTCGATTCCCCGGGAACAGTTATCCACTGTGCTTTCCACGATCCTTTTAAAAGTGCTGGATTAATGGATTGACTATAGCTTGTAAACGCCGTTAATATAAATACTATCAACAGCATAGGTTTTAAAATTGCTTTCATTAAATGGCAGGGTATATTAATCGGTTAAAGCGACTTGTTTGCTAAAATACAATTAAAGTTAAAAATGTTTGCCCCGCCCTTAA
The DNA here is from genome assembly GCF_056400585.1 of Mucilaginibacter sp. P5_A6. Lineage (NCBI taxonomy): Bacteria > Pseudomonadati > Bacteroidota > Sphingobacteriia > Sphingobacteriales > Sphingobacteriaceae > Mucilaginibacter > Mucilaginibacter sp. P5_A6. The sequence goes on along the minus strand of NZ_JBFUKZ010000002.1, from coordinate 172,963 downwards.
TTATTAATAATGCTTATTATTTCATAAATCCACTATCTTTAGTTTTTGCTAAACCTAAGGTTATGGATATTTTTACCGTATTTATGTGTTTACTGATTGTTGTTTTAATAATAAACAACAAAAGCAGTGTTAACCGCAGTATTGGGGCGCTGGAAATCCAGATATTGGAGCTAAAGCGCATGATAGAACATTTAAGAGTGTCGCGACCGGCGGAAGAGCCCGCCAAACCCCAGGAGGCACCCAAGCCTGTTGTTAAAGAGACACCCCCAATAAAACCGCCGGAAGCACCGGTTGCCCTGCCCCGGCCGCCAGCCCCGCCGGAGATAAAACCGCAGCCAGAAGCTGTTAAACCAGTTGAGGTTGAAAAACAGCCAACGGTTATCAGCGATAGTTTATCAACCATACACAGGCCGGTTAAAACCTCAGATCTGTATCCGCCAAAATCCAAAGAGCCGACGCCTTCATTTTTTGAAAGCCATCCCGACCTCGAGAAATTTATCGGCGAAAACCTCATCAATAAAATTGGTATCGCTATACTGGTGCTTGCTATTGGCTATTTTGTAAAATTCGCTATTGATAGCGGCTGGGTTGGCCCGGCTGGTCGCGTGGGTATTGGTATTGCCTGCGGCGCTATATTGGTGGGTATTGCTCACTGGCTGCGCAATAGTTATAAAGCGTTCAGCTCGGTATTAGCGGGCGGCGGTTTAGCTGTTTTTTATTTTACCATAACGCTGGCCTATCACCAGTTTAACCTGTTCAGCCAAACCACGTCGTTCATTATCCTCATCGTGATCACCGTTTTCTCTGTACTGCTTTCCTTGTTGTATGACAGGCAGGAACTTGCGGTTATTGCCCTGGTGGGCGGTTTTGCAAGCCCGTTTATGGTAAGTACCGGCAAGGCCAATTACGATGCTTTATTTATTTACCTGCTGATATTGAACACCGGCCTTTTAATTATTGCCTATTATAAAGCGTGGCGGGTGCTTAATATAGTATCCTTCGCTTTTACCGTGATAGTATTTGCAGGCGTGCTGTATACGCTTACCGCGCCAACCTATCATTACGGCTTTATTTACGCCAGTATATTTTATGTGCTTTATTTTGCCATCAATGTGGCGAATAATGTGAAAGAGAATAAAAAATTCATCGGGTCGGATTTTAGTATCCTGCTTATCAATACCGCTTTATATTTTTCCGCTGGTTTATACTTGCTTACGGCGATGCATGAACAGCAGTTCCGCGGCTTATTTTGTGTGTGCCTCGCTGTAGTAAATCTCATCTTATCCTACATCCTGTTTCGTAACCGCAAGGTTGATACCAATATTTTGTACCTGCTGATAGGTATCACCTTAACCTTTATTTCTCTGGCAGCGCCTATTCAACTGCATGGAAACAGCATTACCCTTTTCTGGGCGACAGAAACGGTGCTGTTATACTGGCTGTACCTGCGGTCGTCCATTAAGCTCATGAAGCTTACCTCGCTCATATTGTGGGCAGCCATGCTGTTGAGTTTATTTATGGATTGGTCGCAATTGTATACGCACCATGAAATTGCTTTAACCGTTATTGCCAACAAGGGCTTTATTACCACTTTGGTAGCAGCTATAAGCTCTTTCCTGTTATTTGTATTGGTTGGGCGCGACGAGTCTAAAGAAGTATATCGTGTGGGTATTAATAAGCAGGTGTTTGGCATTGCCGGTCTTGCACTTTTGTTTTTAAGCGGGCTATTAGAGATCAATCACCAGTTTTTAAACCGCTATCCCGAAACAACACTAAATATTTTATACATGATGCTATACACCCCGGCATTTGTATATAGCTATTACCTCGTATCTATAAAAGCACCGGTCCTGAAGTTTAATAACAACATCCGCCTGGGTATACTGCTGGTTTGCATTACTGTTTACCTTACCCTGATGCCCGATTTTTTCGGCCTGCTGACCAGCATGCTGAACACCAAAAAGCCACCGATTGGTCATTTTACTGCCCATTGGATAAGTGCTGCATTTATCGCATTGTTGTTTTACCGAGTCGTCCGCCTGTGCCAAACTTTGCTGGATGATGGGATGAAAACACTGTTCACCTGGATATTGAGCGCCGGCATTGTCACTTTTTTAAGTTTAGAGGTATGCCTGCTGAGCAACATTTTGTTTTATAACCAATTGCATTCTATTGAGCGGATAGAAACCGTTTATATTAAAACCGGCTTGCCTATTTTGTGGGGCCTGCTGTCATTCGCGCTGATGTGGCTGGGGATGCACTATAAAGTGCGCACCATGCGTATTGTATCATTAAGCCTCTTCTCGCTTACATTATTAAAATTATTTTTGTTTGATATTGTTGATATCCCACAGGCTGGTAAAATAGCGGCTTTCTTTTGCCTGGGTGTTTTGCTGCTTATTATATCGTTTATGTACCAAAAGGTTAAAAAAATTATTGTTGATGATAAAGCTAAGAGTAAGGAAGAATAGCATAATATTAACCACGTTTTTTTGCGGATTGATGTTAGCGGCATCGGCACAAAAGAGTTTTAAATATGGGGCGGCCCTGCAAAAGCCCGGGAGTACCGGTTTTTACCGGATAAGCCTGCAGCCTGCTTTTGTGGCGAAAGCCAAACCTGGTATGGCCGATATCAGGATAGCCGATGCCAAAGGCAATTTTGTACCTTATATAGAAGCCGGAAGTTTGCCTCAAAAAGACCAGAAAAGTTTTGTTGTTTTTAACAGGATAGATACCCGTGTACCAACAGATACCGGGACCACCTATACAGTCGAAAACAAAACTGGCCTGCCTCTTGACCGCCTTTGGATAAAGCTGCAGAATACCGCTGTACAACGTAAAGTAAACCTGATGGGCGGCGATGACTTGAAACAATGGTTTGCGATACAAGAGGAGATTCCCCTGCAGGAAGCCGTGCAGAACAGCGAGGGAACTTATATGCAATCGCTCTCCTTCCCGGCAAGCAGCTACCGGTATTTGAAAATATTGGTTGATGACAAAAGGAAAACGCCCATTAAATTTTTACAAGTGGGCATTTATACCGAATATGCCAAAACACTGGCTTACTCACCAATACCCGGAGTTAAGTTTACCCGCGCCGATAGCAACAAAACCACATTTATCAGCATAAAGCTGAATGATAATTACCAGGTAAATAAGCTGCATTTAAATATCTCTGCCCCCAAATACTTTAAGCGGAGCATCACCATTTACCAAATAATTGGTAATTATAAAGAAGCGGTAATTGAAGCGGAACTAAATTCTGCTAAAAACAACGATCTACTATTTTCGGCAAAAGCCAAACAATTATTACTGGAGATCGGCAATGGTGATAACCAACCTTTAACCATTACAGGGATCAACGCTTATCAATCAGATGAGTACATTATCAGCTACCTGGATGGCAAACAAAGTTATCGCCTGCTCGCGGGCGATTCAACCGCCCAGGCCCCGGAATACGATCTGAAATTTTTTGCGGATAGCATTAAGGATAATATTCCTGCCATTGCGCACGGCGCGGTTGTTAAAAACAATGTAATACCAGCCGAAAAGCCAAAAGCCGGTAAGGATTATACAGCGTTTATATGGACAGCTATTGTGGTATCACTGGGTTTATTGCTGCTACTCACTTTAAAAATGACTAAGGAGGTGAAAAAGAAAGCAGAAGGGGATAATAAGGGGTAGGACTCTTCCTGCAGGTTAAAACCTACAACCGCTTGCCATAGCGCAATGACAGGATTTTATTTACTCCCTGATACTCAAAATATCATGAATAGCAGCCTCCGCTTTCTCATATTGAAAAGTAAACCCGGCATCCATCAAGCGTTGGGGTTTTACCCAGCGGCTTTTTAATATCAGCTCCGGTTCGGTTCCGATAACTAAGGCGCCAATTTCCAGGAGCCATTGCGGGGCTGGTAACCCAAACGGCATTCCGTAAGCTTTGCGGATGATGCGCATAAAATCGGCGTTCTTTTCTCCATAAGGGGCAGTGCAGTTATAGATACCCTCCATGGCGGGATGATCCAACAGGTATTGGGTACTGCCTGCTACATCATGCTCATGTATCCAGGCTAAGTATTGCTGTCCATTGCCCTGCTTGCCGCCCATGCCCATTTTTACCAGGTTAAGCAGGCGCGGGAAAACACTGTCGCTGCGGCCAAATACAATACCCATACGCAGCGCGATTTTTCGGGTATTCGGGGTTTCACTTTGATTAAAAGTGCTTTCCCATATATTGCAAACATCGATGCTGAAACCATAACCAATCTCGCCGGTTGCCTCATCCTGCGGGTGGTCTTCGGCATGGCGGTATATGGTGGCAGATGTTATGTTGATCCAAAGTTTTGGCGGATCGGTCATTTTATGGATCACATCGCCCAATAATTTGGTGGGGACCACACGGGATGCGATGATCTCGGCCTTATTCTTTTTAGTATAGCGACAGTTTACGTTTTTACCGCACAGGTTGATGAGCATATCGGCGTGGGTTAATTGTACGGTCCAGCCGTTCGCCGTTTTGCCATCCCAAACCACGGTGCGGATGTTATCAATAGCAGGGGCCTGTTTACGGGCCAGGATAATCACCTCGTCGGCAAGGTCTTTATAATATTTTGCCAGTACTGTGCCCAGGTAACCGTTACCCCCGGCAAGCACGATTTTTTTATACGCTTTCATGATTTCAGTTTAAGATCAGCACTAATAAAACAATGCGGTAGCTAACCCAGGTAATGGTCATTACCCAACCCAGGTTCAATAGTTTTGTTCTGCGGATATGTTCCAGGAACATTAATCCTGCAACCCCCATGAAGCACAGGGTATAAATAAGTGGACTCAGCTTAAACCAATGGCTTACGGTCAGTGGGATGAGCAGCAATAAACTACCAGCGAAAGAGATGGTCATCATGTTACCCAGGTAGGCCCATACCTTATCCCTGGCATAGGTGCTGATTACGAAAGCCTGGAAAACTATCTGCCCTCCGCAGATCAGGTACTCACGGTATGCGTTGCCCAGTGGCACCATGCCCACCAGTAAATGTGCATACCGGGTTAATATAAACCCGGTACAAAACCAGGTAAACAGCAGGAAAGCTATGCGATAATGGAGTTTGAAGGCCGGCTGGTAAGCAAAGGCGGCATCCTCTTTAGTTGGCGGAATGATCACCCGCCGGTTGTAAGATATAAAGGCATAAACTATGCTCATCAGCCAAATAAATGGCTTGAATGTGAACAGCGGAGTAAATACCGGCCAGGCATTACCAAGAATCTTGAACAGGCTTTTAATGCCATACGTGACCTCGCCGTTTTTTAGGTTCACAAGGGCTATTTCGTTAACTGCCCGCTGGCGGTCATAAACAGGGCAGGTATCCTGGGCCATGGTTTGATAAGCCTCTCGTCCGTTATTATCCAGCATGCCGGTTTTAACAAAGGCTTTGGTATATACACTGCACATGGGGCATTCTGCATCAAAAAGCACCACATGATCTTTAAGCGTTTTCATTGTATACTGGTTTGTTATAATTGAACAAGACAAATATACAATTTATTTTATATTTTCAATAAATACTGAAAATATAATTAAAACAATAACGGAAAGAGTGCTGTTGACCTGAATGATAAAAACTTCGCGGAGTTTTGAATACAGAATTGCGCATTCTATTGATAATCAGACTTGCGGAGCTTTAAAGCTCCGCAAGTCCTTAAACTACTATCAAAAATATCGGGGAGTGTTAAAATATTCAACAGATGTACGTCGCTGCAAATTTAACAATGGGCCTTAGTCAAGCGCTTTATAAATCGCCCTATCTAAAGTAATTCCAAGGCGTTTAGTCATTTCTGCGGAGTCGAAGTCAATCCGTTTATATTCTGCCTGTACGGCTTCTTTGGCTTTGTTTAATGCTGCCTCGTCTTCCCAAACGGCAACAGTGGCTATCAACATATTGCCGTTCGCGTCCATACTCTCGTAGGCATTGTCGCCTATAAAGCCCGGCAAATTTTTTATAAAAGCCCGGTTGTAATTAACCCGGTTGATAAACTCTTTTTTGGCTTTTGCGGGCACAACAAATTTATCAATGAAAAAAACCAGGTCCCGGTTATTCTTTTTTTCCGATAACTTGCTGATGTCCGCAGGCACAATACCCAACTCCTGTAAAAATCCAAGCCGGTTGGTTTGTATGATTACGCTTGTTATTTTACCATCCTTAAGGGTATACACTCCAATGCCATCATTGGTAACTGTTTTGCCGGTGGCTGCAAAGTTTTGAAACGGACCGCTGTGCGTCCCGGTCCATTTCCAGCTTACCACAACCTTATCATCTTCGGCAAGCAGGTTATCTATTTTCCAATTGATATCCGGGAAAGCTTTAATTAGCTCAAGTACCGGCTCTGCAAAGGCTTGAACGCCTTTGTTTCCCCTAACTCCGGTGTATTCGCCGGATACCCGGTTTTGAAGCGATTCAAAGTTTCTTTTGTTAAGGACTTCCTCATACAGATTTCGTACTATTTCTTTATTCTGAATTGTTGACATGGTAATTTCTTTGTTTTTAATTTTTGGATAGATTTGTTTAGCCGGTTGCGCCATACAGATGCCCGGTATAAGTAGACTTACAAATGGCCGGAAGATACTTGCTTGTCGCGTTTTCATATTGCTGTTGTTTGTTGATACAAATCTCTCAACAACAGCACATCAATCCTTGTAAAAAATCATTGATTACCAAAAAAGCGGCGACCTAAAAAAGTCGGTGGGAGTAAGACCTGTAAATAGCTTAAAGTCTTTATTAAAGTGCGGCTGATCAAAATATCCTGCAGCATATGCCGTTTCGCTTAGGCTTTGGTTAGTTATTCCTTTACCAACCAGTGCTCTCATGCGGACTATTGACGAATATTGTTTAGGTGAAGCCCCGGTTGCTTTCCTGAACCGTTTTTCAAAAGCATCCTGGCTGATGTAAAGTGAATTGACAAGGTCTTTTATTTTAGTATGCCCCTTGCCCGAGTCTATTTTTTGTACTGCCGCCAAAACCAGTTTATCCGGGGCGATGTCTATTAAATGCGACAGCAGGAAGTTCTCGACCAAAAAAATGCGTTGGGCATTTCCTATTGCTCCCGCCAATTGTTCTTCAATTTGCAATATATCGTGGCTGGCAAAAAGGTTATCAAGCGGGAGGCTACTATTAAATAACTCATGTGCCGGCGCTTTTAATAAAGCTGTAGCAATTGCTTCTTTAAATATAACCAATATAGTCCCGGAGTTTTGTGAGTAATTAATTATCCGGGCAGAGTTTCTTAACCCAGAGATCACGGCTGATGGAAGTTTGCTCCCGCCCCCATCGCTTGTATAATTTACATCGCCCTTAAATCTGAACGCCATCACCAGCGATGTATCGGGCAATACCCGGTTTGCACTACCTTCGGCACTCTCTATGACCAGGTATTTCCTGATGTATGGTGTTAATGCGGCAGAAGGCGTTATAACATTAGCTATCATATTCAGGCTGCGGAGTTATAGTGATGTATTATAAAGCTAAAGCATTTTCATTTTTTATAAAACAGTGTTTACTTATTGTGACATTGTTTCCACATAAACCTTTAAAGTAATATTCCCGATTAAAATTATTTCACCGCCCCTTGCAATTATAAAACAATTTCATAGCTTTGAAAAACAAAGTGCTTTTAATGAAAGATCAAGACATTCATGCCGAATTAAGTTCCATCCGCAACCTGATGGAGCGTTCGGCCAAATTTATTTCCCTTAGCGGGCTTTCGGGCGTAATGGCCGGCATTTACGCTATTATAGGGGCGGGCATCGGTTATAAGATACTTAATAATGAAAGCAATGGCCTTTTACGCACCGATATTGATGTAATCACTCAATTATTTATTGTAGCCTTTGCTGTATTAGCCCTATCCATAGGCACCTGCATCTGGTTATCTGCCAGGAACGCGAAAAAACACGGGCAGCCTTTCTGGAATACCGGCAGCAAGCGTTTACTTATCAATATGGCAATCCCGCTGATCAGTGGTGGCCTGTTCACCTTTATTTTGATTTACCATGGTTACTATGGCATTGTTGCGCCAGCTACCCTTATTTTTTACGGACTGGCATTGGTTGCGGGTAGCCACTACACCTATTCGATGGTAAAAGGATTGGGAATATTGGAGATTTTATTAGGTTTGCTTTGCGCATTAATGCCGGGCTATGGTTTAATATTCTGGACGATAGGTTTTGGCTTACTCCACATTATTTACGGTACAATAATGCATTTTAAATACAATAAGTGAAGATCTCATTAGAACAATTTGACAAAGCCTTTGAAAACCGCATTCGCCTTCAAATTATGAGCGTACTGGTTGCCAATGAAAGCTATGATTTTAATTCGCTTAAAGACCTGCTCGACCTGACGGACGGCAACCTGGCATCACACCTGAAAGCTTTGGAGAAAGAAGAATACATCCAGGTACTAAAAAGCTTTATCGGCCGTAAACCCAATACCCGTTACCTGGCATCAGAGAAAGGGCGCGCTGCTTTCAGGCTACATCTGCTGGCCCTTGAAAATTTAATAAAACAACAAAAACTATAATTTTTTCTTGCCTGCTTTGAAACACCCGGTGACGGCTGCCGGAATAAATATTAATTATTCCCATTACCCGGCAAGTGTAAATAAAAATCGGTTGTTAATGATATCCCATCATAAAGCTGTAATCGTGAAGACCGCGATAAATCGACCACTAACTTTTGGTTCCAGTTTGCCTCACGGGCAGGCTTTACCATTGGCCGTAAGTGGGATATTTCTGCTAACTATTTTGTACCCACCAGGATCTCTGATGCCGGTGCAATACCCCAAATGACAGTAAAAGGGTTCGACGCGGGCGTTAACTACTATTTTGGCAGATAACCTATTTACCGCTCATTTGGTTAACCATAAAATCCAAAGCCGCCTTATCGGGCAAAGATATTGCGAAGGGCTTTTCGCCCAGTAGCATTACCTGGTTATCGTGAGTATTGTATTCCGGCCAATTTGGCAATCCTTTGCCATTAGGATTGCCCGTTCTGGCGAAGTTTACCCAATACGTTGATATGGTTGTTGCCAACTGCTGATCTACAGGTTCCCAGGGACGATTCAAAAATTTAAGGTTATCATAAGCATAAGCCACTTCGCCGGTATGAAAGGCTCCATATTTTACAAAATCGGCCGTTGCGGGCAAGCGACGGGTAAAGCGGTACACGTATACTTTTGATTTGCCTTTGGCACTTTGCACATTGGCCCAGGTATAATTTTGTATGCCAAAAATCTGATCGCGGTTAATATTGATCTGCGATCTTTCTGCTTCGGCATCCGTACCGGCCGGGAAGTGCTGCAAAAAAACAGGTGCCTTATTGCCATATTGCGCCGCTATTTGTTTTTTTAAACCTTCGGCATTTTTGAGCTTGCCTACAAAAGCATCATCTTCATTCCATCCGGTTAGTAAGGGCACATCATTTTCTTTATTTTCAGCAAAAATCTGGGCTATTGTTTCAGGCAATACATAGCCATCAACTATCGGTCTCCCTTGCGATTTATTAACCAGTTCGGCCGCCGGTTTGCTTCTCATTTCGGCAATGGAATTTGCACCTAAAGATTGGGCCGTCTTAACGCCTTCTTCCTCGGCTTTTTGCAGGGAGGTACCGCCAAACGGACCGGTTATAAAACTGGCGCCGCTTTCGGCAATGGCTTTCTGAAACATGCCTTTTCCCAAGGGCGATGCAACTAAACAATTCACACTCATAGAGCCGGCAGATTGGCCTGCTATAGTAACATTCCCGGGGTCGCCGCCAAAGTTTTTGATGTTTTGCTTTACCCATTTCAGGGCTGCCAGCTGATCCATCAAACCATAATTACCGGAAGCATTATGGCCCGATTCTTTGGTGAGTTCGGGGTGTGAGTAAAACCCGAAGATACCAACACGGTAATTGATCACCACAAAAACAACGTCTTTCCTGGCCGTTGCTTCTCCATCATAAATAGGCACAGCCGCCCCGCCAGATGCAAAACCGCCACCATAGATATAAACCAACACCGGTTTTTTATCTTCGGACGATTTGGCATTCGTCCAAACATTAAGGTACAGGCAATCTTCGTTAATTGGCTCATAAGGAATCAAAAACTCACGGGTATAAACCCCAAACTCATTGGGCCTGCCTTGCATCGGGCTTGCTGAAAACGCTGTACACTGCTTAACACCAGCCCAGGGAGCAACCGGCTGAGGCTCCTTCCAACGCAGATCGCCAATGGGTGGAGCCGCAAAAGGAATTCCCTTAAATATATGGACGCTACCATCCGAATTCACACTTCCTGATACCTTACCGGTATTGGTATTAACCACATCGGGCAGATTCTTTTGCGCAAACACAAATGAACAATCAATCAATATCAACAAAAGCAATGCAAAACAATTTTTCATATAGAGAATATCTATTTGCGTGTATAATGGGTATATAAATCTATGGCTTTTTGCTGCTATTTTTATATTTTGCGGTACGGGCATCATTAATTATGCCTTTCCAGTTTAGCCCATAACCGAAATCATAAACGTGGCCCTGGTCGTCGGTATAGCATTTCATATCATGCGGCACATCTTCAAACTGCTGCTCCACGGTTTTCATATCGGCAGGCATTTGCAATGGCAGCAGTGCCGATGGTTCGGTTTTCCCGGTCAAAATATCCAACGTGGCCTGGCCCTGTACACCAAAATCAACTACAATAGCGTTCGCATTTTTCTCAAATTCAGAGAACACCATGGGGTTGGCCATATTTACCGAAACGATAACCGGCTTGCCTTTCATTTTAGCATAGGTATCATTCACCATCCCCAGGTCGGTAATATTTATCGCTGTTGACGACTTGCCTTTATAGGTACGATTAGTAAATTTCTCCAGCGGATCGCCCCCGGCAATACTGGATGCACGTGCATCTGTAGCTGTATATTCGCTGTATTGCAGGCTGATAGGCACATAGCCCGTCCCTCCGCTTTTGGCATCCTGGCTGCTATAGCCGCCACCACTGTTCGGGCTGTTAATGAATACTAAAGCGTAGTCGGCTTCATCGGCATTTTCGGTTACCTTAAAATATTTTTTTACCGTTTCCATATTCACCGGGTATTCCAGCTTTTCAGGTGTTTCCATTCCCAGGAAATTGCGCCCGGCCGGGGTGAATTTTTTTGGTATATACACCGTTTTTCCTTTTTGCAACGGTAAAATATTAGCCTTGTTCTTCAGCATTACTATCGACTTAAGCTGTGCCTCATAGCCCGCGTTCATAAACTCGGGGCTGCCCACTGTCGTTTTTGAAGTTTCAATATCCAGGTAAGGATTCTCAAACAACCCTGTTCTGAATATATTCCTCAGCAACCGCACAGCCGACTGCTCAAACCTTGCCCGCATAAAAGACTCACCGTGTTCTTTTACACCCATCTGGTAAGCGGCCACAACAGGGGCAACCTCGTTATTGCCACCAAACTGATCGACCCCAGCCATCAAAACCTTATAATGACGCTGCGCTACGGATAGCCCTTCTACTCCCCATGATTTTCCCGACAGGAAAACATCAACCGCGGTTTCATCACCGGTAACCAGCCAATCGGTGCAAACCACACCATCAAATTTGTATTTTTTGCGAAGCAGATCATTAATGATATAAGAGTTGTAATTGTTGGCTACATTCTCTTTGTTCTTTAGATCCTGGTTAAATGATATGGTATAATAAGGCATTACTGATGCCGCCATTCCGGTTTTGCCGCTCAGCTTAAAAGCACCCTCGGTAAAGGGGATTAAATGCTGCTTAAAATTATTGCCTGGGTAAACCGCGTACTTGCCATAGCCATAATGTGCATCGCGACCACCTTCCCCGGCACCACCACCCGGCCAGTGTTTTACCATGGCATTTACACTGCCATAACCCCAGCCGCCATTAATTTCTTTATCGCCTGTTGAAGTTTGAAAACCATCAATATAACCACGCGCCATATCGGCCGAAAGTTGTGGATCTTCGCCAAAAGTACCACTTACACGTGCCCAGCGGGGCTCGGTTGCTATATCAACCTGCGGTGATAAGGCCGTAGCAATACCCAATGCCCTGTACTCTAAGGCAGCGATGTGGCCAAAGCTCTCTACTATCTTTGGATCAAACGTAGCGGCAAACCCCAATGATCCGGGCCACATGGAAATTGCACCACCTGCTCCGGCGTTATACTCGGCAGTGGCAACAGTTCCATGGCGTGGATCGGAACTGTTATTATTTGGAATCCCCAACCCTAAGCCTTCTACAAAGGCCTGCGCTTTATTGTTCCATTGGGCGGCAATCCCCGGACTTTGTACCGAAGTGATCAGCACGTGCCTTACATTGTCTTTTTCTAAAAACTGTTTTTGCTGATCGGATAAATCGAATGGTTTAGCAGCGCTTTCGGCAAATACCTTCCCGCCATAGGTTCCTTTAAAAGGCCCTGCAGGTGCGGCAGGTATCGGCTGATGCCTGCTATACAGCATCAACCCGGCAATTTGCTCAACGCTCATTTTTGATGCCAGGTCCTTCGCCCGTATATCTATCGGCAGGCGCCAGTCTTCGTACTTATCCAGCTTGCCGTTCTTATTCAGATCTTTAAAAGCCAGGCCGTCAACGGTTAATATTTTAACTCCGGATGTGGCAGAATAACCTATTTCCTGCCCGCCCGTATTAGTTACAAAAACAATATCTCCGGTTGTCTTTTCTGTCCATTTGACTTGCGCTATGGCAGCAGTAGCTGGCAGCAGCGATAGCAGCGCAATAAATTTTAATTGATTAGCCATGAAGTTTATACTGGTTGATGTGTATTTATGGTTGCCTTGTACCTATAAATGCCTTTGCAACTTAAGCTGCAAAGGCATTATAATGATACGGTTCAGGCTTAATTTAAAGCATTTTCTTTTGTTTCTAATCTCCTGACTCTTTCCCCGGCTCTATTTTAACTTCATTTCGTTAATAGTAACCTGTGGCGTTAATACTTTGTTTACTTTTTCAACAGTAATATCTTTTGCCAGTTTAAAGGATGCTTTTTCTTCTATCGCCCTTGACGAAGCGCCTACCCTGATCTCGTATTTACCTTCATCGGCAATCCAGGCCTGCCTGCTGGTGTAAAAAGATGCAAGGTCGGCTGCTTTTATAATAAAGGTCATGGTTTGCGATTCTCCGGCTGCCAGTAAGCGGGTTTTGGCAAATGCCCTTAACTCCTGCTCGGGTTTATCCAGATCTTTTTTAGGGGCGCTGATATAAAGCTGCACCACTTCTTTACCTGCAATATCGCCGGTGTTTTTAATGGTGATGGTTGCTTTAATGCTTTTCGTAAAATCGGTTGAGCTCAACTTCAGATCACTGAATTTAAATTTGGTGTATGATAAACCATAACCAAACTCATATGCCGGTTTAACTTTAGCTGCATCGTAATAACGATAACCCACATAGATGCCTTCCCCGTAAGTAACAGACTCTGGCTTTTCCACTGGTGTACCTGGGAAATTATTTGCCGATGGTACATCCTTATAGTCCATTGGGAAAGTGGTAGCCAGTTTGCCCGATGGATTTACCTTACCACCCAGAATATCCGCAATAGCGTTACCTGCTTCAAGGCCGGGTTGCCATGCCAATAATATTCCATCTACGTCATCGCGCCAGCTGGCAACATCAATAACACCACCTATGTTCAATACAACTATTACTTTTTTACCTTTTGCATGAAATGCGGCAGCTACATTCTTGATCAGGCCCTTTTCTGCATCATTCAAATAAAAATCGCCATCCAGTTTCCTGTCTGCACCTTCGCCGGCGTTTCTGCCAATGGTGATCAAGGCTTCATCTGCGCCGGCGGCTTCATCTGCTACTATGCCGTTCACATCCATTTCGGGAATAGGGGCGGGGTGATCAAAAAAGTTTTTAGGTTTCGGCTGTTTTAGCTTCATATCTGCCAGGTAGGTACCGTAGTTTTTAGATAAGGTTTCCTGTAATTTAAACCCGGCATTGGCCAGCCCCTGCATTAACGATATGGTGTAAGCTTTGTTAACATCGCCGCTGCCTGTACCACCAGCAATAATATCATAACTTGTATTACCAAATACTGCTATCCTTTTTGCCGGAAGAAATGGTAGTGCATGATCCTCATTTTTAAGCAAAACCATGCCCTGCGCTGCGGCCTCGCGCGATACTTTGGCATGAGCTTCAAGATCGGGCGCATCGGTGTATTTATATTTTGTAAACGATGGTGATTTAATAATTACATTCAGCATCCGTTCCACATTCGCATTCAGTTGTTTTATATCGAGCGCGCCGCTCTTAACGGCAGCCACAATAGCTTCTGATTGGCTGGGACTACCTGGCATAATAAGGTCGTTCCCGGCCTTCATTTGCGCTACAGGATCTTGTCCTCCAAACCAATCGGTCATCACAAACCCTTTAAAGCCCCATTCGTTTTTTAAGACAGTGGTAAGAAGATCACGCCTTTGTGAAGTAAATGTGCCGTTAAGTTTATTGTATGACGACATTACCGTCCAGGGTTGCGATTTTTTTACAGCAATCTCAAAACCTTTCAAATAAAGTTCGCGCATGGCTCTTTCACTCACAATTGTATTGATAGAGTTACGGTTTGTTTCCTGGTTATTAGCCGCATAATGCTTAATTGAGGTACCTACGCCATTTGATTGCACGCCTCGTACAATTGCCGCCGTCATGTTACCGGCAACCAGCGGATCTTCTGAATAATATTCAAAATTACGGCCGCCAAGCGGGTTGCGATGAATGTTTAAACCTGGCGCCAATAATATATCCACGCCATATTCGCGCACCTCGTTACCGAAGGCTACTCCCACCTTGTTTACAAGTTCGGTATCCCAACTACTGGCCAGCAGTGTTGCAACCGGAAAAGCGGTAGCATAATACGTTTTTGATTTATCGTCGTTGCGAACAGGCTCGATACGTAATCCTGCTGGTCCATCAGATACGGTCATGGAGGGTATTCCCAAACGGTCGATACCGTGTGTCCGGCCGGCGGCACCCGGAACTTTCTCTGGAATATTATACGCATCAGGATCAGATGGGGGCAATTTGAAGCCTCCAATATCTATCGACTCTGGCTTTTTTCCTTTTACCGGCGGCGGCATACCGGGCATTTTAAAGCCCATGCCCACAACCAGCTTTGATTTTTCTTCTAACGTCATCGCAGCAACTATCTGCTTAACATTGTTTGCGCTTAGTTGCAGCGGCGGTTTTTTACTTTGAGCCTGCGCCGTGGAGTTAAAACTTCCGGCAGCCCACATTATTACAATAGCAACACTAAATTTGTGGCTTATTTTCATGATTAAAGGTTAAAAAATTGTTTTTAATAATTGGTTATAACTTGTTTATTAACAGCAAATAACACCATTGCGTCAACATAACACAATAGTATATATTATCTTTTGAAATTGCAACTGTTTGGGGGAAGGATTTTTGGAGGACGAAGGACGTTCGGACCAAGGACGTTCAGACAAAGGACTCAAGATGGAATGACAGAAGGCCAATTGGGATGGGACGAAAAACGCCTAAAATAAAAAAGACACCTTTATCGGGTGTCTTTGCTCTTTAATCTTTTTATCCTTTGTCTTTCGTCTGATAGTCCTTCGTCCGAAAGTCCAAAAATCCTTGCTCTTTTGTCCTAAAAAAGAAGTGTATTCTTCAGCGGAGTATCAAAAAGAAGTTTTTCGATATAAGTAGTGCGCAGGGCATCTTTTAGCGCCATGGCATGTTTTTCGTGGTGCATATCGCTTGATATGAAATCAATCAGGTTATTGTCTACAAGCATTTCAGCCTGCCTTTTTACATCTTTACCGTAGTAGCCGGTTAGCGAAATGGTATTCAATTGCATGCTACATCCCCAGCCCTGTATATTTTTGTATTGTTCAAGATCCAAATATGGGTATCTTTCGGGGTGGGCCAAAATTGGTTTATACCCCATATCGTTCATTTTTTGTATTACAGGTATAACGTTGGGTGGTTTATTTATAAAAGAAAACTCAAACAGCGCGTAATTATCGCCCATTGTCATTAATTTTCTATCGTTTACACGCTCTTCAAACGTTTCATCAAAATAATGTTCTGCGGCTGTTTCAATAGGTATATCTATATTTTCTTTTTTTAATTCAGCTTTTAGTAACTCCAGGGAATCCGCGATGGTTTCTGGTGTGTTCCGGTAAAAATCGATCATAACGTGGGGGGTAGCAATAATCTTTTTTATCCCCAGTTCCATCATCTTACGAATAAGTATAATTGAATCCTGCGGAGTTTTTGCACCATCATCAATGCCGGGTAAAACATGCGAGTGCATATCAACCATTATTGATTCATAGTTGAAGGTTATTTCCTTACGCTCTTTTTTCTTTTTAAATAACCCAAACATAATTACCGGTTAGTGTACTGTCCTTTATAATATTGCTGGTAATTTCCTGATGTAACATTTTGCAGCCATTCTTCATTGGCAAGATACCAATCTACGGTTTTTTCCAGTCCTTCTTCAAAAGTTATTGTGGGCACCCAACCCAATTCGTTCTTCAATTTTGACGCATCTATTGCATAACGCAGATCATGACCAGCCCTATCTGTTACATAATTGATCAGCTTTGCCGATTCACCGGTCCCGCGGTTCAGTTTTTTATCCAATATCGTACACAATAAATTAATCAGGTCTATATTTTTCCACTCGTTATGGCCTCCAATGTTGTAGGTTTCACCTGCGTTAGCCTTATGAAATATAAGGTCTATCGCCCTTGCATGGTCCTCTACCCAAAGCCAGTCACGAATGTTTTCTCCCTTACCATATACAGGAACAGGCTTATTTTGTTTGATATTGTTTATTGCCAGCGGAATCAGTTTCTCCGGAAAGTGAAAAGAACCGTAGTTATTTGAACAATTTGATATCACGGCATTTAGTCCGTATGTATCCTGGTAAGCCCGTACAAAATGATCAGAACTGGCTTTTGATGCCGAGTATGGCGAATGCGGATCATAAGCGGTTTCCTCGGTAAACATTCCATCTTCTCCTAAAGTACCATAAACCTCGTCTGTTGATACATGGTAAAAGCGGGTTTCACCATAACGCCCTTTCCAGCTTTCACGGGCAACATTCAACAGGTTAACGGTACCTACAACATTTGTCATTACAAACTCAAGCGGGTTGGTTATTGACCTATCCACATGCGACTCCGCCGCAAGATGTATTACAGCATCCGGCTTTTCGGTATCAAAAAGGTTATTTATAAATTCAAGATCAACAATATCGCCCTTTATAAACCTGTAATTCGGCTCGTTTTCAATATCTCTTAAGTTTTCGAGGTTACCTGCATATGTTAATTTATCTAAATTAATGATAGTATAATTTGGATACGTTTTAACAAAGCGGCGCACCACGTGTGAGCCTATAAAACCAGCGCCTCCCGTAATAATGATCTTTTGCATTTAGCTGAATATTAGTTTATAATGGGTTTTGAGATATGTATTTTTCCCACTCCCAGGCAGATGACATCATAGTTTCTATATCCAACTCAGTCTTCCAGCCTAACTTTTTGGTTGATTTGGTTACGTCGCCCCAAACCTTCTCTACATCACCGGCACGACGGGGGCCAATTTCGTAATTCACTTTTACACCCGTTGCGCGTTCAAACGCCTTTATAACACCCAATACGGTATTGCCCTGGCCTGTCCCTAAATTAAACACATCGTAGCCTTTGTACTCATCTTTCTCTAATAACCTAAGTGCTGCAACGTGAGCTTTAGCTAAATCTACAACATGTATATAGTCACGGATACAGCTACCGTCCGGGGTATCGTAATCATTGCCAAAAACAGTAATTTTCTCGCGTTTGCCTATGGCCGTTTGGGTAATAAATGGCACCAGGTTTTGGGGCACACCTATTGGCAGTTCGCCTATAAGTGCCGTTTCATGGGCACCAACAGGGTTAAAATATCTTAACGATACAACCTTATAGCTGCTTGTGCCTGATGCGATCATATCTTTCAACATCTCCTCGGCAATTTGTTTTGTGTTGCCGTAAGGCGATTGGGCAGGTTGCACGGGAGCCTCTTCTGTAACCGGTAATTGTGTCGGCTGCCCATAAACGGTACAGCTTGATGAAAACACAAAATTTAATGGTTTGCCATAATAGGCTTCCAATAAATTAATGAGCGAATAAAAATTATTGCGGTAGTATTTAAGCGGTTTTTGTACCGATTCGCCTACTGCCTTAAAAGCTGCAAAATGAATGATCCCTGCAACATCTGGTTCGGCAATGGCCAGGGCTTTTACGCCGGCTTCATCACAAAGGTCGAGTTTATGAAAAACAGGTTTGTAGCCAATGATCTTGGCCAGCTGTTCTAAAATTTTGGGGTCCGAGTTTGAAAGGTCGTCAACAATAACAGGTTCGTAGCCTGCATTTACCAATTCAACAACAGTATGGGAACCAATAAAACCAAGGCCTCCGGTTACTAATATTTTCATTTTTTTTAGATGTTTTAAGCTATTGCCTTTAAATAAATTATGTTGCTATTTGTTATAGTATGTAAAATCCTTGTGATTTATCTCCGTTTCGGGTAACGATTTAAAGTAATCGAGGGTGATCTTTAAACCCTCGCTCCGCGAAACTTTTGGCTCCCAGCCTAATATTGCCCTGGCCTTGGTAATATCCGGGCGCCGCTGTTTGGGGTCATCGGTGGGTAGTGGCAGGCTGATCAGTTTCTGATCTGTACCCGTTAACTTAATAATCTCCTCCCCAAACTGCCGGATGGTTATTTCATCCGGGTTACCTATGTTCATCGGCTGGGCATAGTCACTATGCAGCAGCCGGTAAATTCCTTCAACCAAATCATCTACATAGCAAAACGAGCGGGTTTGTGAGCCATCGCCAAACATCGTCAATGATTCGCCCCGTAATGCCTGCCCAATAAAGGCCGGTAATACACGCCCGTCATTCAGTCGCATTCGCGGACCATAGGTGTTAAATATACGGATGATGCGTGTCTCTAACCCGTGGAAGGTATGATAGGCCATCGTTATCGCTTCCTGGAAACGTTTGGCTTCATCATATACCCCTCTTGGACCAACAGGGTTTACGTTACCCCAGTACTCCTCGGGTTGTGGATTAACATTCGGATCGCCATATACTTCGGATGTGGAAGCGATCAGCATCCTGGCTCCTTTTGAGCGGGCCAAACCCAACAGGTTGTGGGTACCCAATGAGCCAACCTTTAACGTTTGGATGGGAATCTTTAAATAATCAATAGGGCTTGCCGGTGAAGCAAAGTGAAGAATATAATGCAGTTCGCCCGGAACAAACACAAATTTGGAAACATCGTGGTTATAAAACTCAAAATTCTCCAGTTTAAACAGGTGCGATATATTCCGCAGATCTCCGGTTATCAGGTTATCCATGCCTATTACATGATAATCTTCCTTGATAAACCTGTCGCATAAATGCGAACCTAAAAAGCCTGCGGCTCCTGTGATTAATATTCGTTTCCGGTTTGACATTAACTTATTTCTTTGTGTACGATGCTTTTATAATAAAAACCCCTATAATTTTTTCTCCTGTAAAAGTCATAAAAATTACGCCCGTCAAATATAACAGGTGCATTTAACTTTTCTTCCATAAAATCAAAATCAGGGGTACGCAATACCGGTACAAGACCCGGCTCACGAGTGGGCATTAATAAATATTTGTTACTACTTTTAACCCCGGCTAAGATAATGAACATATTTAAATGATATTACTATATAATATTGGGTTAAGGCTATATTTTGTTGCCGTCTATATAACTGCGTTTTTTAATAAAAAAGCAAGTCAATGGRTAAAGGGGCGGAAAGATCAGCAACTGGTACCCATAAGCAACAGTATTTGGTTTCATTTTGCTTCACTTGGCGAATTTGAACAGGGGAGACCCATTTTAGAAGCTCTAAGAGCCGTACATCCCGGTAAAAAAATCGTGATCAGTTTTTTTTCACCATCGGGATACGAGATCAGGAAGAATACTCCACTGGCCGATTTTGTGTATTATCTGCCTTTAGATACAGCAAAAAATGCCTCACTGTTTATCAACTCCATGCAACCCGAAATAGCTGTTTTTACCAAATATGAATATTGGTACCATTATTTTAATGAGTTGCATAAGCGCGATGTGCCTTTATACATCATATCGGGCATTTTTAGGCCTAAACAAATCTTTTTTACGTGGTACGGCGGCCTTCACCGTAAAATATTGGGTTTTGTAACCCGTTTTTTTTTACAAGATGAATTGTCAAAGCAACTGTTGCAAAATATAGGTTTTACTAACATAACAGTAAGCGGCGATACCCGTTTCGATAGGGTATGGGCCAATGCGCAAAACCACAAAGAAATACCCGTTATTACCCAATTTGCTAATGGTAAAAAAGTATTTATTGCAGGCAGCACCTGGCCCCAGGATGAAGCTTTGCTGGCCGTGCTACCCGCACTATACCCGGATTGGAGGTTCATTTTTGCACCGCATGAAATTGGCGAAGAAAAGGTAAATAACCTGGTAGGTTTATTACCTAAAGGTACAGCAATAAAATATTCCGAATTAATTCAAAAAGAGGGTCTCTTCGCCCATCATTTACCATTCTCCTCTGTCGTTATAGATAACATCGGAATGCTCTCCTCCTTATATGCTTACGGAGATCTCGCTTACATTGGCGGTGGTTTTGGCGTAGGCATCCATAACACATTGGAAGCCGCAGCATTTGGCCTGCCAATAATATTTGGCCCCAATTATCAAAAATTTAACGAAGCCAGGGAATTAGTTGCCCTAAAGGCCGGATTTTGCATTAACGATGTTGGACAGCTTAAGGGTATTGTTGATACTCTTGCAACCGATGAAGCATTTTATACTATTACCAGTAAAAAGGTCATGAATTATGTAAAGGAGCATACCGGGGCTACAGATAGTATTATGGCGCAGCTTGGGTAAATACTCTATCCGTAAATATTGATTGTTATTAATATGATTTGCTCATATAAGACTGCAGCAATATCACCGCCGATATGGTATCAACCAACTCCTTATTTTGCCGGCTTTTTTTATTCATCCCGCTTTGTGCTATTACCGCCGAAGCCATTTTGGATGTAAAACGTTCATCAAGCATCTCAACGGGAATTTCGGGAAATGTTTTTTTTAGCAGGCCAACAAACCCTTTTACATGTATGGCCGATTGGGATGGCGTGTTGTCCATCTGTTTTGGTTCGCCTACTACAAAGCGCTCAACCTGCTCGGTTTTAAAGTAGGTTTTCAGGTAGTCTACAATGTGCATGGGGTGTACTGTATCCAGCCCGGTGGCGATGATCTGTAAGGGATCCGTAACCGCAATACCTATGCGCTTGGTGCCGTAATCAAAAGCCATGATTCTCATTAGATATGAGATGTGAGATGTGAGACGTGAGATTTCATTGGGTGTAAAGATAGGAGATGTGAGATATTAAGGGGTGAGATTTTTTTGCATTTGGATAAAATGAGTTTTTCTTAATAAAAAGGCAATGCAGATTAGCCGGGAGCGCGGCTCCTGTCTCAAATCTCAAATCTCACATCTAAAATCTGATCCCGTCATATCTCACTTCTCAAATCTAATTCCTATTTTGCACCAAATGCAGTTTAAGCAAATAGTAGGACAAGAAGCAACCAAACAACGGCTGCTTAACTCGGTGACAGAGAACCGGGTAAGCCATGCACAGTTGTTTTTAGGCCCCGAGGGATCGGGCAGCCTGGCGCTTGCTGTTGCTTACGCCCAGTACCTGTCCTGCGAAGATAAACAGGCCGATGACTCCTGCGGCACATGTTCATCATGCCGCAAGTACAATAAACTAATGCACCCCGATCTGCATTTTTCGTACCCGTTTTTCGCCAAACATAAGGATGATACCGCGCTTACTTTTATTGAGCAATGGCGGGATGCATTTACCGCTAACCCCTACATGAACCTGGATACCTGGCGCGGATACCTGGATGCCGAAAACAAACAGGCCAACATTAACATTGCCGAATGCCACCAGATTATCAAAAAACTCAGCTTTAAACCATTTGAATCGGTTTACAAAGTCCTGATACTTTGGCTGCCGGAATATTTGGAAAAAGAGGGGAATGCGTTGCTGAAAATCATCGAGGAGCCTCAGCCAAACACCCTTTTTATTCTTGTGGCCCAAAACCAGGACCAGATACTGAACACCATTCTATCGCGTACACAACTAATAAAAATCCCGTGCCTGTCTTCGCAGGATGTGAAGCAATACCTGATCACAGAACATAACCAAACCGAGGATGCGGCTGCCGAAATAGCCTACCTTACCAATGGCAACTTAACCGAGGCGCTAACCATGCTGCAGCAGGATACAAAGAGTTACCATAGCCTGTTTGTACAATGGCTTCGCTTATGTTTTGGCAACAAAGGGCTGGAGGTTTTAACTTTTGTTGACCAATTTGCTAAAATGGGACGGGAGAATCAAAAGAACTTTTTGCGATATGGCATCAGCTTTATCCGCGAGTGTTGCCTGCTAATGGCAGGGGCAGGCAATCTGGTGCACCTACCGGCCAAAGAACTGGAAACAGCCCAAAAAATGACTAACGTGCTCAATATAGAAAAAGCGCAGGATATATGTACCGAGCTTGAAAAAGCACATTACCATGTAGAGAGAAATGCAAATCCCAAAATTTTATTTTTAGATGTATCTTTACAGATTATAAAAATACTGAATTTAAAAACCATCCCTTCGGGGAGTCAATATATGCCAAATTAATTATGGGATGTGGAAGTTGTTCAACAGGGGGCGGATGCTCCCCTGCGGGCTGCAAAAGTAACGGCTCGTGCCTTACAAATGGTTGCAGCAAATTAGATGTTTACGATTGGCTATCCCACATGGATATGCCAACCAATTATAAACCGTTTCCGGTTATCGAAGTAAAATTCAAAGGTTCGCGTAAGGAGTTTTTCCTGAATAATGATAATATTTACCTTGAAGCCGGCGAACTGGTAGCTGTTGAAGCTACTACCGGGGGCTATGATATTGGCCACGTTTCTATCACCGGCGAACTGGTACGCATGCAAATGACCAAACGCCATGTTAAGGAGGCCGATGTGGTTAAAAAAATCTATCGCAAAGCCACCGTAGCGGATGTGGATAAATGGAAAGCCGCTAAGGATATGGAATGGGAAACCATGCATAAATCGCGTAAGCTGGCGCTGGATCTTAACCTGAGCATGAAGCTGAGCGACGTGGATTACCAGGGCGATAAAACCAAGGCCACCTTTTATTATACTGCCGAAGGCCGTGTTGATTTCAGGGAACTGATTAAAAAAATGGCCGAAACCTTCCGCATCCGTATAGAAATGCGCCAGATAGGGATGAGGCAGGAAGCAAGCCGTTTAGGCGGCATTGGTTCATGTGGCCGCGAGCTTTGCTGCTCAACCTGGCTAACCGATTTTAAAACGGTTTCTACCTCGGCGGCCCGTTACCAAAACCTTTCTTTAAACACCTTAAAACTTGCCGGGCAATGCGGTAAATTAAAGTGCTGCTTAAATTACGAGCTGGATACGTACATGGATGCGCTTAAGCATATCCCCGATAATGTAAACATTTTGAAGACTGAAAAGGGCGATGCCCGCCTGCAAAAAACCGACATATTTAAAAAAATTATGTGGTTTAGCTACCCCCGCGAGGAATCATGGGTACCTATGCCGATTGCAAAGGTTAAAGAAATTCAGCAACTGAACCGTGAGGGTATTATCCCGGCCGACCTGGGTGAAATGGAAGAAGAAGAAACGCTGATTGTTAAGGCGCTTGATTACGAAAACGTAGTTGGCCAGGATAGCCTGACCCGCCTCGATGACCGGAACCGCAACAAAAACCAAAAGAAGAATAACAATAATAATCGCAATAAAAATCAAAAACCTGGTATCACCGGCGGCGATGGAAAACCTAATAACCAGCCGCGCCCACAAGGAGCAGCTCCTGTAGCCGAAAAGATAGCAGGCGCCCCGGAAGGTAACCGCCCGCAACAGGGAAACAGGCCACCAAAGCAACAGGGTAATCGTCCGCAAAACCAGGGCAATAAGCCGCAACAACAGGGGCCTAAACCCCAGGCGCAGGGCAACAAACCACCCCAGGAAGGCGGCAATAACAACAGGCGTAACAGGCCAAACCGCCCAAACCCTAATAACCAAAACCGTAACAATAATAATCCACCACAGCAGGATACACCACAATAAAATGAAACGGTATATAAAGATACTTTATCCGGCAGCGTCCCTTTTAATGATAGCGCTGCTGGGTAGCTGTACCGACCCTAAAGCGGTTATTGACACAAACCTGACCTTTGCAGATCATAATTGGTCGTACGTTAACCGGGTTAAATTTGATTGCAGGATAGATGATGAAAAGGCTGCTTATAACCTTTACTTTAATCTGCGCGTTACAGATGCCTATAAATACTCCAACCTGTTTGTGCTCATTTATCAAACCTCCCCCGCTAAACAGGTAAAGGTAACCCGTTACGAAATAAAGCTGGCTACCCGCGACGGCGAATGGCTGGGTAAAGGCTCGGGTAATTTATATAGCTACCAGCTGCCTTTTCAAACCAATGTAAAATTCGCGGCTAAGGGTAATTACCATTTCGAGATTGAGCAAAACATGAGGGATAACCCACTGCATGATGTAAGCGATGTAGGGCTGAGGGTAGCGAAAGTGCAATAAATTGTTTTTCCTGGTATTTAATTTGTCCCCTTTTTTTTTAAATCAAAGTAATATTTTTTACATTAGGTGGCTTATAACCTTGCTTTAGCTAATGAAAAAATTATTCCTTATCACACTCCTTTTTCCGTTGCTTGCCGATGCACAAATAAATGCCGATAGTGCAAAGTACCAGAGCACAATTAAGTACTATACCAAGGCCATTACCCAAAACCCTAAAGATGCCGGCTATTATTACAAAAGAGGAATGGCTCAATATGGCCTCGAAGACTATAAAGCCGCCCTGGCAGATTTGAACCAGAGTATTACCCTTGATGCCAAAAATGAAGATGCTTTTATAGACAGGGGACGCACCTACGATAGTTTGAAAGACTATAAAAACGCTTTGGCCGATTATTCAAGCGCTATAGCATTAGCACCAAAAGATGCTGTTGCTTTTTATAACCGGGGACTTGCCAAAGCACACCTGGATGATTATAAAAATGCATTGGCCGACTATAACCAGGCCATAATTCTTAACCCTAAAGATGCAGATGCGTTTAACGAACGGGGCATCTGTAAAAAACACCTGGAAGATTACAAAGGCGCCATTGCCGATTATACACAAGCTATTGTGTTAAATCCTAAAGACAGCTATCCTTACTTTAACCGGGGGCTTTTAAAAAACACCTTAAAAGACTATAAAGGCGCTATAGCCGACTTTGACCAAACTGTTATACTAAATCCAAAACATGCCGATGCCTGGTATAGTCGCGCAGGCGTTAAACGCACGCTTGAAGACTATAGGGGCGCAGTGGATGATTATACAAAATATATTATGCTTGAGCCCAAAGACCCGGATGGCTATAACGGCCGGGGTTTAGCTAAATTGGACCTGGACGATTTCATTGGCGCTAAAGACGATGACAACAAAGCTATCGCGCTCGACCCCAAATATTCGGCTGCTTACTATAACCGTGGTCTTGCTAACGATGGGATAAATGATTATAGCGAAGCTATTGATGATTATACAGCCTACATCAACTTAAACCCTAAAGATGCCGATGGCTACTTTAAGCGCGCCAATACCAAATTAGACCTTGAGGATTATAAAAGCGCTATTGACGATTACAACCTGACGTTAAGTATTGATCCACAGTATAGCAACGCATACTATAACCGCGCCCTCGTAAAAAGGAAGCTGGAGGACTATAAAGGAGCTATTGACGATTATACCAAAGTTATAACCCTGGAACCTAAAAATGATGATGCTTATAATAACCGCGGATATGCCAAACATTTATTGAATGATAAAACCGGAGCCTGTGCCGATTTTAATAAAGCAGTTTCCATGGGCAATAAACTGGCCCCTGAGAATATTACTAATTTTTGCAAGTAAAATACTGCTTATCCTATTTATTTTCACGCTGATTCATTGATATTGCGCTATATTTTGCAATACTGATTTTGTATATATCTTCTTTCCATTACTAAAAATATTAACTTAAATTTGCTAATATTTTTATCAAAATGAGTGCTGATATTATAATGATCGCTTCAGTAGTTATCCTGCTGATAGCTGTTTTATTGTTCATCAAAAAACCAAAGACTGTTGAATTAATTTCGGCCGGTGAACTGAATAAACTCCGTACCGAGAGCGACCAGCTTAAAATTGCATTGGCCAAAGCCGAGGAAAAAGCCAGCGGCTTAGCCAACGAAAAAGAAAACATCACCCTGTTTTTAAAAGAAGATAAGGACCGCATCCTGGATGAACTTTTTCAGGAACGGGCCCTGCTTGCACAAGCCAATCAATCGCTGGAAAGCGCCCGGGCCTACTATAAATCGCAACAGGAAAAAGTTCAGGAACAAAAGGTGGAAATTGAGCAGATCCGCGTGCAGTTTCAGCGCGAGTTTGAGAATGTGGCCGAAAAACTGCTCAAAGAAAAATCAAAGGAATTTATTGATGTAAACCGCAGCAACCTGGATCTGATCCTTAATCCGCTCAAAGAAAACCTGAAGGCCTTTGAGGATAAGGTAGAGAAGGTTTACAACATGGAAGCCGCCGAGCGCAATACCCTTAAAGGCGTAATTACCCAACTGATGGACCTCAACAAACAAATTAGCGATGAGGCGCAGAATTTAACAAAAGCTCTTAAGGGTGATAACAAAAAACAAGGCAACTGGGGCGAGGTGATATTGGAGCGGGTATTGGAGCGCTCGGGGCTGGTTAAAGACCAGGAGTACCGCATCCAGGCGGCTATGCAGGCCAATGATGGCACGCGTTACCAGCCGGATGTAATCATTGACCTGCCGGATGAAAAGCACCTGGTTATCGATTCAAAAGTATCCCTCATTGCCTATGAGCGACTGGTTAATGCCGATACCGAAGAAGACAGGAAGCTTTTTGCCAAAGCACACGTCGAATCTATCCGGGCCCATATCAACGGATTGTCGGCCAAAAAATATCACGATCTCTATAAAATCAATTCCCCGGATTTTGTTTTGCTTTTTGTGCCGATAGAATCATCCTTCAGCATAGCCGTACAACTGGATGGCGAATTGTTCAACTACGCCTGGGATAAAAAGGTTGTGATAGTAAGTCCGTCAACATTGCTGGCTACTTTGCGTACCATTGCCAGCATGTGGAAACAGGAGCGTCAGAACCGGAATGTGCTTGAAATTGCACGTTTAAGCGGTGATATGTATGATAAGTTTGTAGGTTTCCTGGGCGATATGGACAGTATTGGCAGAAACATAAACCAAACACAAACTGCTTACAACAGCGCCATAAATAAGCTATCGGACGGCAGGGGGAATTTGACAACCACCGCCGAGAAGATCAAAAAGTTAGGTGCCAAAGCTGATAAGCAAATTGATAGTAAGTTTTTGGGAGAGGACTAAACCCCTGGGTTAATTTACATTAGCTCTCACCCTGCCAAACCACCCTTTTGCCTGCGTGGAAAACAACAACCCCATTGCTATAAGTTCAAGCACCACTTCCAAAATAAACAACCCAGTTAAAAATACAGGTGTTTTAAAAAAAACAGCGGGTTGAACGGCCCCGGTTGGTGCTATTGCCGGATGGGTAATATTTGCAACCAGGACGTAGGAGTTAAATAATATCAGGATAAGCATTACTATCCTTGCCCATTTCCGGCCCTCGCCGGTCATAAAAATGAAGTAAAAAAGGAAGCCGAACAGAAATATAAAAGCAGCCAGGTTAATGCCATCCAGCAAATTGCTGATCATTTGCAGCAGCAACGCAAAATACAGCATAAATGTACCCGCAATCACCTGGTTTGGCACCGCCCCTTCGGGGTGTTTATTCAAATAAAACCAGCCAAAAAACCAGCTTAGCATTTATTCCGATTTTTTAAATGCGTTCCATCCCTGGGCCTTCAACGGGTGCGAGTTGCCAGTCCTCGTGACGAGATTACAGCCCGCTGAAGCCTCGGTGATATGGCCGATGATGGTTATATCCATTTTAAACTTGATCTTGTCGTAGTCGGCTTGTTTAACGGTAAATAGAAGCTCGTAGTCCTCGCCGCCACTCAGCGCGCACACGGTTGGGTCAAGGTTAAATTCGCGGGCTGTTTCAAAGGTCATAGGGTCTAAAGGGATCTTTTCCTCATATATGCTGCAGCCCTTTGCGCTTTGCTTGCAGATATGCATAATTTCGGATGCCAAACCGTCTGATACATCTATCATTGACGTAGGTTTTACATCAATGCTTTTCAATAGTTCAACTATATCTCTGCGGGCTTCGGGTTTAAGCTGGCGTTCAACAATATAATCTTTCCCTTCCAGGTCAGGC
Organism: Mucilaginibacter sp. P5_A6; assembly: GCF_056400585.1. NCBI lineage: Bacteria > Pseudomonadati > Bacteroidota > Sphingobacteriia > Sphingobacteriales > Sphingobacteriaceae > Mucilaginibacter > Mucilaginibacter sp. P5_A6. Next base: position 144,398 of record NZ_JBFUKZ010000002.1, on the reverse strand, counting down.
TGGATATTGGGATTTTCGAGGTAGATCAATTTTTCGCGTTCCAATAATTGTAAGCCGGTATAAGCCCCACCCAGGTCGCCGGATACACAGATCAGATCACCTTCGCCGGCGCCACTGCGGTAAACAATATCGGCTTCGTCGGCATAGCCTATGGAAGTTACGCTGATTACCAACCCTTGTTTTGATGATGTGGTATCACCGCCAATTAAATCAACATTATATTTTTCGCAGGCAATATAGATGCCTTCGTATAATTCTTCAATAGCCTCTAAAGGGAACTTGCTTGATAAACCTATTGAAACGGTAACCTGCGATGCCGTCCCATTCATGGCGTAAATATCACTCAGGTTTACCTGGATGGCTTTATAGCCTAAATGCTTTAATGGCGTGTAAGCCAAATCAAAATGGATGCCTTCCAACAGCATATCGGTACTTATCAGCACTTTTTTGCCGGTAAAATCCAATACCGCGGCATCATCTCCCACACCTTTAACCGTGCCTGGCTGCCCAAGCTTTATATTTTTTGTTAAATGGTTTATTAAGCCAAATTCGCCTAAGTCTTCTAAATTGGTTCTCTCCTGGTTTTCAAACATATGCTTTATGATTTCACCTATTTATGGTGATTTCACTGGTACTTTTATCTTTACTTAAGGCCGATCATATTTATCAGCCATATAACTATTCTTTTATTAAAATTTCGCGCCGTCGCAAAAAAACGCTTTGATGCCTACCGCCGAAGGCGGGAAATTTTTTTGAGTTTTTAGGCCTTATTATCTATATCCTTTGATAATAAGGCCTAAAAATCTTCACTTAATACTTACTCTTTCCTCTCCACGCGTCATTGCGGTACAGCAATCCCGTACTATACAGGGCAAACCTGCCAAGCTGCTCTGCTTATAGGGGATTGCTTCGTACCTCGCAATGACGGGGGGACTTAACGGTTTGCCTATAAGTTGATATAATCACAACCCTAATCTTGCCGATATCTCCAGCATCCTTTCAATAGGCTTTACGGCTTTTTCAATAATATCAGCCGGTACAGTAATCTCCGGCATTTCATTTTTTAAACACAGGTATAATTTCTCCAGTGTGTTACGCTTCATATGCGGGCAATCGTTACAGGCACAGCTGTTGTTTGGTGGCGCCGGAATAAATGTTTTATCCGGGTTTTCCTTTTGCATCTGGTGTAAAATACCTGCCTCCGTAGCAACGATAAATTCCTTATCCGGGTGATTGCCTGCATATTTCAATATCCCGGTTGTTGAGCCAATATAATCGGCCATCTGCAGTATCACCTCCTCACATTCGGGGTGGGCCAGCAGTTTAGCATTGGGGTACCTTTCCTTCAGTTTGGTTATCTTTTCACGACTGAAGATCTCGTGCACCATGCATGCACCATTCCACAATACCAGGTCGCGGCCTGTTTTTTTGGCCACCCAGGCCCCAAGGTTCTTATCCGGTCCAAATATTATCTTTTGATCCTTTGGCAGGCTTTCAACTATCTGTACCGCGTTGCTCGATGTGCAAACAATATCGCTTAAGGCTTTCAGCTCGGCTGTACAGTTTACGTAGGTGATCACCAGGTGATCGGGATAGTTTTCTTTAAACTTTTTAAACAAGTGCGGTGGGCAACTATCTGCTAATGAGCATCCTGCTTTTAAGTCGGGTAATAAAACTTTTTTGTTTGGTGATAATATCTTGGCAGTTTCGGCCATGAAATGTACACCGGCAAAAACAATAATTTCGGCATCAGTTTTTGCAGCCTGCTGAGATAGCCCAAGGCTGTCGCCAATATAATCTGCAATATCCTGAATATCCGGATCCTGGTAGTAATGAGCCAGTATGACTGCATTTTTTTCCTTTTTAAGTTTTTCAATTTCATCAAACAGATCAAGCGTGGGGTCGATGTATTCGTCCACAAATCCTGTCACATTTATTTCTTCGAAGATATCCATTTCAACAAATCAATTAATAACAACTATATTTTTATATAAATAAAACTATTACTTATTATGGTGTTAGTTATGTGCAAAAGTCGCTATACATTTTCTGGTAAAAGTTATTTTTAACTTTTTATTAACACTTTTCCACACTTTTTTATTTTGTATCAGTTTGATTTTGTGAATACTATTAGAATCAAATTTTACTTTTAAAAGTTATATGTTAATATTTTGTTAATGTAGAAAATGTTAGCTTTAGTGTTTAAACTATGCAAAAGTCGCTCAAAAATTATTCATTTCTGCAACAAAATTGGAGGTTATCCACGGTTTCAGTATTTGTTAGCTATTTCTTTACATCAAATTAACATCTTTATACGTGTTATTAACATATCGTGTACATTTACACAACTTATACTTAAAATATGACCCGAACTGTTGATTTCCTGATCGTAGGATCAGGCATAGCCGGACTAAGTTTTGCACTTAAGGCTGCAAAACATGGTAAGGTTCTGATAGTTACCAAATCAAACGAAGATGAATCCAACACTAAGTATGCCCAGGGTGGTGTTGCGGTAGTTGTGGATAAAAAGGAAGATTCTTTTGAAAAACACATAGAAGACACTTTAATTAGCGGCGATGGCCTTTGCGACCGGGAAGTTGTGGAAGCAGTTGTAAAAGAAGGCCCGGAAAGAATTAACGAGATTATTGATTACGGAACCAATTTTGATAAAACAAACGAAGGGTTTTATGACCTTGCAAAAGAAGGCGGCCACTCCGAATTCAGGGTATTACATTATAAGGATGTAACCGGGCTGGAGATTGAACGTTCGTTATTGGAAGAGATCCACAAGAATCCAAACATCGAGATCTTAACCCATTATTTTGCTGTCGATCTGATCACCCAGCATCATTTAGGTGAGCTGGTGGGTAAATCGAGTACGGATATTACCTGTTATGGTATTTATGCTTTTAACACCGAAAGTAATGTTGTTGAAAAGATATTATCTAAGGTTACTGTAATGGCATCAGGCGGCGCCGGGCATATTTATTCAATTACTACCAACCCAACTATTGCTACCGGCGATGGAATTGCCATGGTGTACAGGGCAAAAGGTAAGGTGCGTAATATGGAATTTATCCAGTTTCATCCTACCGCTTTATATAACCCGGGCGAATATCCTTCTTTCCTGATATCTGAAGCTGTGCGTGGTTTCGGGGGAATATTAAAACGTACCAATGGAGAAGAGTTTATGCAGGAGTATGATCCGCGTAAATCATTGGCACCAAGGGATATAACAGCAAGGGCTATTGATGCCGAGATTAAAAAATCGGGGGAGGATTTTGTTTACCTGGATATCAGGCACAGGAGTAAAAAAGACATTTTAAATCATTTCCCTAATATATATGCCAAATGCCTGGAGATTGGTATCGATATGACCAAGGATATGATCCCTGTGGCGCCGGCCTGTCATTATATGTGCGGTGGTGTAATGGTTGATCATGTTGGCCAATCGTCTATATTAAGGTTATATGCCTGTGGTGAGTGCTCATCAACTGGTTTGCATGGAGCTAATAGGCTGGCTTCCAATTCGTTATTAGAAGCTTTGGTGTTTGCACACAGGATTTATGAGGATGCTATCAGTAAATTTAATGATTTTGTGATACCTGGTAACATACCTGATTGGGATGAGCACGGTGTACAACTATCAAATGAAGATATCCTGGTTACACACAACGTACGCGAGATGCAGAAGCTGATGAATGACTATGTGGGCATTGTACGGTCTGATTTCAGGCTGGAAAGGGCCATGCGCAGGTTGGGCTTATTGTACGAAGAAACAGAGTCTTTCTACAAAAAAACCAAGCTATCCGTAAAACTTTGCGAGCTACGTAATTTAATCCAGGTATCATTTATTGTAGTAAAATCGGCTATGTTACGCAAAGAGAGCAGGGGATTGCATTATACTACGGATTATCCTGTGCATGCAGAGGAAGTGAAGGATACGGTGTTTTAGGAATGGGAAGATTTCTTTACTTTACACTCCCGTCATTGCGAGGAGGTACGACGAAGCAATCCCCGATATGCAAAGTCAACGTCATGATAAATGAGTAATGATTATGGGCAGAGGAGGGCACATTTATATAGTTACTAATATGACGCATTCGGTGCTATACATCGGCGTAACTTCGGATATAATAAGTAGGATTTGGGAGCATAAAAATAGAAATTACCCTGATAGCTTTTCTGCGAAGTACAATTGCAATAAGCTGGTTTATTATGAATCGTATGCCCATATTGAAGAAGCTATAGCAGCTGAGAAATTGCTAAAAGGTGGGAGCAGGAATAAGAAAATTAAGTTGATTAATGCCTTGAATCCGGAATGGATTGATTTGTATGAGAGTTTGGTTAAAGCGTAATCGGTATAAGTTAAAGCGTAGTAGTAAAGTAATTCCTGATCAGGAACTCAGACAAGCATGGTTCCTCTGTAAGTAGGGGATTGCTTCGTCGTACCTCCTCGCAATGACGGTTTTAGATTAGAGCGGAAAACGGGATTCGAACCCGCGGCCTTCAGTTTGGGAAACTGATGCTCTACCAGCTGAGCTATTTCCGCTTAAATTTGCTTTCAAACATAAAGAAAAAGTATAGCAATCAATAATTCAATAACTCATTAATTCAATAATTAATATGCCACTGATATTACCTGTAAAAGATAAAAGCCCAATCTGGGGAGAAGATTGTTTTATAGCCGAGAACGCCTCTATTGTGGGCGATGTGGTGATGGGCAGCAACTGCTCTGTATGGTTCAACGCAGTTATCCGCGGTGATGTGCATTATATTAAAATAGGAGATAACACAAATATCCAGGATGGAGCAGTAATACACGCTACTTATTTAAAAGCACCTACCAATATAGGGAATAATATATCTATTGGCCATAACGCTTTAGTACACGGCTGTACACTGCATGATCATGTACTGATTGGTATGGGCGCTATTGTGATGGATAATGCTGTTGTGAATGAATTTGTGATCATTGGCGCAGGCTCAGTTGTTTTAGAAAACACCATTTGCGAAAGCGGGTTTCTATATGCAGGAACGCCTGCAAAAAAAATAAAACCATTAACAGACGAACAGATAGCGATGCTTAAGCAGCTTCCAAAAAACTACATCATGTACTCGGGTTGGTTTAAGGAGTAGCAGGTTCCTTGGGTACAGTAATAGGTTCCTCGGCCTCCCAGTTGGGTCTTAAGGTGATCTCCTTTTCATTAATCCAGATGTTTTCCGGTTGTTTTTTTAAATGTACATTTCCGCTGTCCCATTTGCCATTCCGGTTCTCATCATAAACAACGCGTATCATGTATTTTCCGGTAAAATAGTTTCTATAAACTATAGTTCTGCTTTTGGTGATAGGGTCGCTTTGCTGTATAACTTTTTGTTCGTTCAGCAGCTCAACCACGTAGGCTTTTGATGTATCCGGCACAGTAACTTTAACGGTAAGGGTGCTGTAGTTTTCGGGTTTATCGGGTTGAAATTTCTTTGCGGCATATTTGTTTTTAGTGCCATATATGTCTGTAAATGCCCCTTCGTTAAATATAAGTTCATATTTGGCGTTTTGCCGCCATCTATAGTTAAGGGTAATGTGTTTACTATTCCCCGTATCTTTTTGTAATGTATAGTCGGACGTTGCCAGTCCAATAGAATCTTCTTTAAGCGTGATCTGGGCGTTATTTATCGTTTCTATAGGCAGGTTACTCGTTATTACCAGGTCGTTGCCCGGTTTTAGCTTGTCGTTTGATATATTGTATTTGAAATTAAATATCCTGGTAAAAAGTTCTTTTTTGCTCTTTAAAAGGTAGGTGGTATCAACTGGTTTGTTATTATCATAAATAGCTACCCTTATCGAATCGAAGTTCATATATTTTACAAATACTGATGCTGTATCTTTCGTCTTGCTAAATTCTACGTATTTCTGATTGTTGATATCAGCCGGGTAAATAACTTTTAAGGACGGCTTTAACAAAGCTTTGTTAAAAACAAAAAGCATTTTTCCATCTACATCAAAACGTTTTTCGGCAAACCTGAATTTTTCGGGGAATTGTTTAAATAGGTTTAACTTGATATTTTGCGTATCTGATTTAAGGTTGATGGGTTTTTTAAGAAAAGCTACCAGTTCATTATCGTTATTAAAAATCTTATCCGGACTGGCCTCYTTCAAGGCATAGATGCGGTACTGATTTTCATGTAAATTATTGAGACTAAAATTACCAGAAGAATCAGTAGTTGTAAAAATGGAAGGTTTCTTTTTGCCAAACAGCGTATCCTGTTTTACCGGGAAAAGCATAACAGTGATATCTTTTTCTTTTTCCTGGGTAACGGTGTTGGTAACGGATCCGGAGATACTCAACGAGTCGATATGCGGACCTGTAGAAAAAACGTAGGTGAAATTTTTCATCACGTTACTTTCATTTACATCCTGGATAGATTTTCCGAAGTTGATAACGTAAGTAGTGTTTTTAAGAAGCGTGTCTTTAAAAGTTATCTTCAGCTTCTTTTTGTTGGATGAGTACTCAGGCGGTTTTTCCATGGTGGGGCTCATGGTAATTTCCTGGTACTGGTTGGTTAGTTTTATAAACTCGTCAAATTCAAGGTCAATTTGTTTGGCAGCAAAGTTTCGTGTTTTATTGGCCGGTATCGCCTTCGCTAAAACAGGCGGGGTTACGTCGCGGGGGCCTCCCTGGGGCTGTTGTTGCGCAGCGCAGCCAGAAATCAGCAAAACAACAAAAATATAGAGGAGAAAATTGTAAAAATTGGCCGGTTTTTGATTTAACATAGTTTTTAGGCGATATAAACGATTTTTATATTTTTATGAACTCCACTATTAAAAATCCGAAATAATTGATTTAAAAAGATATTTTATAATTATTTAATTATCAATGCTTTACGTTTTATCTTGATACATGAACCATCAAAACCGAAATATCTGATGGCGATACGCCCGAAATTCGCGAAGCCTGGCCCAAAGTGCGCGGTTTTATTTTCATCAGTTTTTCGCGGGCTTCTTTCGATAACGAAACTAAAGTATGATAATCAAAATTTGGATTGATTTCCCGGTCTTCCATTTTTTTCATCCGGCCTACAATCTCCATTTCTTTTATAAAGTAACTCTCATATTTAATTTTTATTTCAGCCTGCTCAATTGTTTCTTTGTCATAGGCCGATAATAATTCTTCCAGTCCGCTATCCGCTTTTTTCAGGTCATTAAAACCAACCTGCGGGCGGCTCAACAAATTAAAAAGTTTGGCGCCTTGCGATATGGCAGAGGTACCCAATTCATCAAGTAAGGTATTTACTGTTGATGGATCGATAGACTTCGTCCTGGTATAGGATACAATGTCGTCGGAGTTTTTGATCTTTTGGTTTACCTTATCTAAACGCTCATCGCTGATCAGTCCTAATTCATGGCCCATTGGCGACAGGCGGATATCTGCATTATCCTGGCGCAGCAATAAGCGATGCTCGGCTCTTGAGGTGAACATTCGGTAAGGCTCTTCGGTGCCTTTGGTCACCAGGTCGTCAATTAAAACACCGATGTATGATTCCGATCTTTTCAGGATCAGCTCATGTTTATCATTAATTTTTTGGTGCGCGTTGATACCTGCAATGAAGCCCTGGGATGCCGCTTCTTCATAACCGGTAGTACCATTAATCTGCCCGGCAAAGTATAGGTTACTGATCAGTTTTGTCTCTAACGTTAAACCCAATTGAGTAGGCGGGAAGTAATCATACTCGATGGCATAGCCCGGGCGAAACATTTTAGCTTTCTCAAATCCGGGAATCTGGATAAGGGCTTTGTATTGTACATCCTCGGGCAGGGAGGTGGAGAAACCATTTACGTAGATCTCTACAGTGTTTAAGCCTTCCGGTTCCACGAAGATTTGGTGACGATCTCGCTCTGCAAAACGGTTGATCTTATCTTCAATGGAAGGGCAATAACGCGGACCCAATCCTTTAATTCGGCCGGTAAACATTGGCGATTTTTCGAAACCTTCTTTCAACGTTTCGTGTACGTTTGTATTGGTGTAGGTGATCCAGCAACAGCGTTGTTCTTTGATCATGTCTACATCGGTAAAGGAGAATCTGCCCCGGTCTTCATCGCCCCATTGCTCTTCCATCAAGGAATAATTAAGGCTCCGTCCGTCAATACGGGGAGGTGTTCCGGTCTTCATACGGCCGGCCTCAAAACCCAGTTCCGATAGTTGTTCAGTTAGGCCGGTAGCCGATTTTTCACCTGCGCGGCCACCACCAAATTTCTTTTCGCCTATGTGGATGATGCCATTTAAAAAGGTGCCGTTTGTAAGCACCACCGCGTCGGCTTCTATCTCTACACCCAATGACGTGCGAACGCCGGCAATGGTATTTCCCTTAATTAAAAGGGACGAAACAGTATCCTGCCAGAAGTCGACATTGGTAGTTCTTTCCAGTGATAAACGCCATTCTTCGGCAAAGCGCATGCGGTCGCTTTGTGCTCTTGGGCTCCACATAGCAGGGCCTTTTGACTGGTTCAGCATCCTGAATTGGATGGATGTTTTATCCGTTACAATTCCCGAATATCCGCCCAATGCATCAATCTCCCGCACTATCTGTCCCTTGGCAACACCGCCCATGGCGGGGTTACAACTCATCTGTGCAATCACGCCCATGTTCATGGTAATGAGCAAAACAGATGATCCCAGGTTGGCGGCAGCAGCAGCAGCTTCACAGCCCGCATGCCCGGCACCAACCACAATAACGTTATATTTCTTAAACATTTTATACCTCCATGTTCCACGTGGAACAATCAAAATCCTTCTCTATTTCTGTTGATCTCGGCCAAAGTTTTGACCAATAACAGTACCTAATTTATTTCCATGTTCCACGTGGAACATTACAGAAGCGGGCTAAATTGCCGTGTTTTATAATTGTAGATAAACCCGTAATTATTCCCCTATAAAAGTCGATTTTTATAGATTAATCTACATTTTATAGTTACAAAGCTATCTATTTATACTCATGTTCCACGTGGAACCTTTAATAATGACACCAGCGCTACAGTACCCCAAACGCCCTCTAATACCACAAAAGGGTAAAAACTCACCATATATGATGCATAGCAGCAAGTGCCTGCACCAATAAAATTCAACAGTTTATAGGCCTTGCTTTCTGCTGATAGTTTATTCAATAAATTAAGCACAAATGCTACCAGTAAAATGATAACACCAACTGATGCTATGATATCCGACACCTTCAATTTATGCTTCTTTTAATTCGGTTAGTTCAATCCATCGGGCGCTTTTATCATCAAGCTTTTTGTTTAATTCAGCTATCTGCGCCATTATTTCGTTAAGCTTTGCAAGCTCAATGCCTACCTTGTTTAACTGCTCTGTTTTATCTTTTATCTGGTTTTCTATAGCTGTAATTTCGGCTTCCGTTGTTTCCAGTTCCTTTGCTTCTTTAAAGCTAAGCTTGCTTTTTTTAGCAGCGGGAGCAGGGGTAGGAGCGGCCGCAACCCCACCTTTTTTGGTTTGCTGTTTGGCCTCTTCCTGCTCAAGCCTGTAAGACGAGTAGTTGCCATTGTAGATGCGTACCTGGCCTTGTCCTTCCATAATAAATAGCTGGTCGGTTAGCTTATCCAGTAAATACCTGTCGTGCGATACCATCATCAATATACCCGAATAGTTGGTTAAAAACTCCTCTAAAACGTTTAGTGTGTCAATATCCAAATCATTGGTTGGCTCATCCAGTATAAGGAAGTTAGGGTTCTTCATCAGGATGCTCATCAGCTGTAACCGTTTCTTTTCGCCACCGCTCAGTTTGGATATAAAACCATATTGCTTAGCAGGCGGAAACAGGAATAAAGTTAGCAGGGCAGATGCCGAGATCATTTTGCCATCGGCCATGGTAATAAACTCAGCAACGTTTTTTACAATATCTATTACCCGCTCATCATCCTTAAAAACAATACCCGATTGATGGAAATAACCAATCACAGTAGTTTCCCCTTTTACAATAGTTCCTTTGTCGGGTTGCAAAGCCCCTGTTATTAAATTTAACAACGTTGATTTGCCGGTACCATTCTTTCCGGCTAAACCAATGCGATCTCCTTTTTTAAATACATAGCTGAAGTTATCTATATAGGTGTTGCCGTTAAAGCCTTTATAAAGATGTTCCATCTCCATGATCTTGTTTCCCTGGCGCGCTGTTTTAACGCTTAGTTCAACTTTTTCACGGATACCACCACTCTTAGTTTTATCTTCCAGGTCATAATAAGCGTCAATACGTGCTTTTGATTTGGTTCCGCGGGCTTGTGGCTGGCGGCGCATCCATTCCAGCTCCTTACGCAGCAGATTGCTGTTCTTTTGAAACGCGGCATCATCCGCGGCATCACGCTCGGCTTTCTTTTCCAGGTAATAACCATAACTACCATTGTAGGGTATTATCTTACCCCGGTCAATCTCCAATATCTCGTTACAAACGTTATCCAGGAAATACCTGTCGTGTGTAACCATCAATATGGTTTTGGAGCCATCGGTCAGTAATTTCTCCAGCCACTCAATGGTATCAATATCCAGGTGGTTGGTAGGTTCATCTAAAATATAAATATCGGGGTCTTCAATTAATAGCTTAGCCAATGCCAGGCGCTTCTTTTGTCCGCCCGATAATGTATTGATAGGCTGATTAAGGTGATGGATATCCAACCGGCCCAAAATGGTTTTGATCTTGTATTCGTATTCCCAGGCATCAACCTCGCTCATCTCCTCCATTATCTTTTCAATGGCTTTGGCATTATCAGGGTCGTTTTCCAGCAACTCCTCGTATTTACGAATCAGTTGTTGCTGCACATCATCAGCATGAAAAATATAATCGCTGATGGTAACAGCATCCTTAAAACCAGGATCCTGCTCCAGGTAGCCCATATTAAGATCCCTGGCCTGAACAACCTTGCCTTCGGTTGGTTTAATATAACCGGCCAACAGTTTTAATAAAGTTGATTTGCCGGCGCCGTTAACACCAACCAGCGCAACCCTGCGGCCGCGGTTAATGCCTATGGTTATATTTTTAAATAACCAGTTGTCATGAAATTGATGGCCAAGGTTCTCGGCAGATAGATAAGTACTCACGATAATTGTTTTATTATGTCAGATGGGTACACAAATACACCCACCTCGTTTTTTGTTGATTGTTTGTACATGGCCATAGCCACGGTTTCGGCAGGTATGCTCCTGTATTTTTTTAAGCTGCCAATTAATAAGGGATCAATAACTTTTGCAAGTCCGCCAGCAATTTTTTCCATCAAGCGTTTCTCCTGCCTTTCTCCGGTTAATAGCGAAGGCTGGTAGATATGGGTAGCCGGTACACCAACGTTTATAACGTCGGCTTCTGTTTCACCCTTCATCCTTATATAAAAGCTTGGCGCTTTTGCATCGGCACCAATAACAGATACCAAATGATATTGCTTAACGCCATTTTTTTGCGCTAATTGTGCCAGCTGTACAGGATAATCATGATCTATCTTCCGATAAATATTCAGATCCGGCGTTTTGGCCTTGGTGGAGCCTAAACAGCAGAATACGGCATGGCCGTTTAAAACATAAGCATAGCTATCCAATTGGTCAAAATCGACCACCTGCTGTCTTAATTTTTTATGCTGAAGATCAATTTTTTTCCTCACCAGGATTAAAACTTCATCATAAAAAGGTTCGCGCAGCAAAATGTGGAGCAATTTACTGCCAATAAGTCCGGTTGAACCTGCAATAATAGCTTTATTTGCCATTGATACTTAATTTTTTGCAAAAGTACACATAATTAAATCAATGCAATTTCGGCAGAGTAACGTTTCGCGCAAAGACGCTAAGGCGCAAAGATGGCGTAATGACCGTTGATTTAATTTGCGCTTTCACCATCCAACATGCTAATAAAGCTTTGGTTAAAAATTGCCGTGAGGCTTTATAGACAACTTAAGCCTTTGCGTCTTTAGCGGGAGATTAAACTACTTAAATCCATTGGCACGGCTATTGTGTGTTTAAACATATAAAATGGAGATATAAGAATGAAAACAATTTTTTATGCCGAAAGTAAACGCGGCAAAAATGATATAGGCTGGTTAAAAGCAAACTTTTCTTTCAGCTTTGGGCCGTATTACAATCCCGAACTAATGCACTTTGGTGTTTTAAGGGTTTTAAATGATGATACTATAGCCGGGGGTAAAGGTTTTGGCTTGCATCCGCACGATAACATGGAGATAGTAACCATTCCGCTGGAAGGGGGATTGGAGCACCAGGACAATATGGGCAATAAAGGCGTGATTAATGCCGGTGATGTGCAGGTAATGTCGGCCGGTACCGGAGTTTATCATTCAGAATACAATGCTTCGGCAACGGATGCCGCTAAAACGCTCCAGATCTGGCTTTTCCCAAAGGAAAGAAATGTACAGCCAAGATATGATCAAAAAAGCTTTAAAGACGCCTTTAAACTAAATGAATTAACTGTTATGGTATCACCGGATAAAGGAGAAAACACCCTTTGGCTGCACCAGGACGCTACCTTTAGCATGGGTACTTTTGAAGCCGGGAAGCCTCTTAATTATGTTATAAAAACGCCCGGCAACGGTGCATACGTGTTTCTGTTGGATGGCAAAGCTAAATTAAATGGTACCATTTTAAACAAAAGGGACGCTATGGGTGTTTATGATAGCAGTTCATTTACAATTGAAACCGAAGAACTTTCCCGTTACCTGATCATTGACGTACCAATGTCATAAACCTGCAAGCCGGCCCCTAAAGGTGAATTTTCCTGAACTGCAAAACATTTTGATAAATCGTTGTTGTATTTGTCAAATTATTAACCTAACACATGGCAGAACAAGTAATTACCGGGTGGCGAAAGTGGATGCTGGATATTGGTGAACAGTGCGTTTTCTTCGGCAGGTTTTTAAGAAACATATTTGTCGGCGGCTTTGAATGGTCGGAGTTTGTGAGGCAATGCTACGAAATTGGTTATCGCTCCATGATGCTGGTAGGTATCACCTCCTTCATCATGGGGTTTGTGCTAATCCTGCAGTTAAGGCCATCTCTTGTTGCGCTTGGGGCCGAAAGTATGTTACCCAAAACGCTCGCGGTATCCTTTATCCGCGAAATGGGGCCGGTAATTACGGCTATTATCTGCGCCGGCAAAATAGCCTCCAGTATAGGTGCGGAACTGGGCAGCATGAAAGTTTCTGAGCAAATAGACGCCATGGAGGTATCCGGCGCAAATCCTATACAATACCTTGTAGTTACACGCATCTTAGCTACAACGCTAATGGTTCCTCTGCTGTCTGTAATTGGGGATGTTATCGGCCTTTTGGGGGGCTTCCTGGCTCTTAATATTACCGATAGCATTAGCTTTTCTCTTTATTTTCACAAATGCATTAGTGCGCTTGATTTTACCGATTTTTTACCCGCACTTGTTAAAACAGTATTTTTTGGCTTCGCGATAGGTTTTGTAGGGTGTTATAAGGGCTACCACTCCAATAAGGGCACCGAGAGCGTAGGTATCGCCGCAAACTCAGCCGTGGTAACGGCATCACTCTGGATCTTTGTTATTGATGCTATAGCCGTTCAAATCACCAGTTTGTTATTTTACAGATAAGATGGCAAAGGGAAAAGAAAATATCGAAACAAATAAAAAATCATCAGCCATTAAAGATGAGGTGGTTATACATGCCAATGGTTTAAAGAAATCCTTCGGCGAAAAAGAGGTATTAAAAAATATAACGTTTGATTTGAAACGGGGTGAGAATGTGGTGGTGTTGGGCAGATCGGGCGAAGGAAAATCGGTAACCATACAATGTGTGGTTGGCATGCTAAAACCCGATGGTGGCGATCTGAATGTTTTTGGCGAGGATGTTGCCGGCATGAGCGACGATGAGCTAAAGCAATTGCGTGTAAAAATCGGCTTCCTGTTCCAGGGTGGGGCATTGTATGACAGTATGACCGTGCGTGAGAACCTCGAATTCCCGCTTACAAGGGTGCTTAAGCTTAAAAACCAGGCCGAGATCGATAAAAAGGTAGAAGAGGTATTAGAGAGCGTAGGATTGCTTGATTCGATCGACAAGTTGCCGTCTGATCTGTCGGGGGGAATGCGGAAAAGGGCTGGCCTGGCCCGTACGCTCATAGTACATCCCGAGATTATGCTGTATGATGAGCCGACTACCGGATTAGATCCCATTACATCGCGCGAGATCAGCGAGCTGATACTCCATATGCAAAAAAAATATAAAACATCATCTATTATTATTACGCATGACCTGGAATGTGCCCGCATTACAGCCGACCGGATTATGGTGATGGATAACGGAGAATATATAGCCGAAGGCACCTGGGCAGCGCTGCAAAAATCGGATAACGAACTTGTAAGATCTTTTTTTAACGAAACAACATGAGAACCACATCATCGCAAAAAATAAAAATTGGCCTGTTCACCTTCACCGGATTGGTGGTATTGGTACTGGCTGTATTTTTCATAGGCAACCAAAAAGGGTTGTTTAATTCCACATTTAACGTTTATGGAACATTTAAGAATGTGAATGGTCTGCAGGTTGGCAATAATGTGCGTTTTGCCGGTATCAACGTTGGTGTGGTACAATCTATCAACATCATAACCGATAGTTCGGTAAGGGTTGACCTGACGCTAAATGAAAAGGTAAAAAAATTCATAAAAACCGACTCTAAACTGAGCATTGGCAGTGATGGTTTAATGGGCGATAAGCTTGTTGTTTTAGCTCCCGGAGGCATAACCAGCAACCAGGAAATACAAGACGGGGGCAGGCTTACCTCTATAAACCCGGTAGATGTGGACAGGATAATCACCAAGCTTACCAGGGTAGCTGATAATGCGGAAACAATGACAGCAAGCCTGGCTGAAATTGTAGGCAAGATTAACAGTGGTAAAGGAAGTATCGGTAGGTTGTTGAACAGTGATAATTTGTCAAAAAGCCTGGAGAGCACTGTAAAACAGGCTCAAACTACCATGAAAAACGTACACGCTACCACCGGTACCCTAAATGAAGATCTGAAGGCTGCACAATCCAACTTCCTGCTGAAGGGTTTCTTCAACAAGAAGAAAAAAGCCGCAAAAGCCAAACAGGATTCTATTAGAAAAGTGCAGGAAAAGGCGCAAAAGGAGAAAGAAAAAGTAGCTAAGGAAAAAGCCGATGGCAATAATTAAGGGCTAAAAAAAGGATCAACAATATGAAATTATGAAATACGGTATTCGATTTGTGAAATGAGGTAATTAACGTTACTAATTCGAGGGCTTTACCAGCAAAGCCAGAACAGAGGCGTCGAAAATATTGGCAAAAGCATTAACGATGCCGTTGCCTTTAACCGTTTTTTTGAAATCTTCAGGATAAAAAATATGGTCGACACCGAGGGCTTTTAGCAGGGCATCCACTTTGGTGTGCTCCTTGCTTTTGTAGCAGCAGATTTTTATGTTGCTGTACGATGGGTTTGATTGCAGTCGCCGTAATATTTTTTCTATGTCGTGGGTAAGGTGGTCATAATCCAATATCACCACGTTGGGCTTTTGCTCATGGATGGATGGAAAAATATGGCTTGTTACCGAGATGTGCCGGAATTGTTTATTATCAGGAGAAAGCTCAACTGAAAATGTTTCAGGAGCAACCAATAGTACATTCTTGGACCGTACGCGGATCATAACCAATTAATTAGGGGACTTAAAAGTAACTGATATAGTTCGCTTTGTCAACAATTTATTGCGTTTTGTAATAATATTAACACCAAATGGTATATTTTTTTACAATTCTAACACCACAACCGTCGTGTCTTTCTTCCCGGGAAATTAATTTAATTTTGGATGTGGTATTTGCGGGTTCTTGCTCCCTGTTATTTTTGCTTAAAATCTGCTAAAACGTTCCATTTGTGATAAAACAGCTTGCCGCATTGTAATTTTTGATGGTTAAGCCATAGGGAATTTCGGTTTAGATACAAACCGATCCCTCCCCAATACAAAGATCCTGTAAAATATGATCAGCACAGCAGGTACGCCCAGCCAATGGGCATGAAGGGAGTTGAGTACCTGGCCGTGGAACAGATAAATAATAGAGTGACCCAGGCCACAGCCGGGGCACCAGGTTAAGCCCAATAGTTTTAAGGGGCACAATGTAAAATGCGATGTAGCCTGCGGCGACGTAAAAGCCAGGCACAACATCGCCGTTATCCAGAAAACAAGTTCAAAGTATTTTGAAAAAAGCCGTTTAATCAACCTTGTTGGATTTGTTCATAAATAGTAAAGATACCGCAAACGCCAATAATACACCAACTAACAGTGCGCCGAAGATACGGCCAGAAAAATCACGCAAAGTATTATCTGTTGATACATAGCTGAAATACAATATGCCGCCAAAAACAGTTATTATACCGCCGGCAATCAATATTTTAAAACTTTGTACCAATGCTTCTAAAAAGCCCATCTGGCCTTTACAATCGTTTTTGCGATAGCTCCAGATACCTATTAATAACCCGGTAGCAGGGATAAGGAACGAAAAATATTCAAATGGAGCAACGGTGTCTTTATCGGGAGTTACCCCCATGGCGTGGGATACAAACATCCAGATAATACTCAATAGGCCAATGAAAACGCCCCATACAATTGCATTCTTCATGATGATTTAATTTTAGTTGAAAATTTAGGTTGAACTCAGGGAAAATATTACTTGAATTTATAATTTAAAAGTAATTAAGCCTGCATATTGTTTGCATATTTTATACAAATTACATCGATTTATTTAAAAGGGCTTTTTTGCGTACATTTGCGGCAGTTTTGAATATCCGTGATATATTAGATAGATATAAAGCTGATGACAGGATTAAAGCATTGGCCACCGCGCTTAATGCTTCCAAAAATCCAAGGGTACAGCTTCGTGGTTTAGTCGGATCGAGTGATGCGGCCATGGCGGTAGCATTGTATTTTTTGCAGCACAAGCATATGGTGTTTGTACTGCCCGAGCGTGAAGAAGCCGGTTATTTTCAGGCAGACCTGGAGAACCTTACCGGCAAAGAAGTACTGCTTTTCCCATCATCATACCGCAAACCATTTGAATTTACCCAGCCCGATAGCAGCAATGTGCTTGCCCGTGCCGAGGTGTTGAACGAGCTTAACCATTCGTCTGAATTTGGCCAGTTGATAGTTACTTATCCCGAAGCGCTTGCCGAAAAGGTAATAGACCGCGCATCGCTTGAGAAAAACACCCTGGAGATTGCCGTAGGCAACAAGCTAAGCATCGACTTTATTAATGAGTTTTTAATTGAGTATGATTTTGACCGGGTTGATTTTGTTTACGAACCGGGCCAGTTTTCTGTAAGGGGCGGTATTGTGGATATTTTTTCTTTTTCGCATAATCTGCCTTATAGGGTAGAGTTCTTCGGCGATTTTATTGAGTCTATCCGCACATTTGAGATTGAGAGCCAGCTATCTGTTGAGCAGGTAAAAAGCATCACTATTGTGCCCAATGTACAATCAAAATTTTTAACAGAAAGTAATATCTCGCTGTTAGAATATGTGGATGCCGGTACGCAGGTATGGATAAAAGACGTACAGTTTACGTTGGATATTATCCAAACCGGCTTTAAAAAGGCAACAAATTTGTGGAAAGCATTATCGGCCGATGAAAAAACGCAGAATCCGGATTGGATAGACCCTAAATTTGGTTTTACCGACGAAAAACTGATTGCTGATCAACTGCATGATTTCCCGGTGGTTGAGTTTGGCAAGCAATTTTTTTACCAGCCAAGTGCTGCTATCAATTTTGATCTGCGCCCGCAGCCGTCCTTTAATAAGGATTTTACATTGCTTATCCACAACTTTAAAAATAACGAGGCAGAGAAGATAGAAAACTTTATTCTAACCGATTCTTCAAGACAGGTAGAAAGGCTATATGCTATTTTGGATGACCTTGATAAAACGGTAAAGTTTACGCCGATAAGTATCTCGATAAGGGAAGGCTTTGTTGATCATGAACAAAAACTGGCCTGTTATACCGATCACCAGATCTTCGATCGCTATTATAAATATAAGCTCAAAAAAGGTTACCAGCGCTCGCAGGCTATTACCCTGAAAGAACTGCGCGACCTTAAGCCAGGCGATTACGTAACTCATATTGACCACGGCATAGGCAAATATGCCGGCCTGGAAAAAGTGGAGGTTAATGGCAAGCAGCAGGAAATGATCCGCCTTATTTATGCTGATAACGACCTGCTATACGTAAACATCAACTCGCTTAACCGTATTTCAAAATACAGCGGCAAGGAGGGTACCATACCCAAAATGAACAAACTGGGTACCGATACCTGGGAGCGCCTCAAGAAAACCACAAAAAAAAAAGTTAAAGACATTGCCCGTGACCTGATAAAGCTTTACGCCCTGCGCAAAGCCCAGCATGGTAATTCCTTTTCGCCGGATAGTTACCTGCAAACAGAGTTAGAGGCATCGTTTCTTTACGAGGATACACCCGATCAGGAAAAAGCTACGGCTGATTTTAAAAAGGATATGGAATCGCCGCATCCTATGGATAGGCTCATCTGCGGCGATGTGGGTTTTGGTAAAACCGAAGTTGCTATTCGTGCCGCGTTTAAAGCCGTTGCCGATAGTAAGCAGGTAGCCATACTTGTGCCTACCACTATATTGGCGGCCCAGCATTACAAAACATTTACCGACAGGCTCAAAGGATTCCCGGCCAATATCGATTATATTAACCGGTTTAAAACCAGCAGGCAGATTAAGGATACCTTAGAGAAACTGAAGGACGGCAAGGTAGATATTATTATAGGCACACATCGCCTGGTGAGTAAGGATGTGAAGTTTAAAGACCTGGGATTAATGATTATTGACGAGGAGCAAAAGTTTGGTGTTTCAACAAAAGAAAAGCTGAAACAAATGCGCGCCAATGTAGATACATTAACGCTTACCGCTACACCCATACCGCGTACCCTGCATTTCTCACTAATGGGAGCCCGCGATCTGTCTATCATATCAACCCCACCGCCAAACAGGCAGCCTGTAGTTACCGAACTGCATGTATTTAACGATAAGCTGATAAAAGAAGCTGTTGAATTTGAGATAGAGCGCGATGGGCAAATCTTTTTTATCCATAACCGGGTTGCCGATCTGCCTCAATTAGGAGGGATGATCCGTAAACTGGTGCCTAAAGCCCGCATCGGGATAGCTCACGGACAATTAGAAGGCGATGCGCTGGAAGATGTGATGCTTAAATTTGTAAACCATGAATACGATGTACTGGTGGCTACAACCATCATCGAAGCTGGTTTGGATATCCCGAATGCCAATACCATTATTATCAACTATGCCCATATGTTTGGCCTCAGTGATTTGCACCAGATGCGCGGCCGTGTAGGCAGGAGCAACAAAAAAGCATATTGCTACCTGCTGAGCCCGCCATTATCAACGCTCACCAGCGAGGCCCGCAAGCGCCTGAGCGCCATTGAAGAGTTTAGCGACTTAGGCAGCGGCTTTAACGTAGCCATGCGCGACCTGGACATTCGCGGCAGCGGAAACCTTTTGGGCGCCGAGCAAAGTGGCTTTATTGCAGAGATCGGATTCGAGATGTATCATAAGATCCTGGACGAAGCCATTCAGGAACTAAAGGAGGATGAGTTTAAAGGCGTGTTCCCGGATGATAAGCCAAGACCATACATTTCTTTTACCCAGATTGATACCGACCAGGAGATATTGATCCCGGATGAGTATGTAACCAATATTGCCGAACGCTATAACCTGTACACTGAACTTTCCAAGCTGGAAAGGGAGATAGAGTTATCTGCCTTTCAACAGCAATTGCATGACCGTTTTGGACCGATACCGCCACAGGTACATGACCTGCTGAACACCATGCGCCTGCAATGGATGGGCAAAGCCATAGGCTTTGAAAAAATCTCGTTAAAGAAAAATGTACTGCGGGGCTATTTCATTACCGACCAGCAATCAACCTATTTTGAAACAGAGGCGTTTCATAACGTGCTGGCCTTTGTGCAGGGCAATCCCCGCCGCACCAATTTAAAGGAAGTTAAAAATACCCTGCGACTGAGCGTGGAGGGGGTTCATAGTATTGACCAGGCATTGCTGTTTTTGAACGAGATGGCGGGGTTGGTGAACGCTTAATAAAAAGCGGGTTAAAAAGCGACAACGGGCCAATATACTTTTTTAAATTCCCGACAGGTATTGATCATTGCATTTTTATCAACAGGTAACATCTCGCCATAAACTGAATTTTGTAAGACTTGGCTATGCATATCTAAAACTATCCCCGATTGAAACACAGTTTTTTCGTTTTTTAAGAGGTAAAACGTGCTTTCAACGGTTGCAACATCGCCTTGTGTTATTCTAAATCGCCATTCACGCTTCATTTTTTGTAAAAGGTTTCGATCGGTTGTTTTCAGGCAGGTACGATGAGGAATCTGGGTGTTAAGATCCACAATGTCTGATGATGATATAACAATATATGCTATCCATTCATCTTTCGTAAAATCGAATTTTGAAAAGACGTTTACAGTATCGCCGGCCTTAGACTTAAAATAGGGAAGTATATCGCCATCTTGAGAAAACGGAATAACAATATTATATCCTTTTACCGAAACAAAAATTGCCGCCAGAAGAGTAATTCCGACGACAATTTTTAGCGTAGTTTTCATGAATATGCTCTGTGGTTTATCCTAAGACATGTAAATTCAAAATCAAATCTCTCAACGCCGAAATTAAACTACACCTTCTTATAAATCGCATCTAAATTCCGCCCCATTTCCTTATAATCTAACCCGTAACCAACCACAAATTCGTTCTCAATTTCAAAGCCTACATATTTAAGTTCATCTATATTTTTAAGCAGGGCTGCTGGTTTAAGTAACAGCGAGCACACTTTTATGGATGCAGGTTCGCGTTGTTTTAATTTGTCTATCAGGTAATGCACAGTGTTGCCAGTGTCTACAATATCCTCAATAATAAGCACATCGCGGCCTTTTATATCTAAAATTAAGTCTATATCGTCGCGAATTTTAAGCTTGCTGGTGGTGCCGCCATAATAGGAGGCCAGCTTGGTGAAGGAGATCTCGCAGGGAATGGTTATTTGTTTTATCAGGTCGGCGATGAATAAAAAGCTGCCGTTAAGCACGCCTACAAAAACCGGAACGCTTTGTTTAAAATCTTCGTTTATCTGTAATCCAATAGTTTTTACGCGGTCTTCAATAATTTCGGCGTTAATAAGGGGCTCAAACTCAAGGTCGGCAATTTTAATTTTCATTGATGTGTTTTAAGGGGTATCTGGTTTTAAACGTTATAAGCTTGTCACTTTAGTGTACTAAAGTACTAAAATCACGTACAAATCGTGCGTAAAATAATTGTAACATATATAACACTATCTTTGCATTTCCATATGATCGACTACCAGGCCCATACCTTACCCAATGGCATCCGCATTTTGTTTAAGCCATCGCCCTTTGC
The DNA here is from genome assembly GCF_056400585.1 of Mucilaginibacter sp. P5_A6. Lineage (NCBI taxonomy): Bacteria > Pseudomonadati > Bacteroidota > Sphingobacteriia > Sphingobacteriales > Sphingobacteriaceae > Mucilaginibacter > Mucilaginibacter sp. P5_A6. Next base: position 122,909 of record NZ_JBFUKZ010000002.1, on the reverse strand, counting down.
CGTAACGCATTGCTGCTTTATTGTAAACGCAGGCTCGCGCGATGAAGGCAACCAGCAGGAGGGCCTTGCTCATTTTATTGAGCACTTATTATTTAAGGAAACCGAAAGGCGCAACACCAATCAAATATTAAACCGGCTGGAATTGGTAGGCGCCGATTTAAACGCATATACTACCAAAGAATATACCTGTATCCACGCTTCCCTGCTAAACCAGCACCTGGAACGTGCTATAGATCTGTTTGAGGATATCCTGTTCCACTCCACCTTCCCGGAGGATGAGCAGGAAAAGGAGCGCGGTGTAATCCTTGATGAGATTGCCTCATACCTTGATCAGCCGGAAGAAGCTATCCAGGATGATTTTGAGGAACTGTTGTTTAAAGACGAGCCCATCGGCAAAAACATTTTGGGCACGCCCGAAACCGTTGGCCGGATGAACAGCGGCGATGTGCGCGCTTTCATTAAAGCCAACTACAGCACATCCGAAATGATATTTGCTGTGCATGGTAATTATGACTTTAAAAAGGTTGTTAAATTAGCCGAAAAATATCTTGGCAGCATTGAATCCCATCAACCCTCCAAAAACAGGATAAAACCGCAACCTAATAAAAGCGGGATATTTGTAGTTAAAAAGCCGATCTCCCAAACCCATTGCATTATTGGCAACCAGGCTTACGCCTCATCGCACCAGTACAAAAATGGGTTGCTGTTATTAAACAACCTGCTTGGCGGAATGGGAATGAGTAGCCGGCTTAACCTGGAGATCCGTGAGAAGTATGGCATTGCCTATACCATCGAATCGAACTATACGCCTTTTACTGATACCGGCATTTTCTCTGTTTATTTTGGAACAGACACCGAAAAGGCTGATAAAGCCGCAAAGCTTGTTCATAAAGAATTAAAAAAACTGCGCGAGCAAAAGCTGGGCACCTTGCTATTACACCAGGCCAAACAAAAATTTATTGGCCAGATTGCATTGGCAGAGGAAAATCGGCTTAGCCTTATCATATCCATGGCCAAAAGCCTGCTCGACTTTAACCATATTGAAACCTTAGAGGAGATTTTTGCCAAAATAAATGCGGTAACAGCCGCGCAACTGCTGGAAATAAGCAATGAAATATTTGACAACGACGGCTTAATTACATTGAAATTTGAGCCTAAACAATAAACCTGTATTTTTGCAAAATGAAGTACCCTATCATCGCCTACGGAGATCCTGTTTTAAGAAAAAAAGCCACTGCTATTGAGTCGGACGAATATCCACATATAAAAGAGCTTGTGAACAACATGTTTGAGACTATGTACGGCGCCCGTGGGGTTGGCCTGGCAGCGCCGCAAGTGGGTATGTCTATGCGTTTATTTGTGGTGGATGCAACTGTTTTTGATGATGAAGAGCCGGAGCTGAAAGATTTTAAAAAGGTATTCATTAATGCCGTTATTTTAGAGGAAAGCGGCGAGGAATGGGGTTTTAATGAGGGCTGCCTTAGTATCCCGGATATCCGCGAGGATGTTTATCGCAAATCGGTAATCAGGATTTCGTATTACGATGAAGACTGGAAACATTATGAGGAAACCTTTAAAGGCATGGCTGCCCGCATCATTCAGCATGAATACGATCATATTGAAGGAAAATTATTTACAGATAAGCTGAGCCCGCTGCGCAAAAGGCTTATTGAGAAAAGGCTGAACGACATTTCAAAAGGAATAGTTAATGTTGATTATAAAATGAAGTTCCCGGCTGCAAAAAAGGGGAGATAGTCAGTAGGGAGCGGGTAATAGTGAGTGGAAAAACCACGATCTTCCTTCGCCTTCAAGTTTACTATAAACATAGTAAGATTAGCAAACGCACTATTCAAAACTGTCCACTCACCACTATTTGCTATCCGCGTCCGAGATCTGTTTGATCAGGCTTCCCCAGGCAAGTGGGTTTAGTAAGGGGTTGGGCGTTAATGAATGCGAGTTGAGGATGCTGGTGTGCATGCTTTGTGCATTTGCCGATTGAATTTCCTGCGCATCCCGAGGAAGGGTATTAAACAATGCGCTAAGAGATGCTTTACTAATATTTTTGCGGGCTATCTCCAGGTCATCATCCGCCAGTTTTATTGCTAAAAAATCTTTCTTGAATTCATCTGTAGTGGCCCACGGAAATACATGAAATGCCGGCAGGTTAATAATTTGTGGCTTTATGCTAACCTGCAGCGTATAACTTTTACCGGGCAGGTTGGCCGGAATTACAACCGTGACTTGTCCGTAACCTACACAAGTAAAGCGCAAGGTATCCTGTTCATGTGCTACAAAAGAAAAATAGCCTTTGTAATTGCTTAAGTTAACCTGGTTGTGGAACGACGTGTTGGTGATGGTAACATAAGGAACAATCACCTTTGCACTATCGGCATTATGAACTATACCAGTAAATTGCACAACCGGTCGTTCCTCGTGACTTTGCGCAAACGTGGCAGCCGATGCAAATAATAAAAATATAAAAACCAAATATTTCATATACCTGTCGCTTTTCCGCTGTTTATTTACCTTCAATACAAGGGAAAAGGTTTCAAAATGTTGCTCAAAAATACGTTAATACAGTAAATATAACCTGTATTTAACAATTCTTAACACCTATCTTAAATTTTCTGGCAGTACCGCGTTTGGATCGTCAATATCCGTAAGGTTTATTGCTTCAATTGAGGTAACCTCGGGCACAGCCTTTTTAATGGCTTCCTCAATACCGGCTTTAAGGGTCATGATGCTCATTGGGCATGACCCGCATGAGCCAAGCAATTTTAATTTAACAACCCCTTCAGAGGTGATTTCTTCAACAGAAACATTCCCGCCATCAGCCTCTAAATACGGACGAATTGTATCTAAAGCTGCTTCAACCTGACTTAATAAACTCATTTTTACTAATTTATAACTACAGTAAAGTTATTAATAATTTACAATATTCTATGTTCCAATATTTTGCCCGGATGTTGCTATAACATCAACGAAAATATTCTCTTTTTATGTTAGTACGATGTTTGGTTGCCCCCTGGCTCCCGGCCCTAAATTTTATGCCTCAACTTTTTTTTCCAGGCTCTTATCAAAATTTGAAATGGCTACCTGCTGGGCCACACGTTGTGCCATATTTATAAAAGCAGCGGTCATCGCGCCGTTTTCTTCCAATATAGCAGGAGTGCCGGAATCGCCGGAATCACTGATGCTTTTAATCAGCGGGATCTCTCCTAAAAACGGAACATCCAGTTGCTGAGCAAGCTTTTGCCCGCCCCCCTTGCCAAAAATGTAATACTTGTTATCCGGAAGTTCGGCCGGAGTAAAGTACGACATGTTTTCAACCACACCCAGTATCGGCACATTAATGGCCGGCATCATAAACATGCCTATTCCCTTTTTAGCATCCGCCAGCGCTACGTTTTGCGGCGTTGTTACAATAACAGCACCGGTAACCGGGAAGGTTTGCGTAACAGTGATGTGGATGTCGCCAGTTCCGGGCGGAAGATCGATCACCAGGTAATCCAGTTCGCCCCAATCGGCATCATTAAATAATTGTTTTACAGCCGTTGATACCATTGGCCCACGCCAGGGCACGGGCTGGTTAGGGTCGGTAAAGAAACCGATTGATAATAGTTTAATACCATATTTCTCAATGGGCTCAATCCGGGTTTTGCCATCCACAACGCTGGCCTGCGGGCGAACGCCCTCAAGCCCGAACATGATGGGGATCGACGGGCCATAGATATCCGCATCTATCAACCCTACTTTAGCGCCCGAATATGCAAGGCCAAGGGCAAGGTTTACCGCTACTGTTGATTTACCCACGCCGCCTTTGCCCGATGCTACTGCAATAATATTTTTAACTCCCGGTACGCCGGTGTTTTTTTGCGTAGTAACGTGCGATGTCATGTTGATGCTTACCACTGCATCTTTACTTATAAAATAGCTGATGGCATTACGGCAGGCATTTTCTATTAACGCTTTTAGCGGACACGCCGGTGTGGTTAATATAACCGAAAAGCTAATGTTGTTGCCCTCAATATGTATATCCTGTATCATGTTGAGGGTAACCAGGTCTTTTTTCAGGTCTGGTTCTTCAACATTACCCAGTGCTTGTAAAACTTGTTCTTTAGTGATTATCATATTATTACGGGCAAATTTATAAAAACAGGTGGTTGATTTATGTTTGTTAAGGAAACAATTTACAGAAACAACCGTTTGGAGGGGATAAGAATTAGTTTAGTTTTGGAAAAATTTACTCATGAAGCGCCTCAACCCTAAATACATACGCATAACCGCATTTATCCTTATTCCCTTATTTATTATATTGCTTACTGGCTGTTATATCGCCTGGTCAAAACGCGAAGCCCTGCTTCAGGCGGCTATTGGCAAAGCTACAGCAAAAGCAAAGCGCGATTATAATTTAGATGTAAAAATAGGCTCGGCCCATTTTACGGGTACCAGCACGGTGTCTTTTTCAGATGTTAGCATAGTGCCCGAGCAGCGCGACAGCCTGCTTAATATTAAAAACTTTGTGGTAAGTGTTAAACTATTGCCGCTAATTGTGGGCGATATTAAATTATCTGATGTTTTATTACAGGATGGTTTTATCAACCTAACCAATATAAAAGGGGTGAAAAACTTCGATTTCCTGTTTAAAAAGAAAAGAGATACCACATCAACACATAAAGTAGACCTGAGCCAGCTTGCCAACAACCTGGTTAACGAGTTGTTGTACAAGATCCCGGATAACTTAACGCTTAATAATTTTTCCATAAGTTTTAAGGATGATAGCAACAAGGTAAAACTGCTTGCAAAAACCGCGACCATCAAAGACGGGGATCTTACATCAACAATTGATGTTGATAATGGCGCGGCAACCTGGCATATGGATGGCAAAATGCACCCCTCAGATAAAAATATAGATGTAAAACTTTATGCAGACGGTGCAAAAGTAGAACTGCCCATCATCCAGAAAAAGCTGGGGCTTAAGATAAATTTTGATACCATAAGCACCAAATTAACCAAAGTTGAGCACAGCGGCGGCGAAACAAAAATATACGGTTCGTGGGCGGTTCATAATTTGTTGCTAAACCACCCGGCACTCTCATCGGGCGACATCGTGTTCCCGGATGCAGCCATTGATGCCAACGTTTTTGTGGGCAGTAATTATGTATCTGTTGATAGCTCGTCTATGATACATATTAAAAAGCTAACAGCCAGGCCATATCTTAAATATACCCTTAAGCCGGTTAAAATTTACGAGCTCAAAATGAATACGGGCTGGCTAAACGCTACTGATATTTTTGATGCTTTCCCCCATGGGATGTTTGATGCTTTGGATGGGATACAGGTTATAGGCAAATTAAACTATGCCATGAACTTTTATATGGATTCATCAAAACCAGATGATTTGCAGTTTGATTCGCGGCTGGATAAAAATGGTTTCCGGATTGTGAAATATGGCAAAACAGATCTATCAAAGCTGAACAGTACGTTTGTACACACCCCTTACGAAAAAGGCAAACCGATGGCACCACACCTCATTGGGCCGGAAAACCCGGAGTTTACTCCTCTTAATGAAATTGCTCCCAATCTTCGCAATGCGGTGATGACGGCCGAAGATCCGTCCTTTTATACCAACCATGGCTTTGTTGAGGAGGCATTCCGTAAATCGCTGGTTACCGACTTTAAGACTAAAAAATTTAAACGTGGCGGTAGCGGAATTTCGATGCAGCTGGTTAAAAACGCTTTTTTAAGCCGCGAAAAAACGCTTGCGCGAAAAATTGAAGAGATCCTGATTGTGTGGATGATAGAAAATAACCGCATCATGACTAAAAACCGGATGCTGGAGGTTTATCTGAACATTATTGAATGGGGCCGTAATATATACGGTATATCTGAGGCCTCGCATTTTTACTTTGGCAAGTCGCCATCAGAACTTAACCTCGGCGAAAGTATTTACCTGGCCAGTATTGTTCCGTACCCTAAAGGCGGATTATATGCCTTTCAGCCCGACGGAACGCTGCGCCCCGGGCTGCATGGCTACTTTAACCTGATAGGCAGATTAATGGCCGGTAAAGGACTTACGCAGCGGGATACCAGCGCCTATGGCTTTTACGGAGTACGCCTGAGGGAGGGTTTAAGGCAAACCATTGTACCTATTGATACAGCAAAAGCTGATAGCCTGATGAAACAGGGGGGGGATGACAATGAAATACTGCCTGTAATAGAAGAGCCGACTAAAAAGCCGAATTTTTTCCAACGCTTATTTGGTAAAAAAGATACAACCAGTCAAAAGCAGGAAGAAAAAGAAAAGACCGCTAAAGAAAAACTAAATGAGCAAATTGAAGCGCTTAAACAGGATTATAAGAACCGCATAGACCACATTGATACCGCAGGTAAAACCCGTAAGGATATCCGTGTTGAAAAACGCAGGCTTAAACAAGAAGCCAAAGACAAGGAACAGGAGCTAAAAGATAAAGCCAAACTTTAGTTTACGATGGCATGACCAAATTGAATGTTCAAACATCTATTTTTGTTTGAGCAATTGAAGAATGATGTCATTAGTAGAAAAATTACAAAAAAGGGCCGCAATTAAAAAATTCGACCCATCAAAAAAAATAAGCACCGAACAGTTAGATCAGTTACAAAGTGCAATACAACTGGCCCCATCATCATTAGGCCTGCAATCATTTAAAGTTATTGTTGTTCAGGATGCAGCAACGAGGGAAAAGCTGCGTGCAGCCGGTTATAACCAGGCCCAGATCACCGATGCTTCCGCATTATTTGTTTTTGCGTCGTTAACAACATTAGACGAAGCCTTTGGCAAAAAATTCATAGATCTTGTTGCCGATACCCGTAGCGTTGAACGCACAAGCCTTGAAGGTTTTGAACAAATGGTTTTAAGCACATTAAGCAGTCGTACCGATGAGCAGAAACTGGCTTGGTCGCACAGGCAAACATATATCGCTTTGGGTGTATTGGTTTCAGAAGCAGCCGAATTGGGCATCGATGCAGCGCCCATGGAAGGTTTTGATGCAGCGCAATTTGATGAGATCTTAGGCCTTAAAGAAAAAGGATTAACAACCTCCGTTATCGCCGCAGTTGGTTTCCGTGCCGACGATGATGTTTACAGCAAAATGATCAAAGTACGCCGGCCGAAAAGTGAGTTGTTTATTCACGTTTAATTGGTGAATAGTTGATTAGGTGAGTGGTTGATTGGGTTCATTTTCTGATACTTTACCACTCACTTAATTAACTACTCTCTATTCCCCGCCCGAACTTTTTCTGATAAACAGCTTCGATTTTAAAACCACGTGCCGTTTATGGTTTGACGCATTTTTTTGCTCCAGGGCCTCAAACAGCAGGGTAGCGGCTTTAATACCCATTTCATAGGCGGGTTGTGTAATGGTTGATAGTGCCGGGCTTAACAACGGTGCTATACCAAGGCTCGAGAAGCTGATCATCTTGAGATCCCCGGGAATAGAAATCCCCAGGTCGTTGCACACATAGTAAGTAGCAAAGGCCAAACGTTCAACCGAGCTGAAAATACCATCTGGCTTAATTTCCTGGAGTACGCGGGTCAATACCTTATAGTTTACCTTTTCGTCGTTGCTGCAGTCTATTACAAGCTCGTCATCAAAAGCGATATCGTGCTTTTTTAAAGCATCCATATAACCCTGCATCCGCACCTGCCCTATTGATATGTTTTTATTTATCACCAGGTATGCCACTTTGCAGCAACCGGTTTCCAGCAGGTGCTCGGTAGCAGCAAAGCTGCTGTCATAATCGTTGGTAGTTACTTTAGCAGCGTCAATATCTTCATAAACCCTGTCAAAAAATACAACAGGAACATTTTTTGATTCCAGCTGGCGCAGGTAATTGTGGTCATTAGCCTCGCCCGATACCGACATGATGATGCCATCAACCTTGCCGTTGTTTAAATAATTTACAAACGATACTTCCTTTTCGAAAATATCATCCGTACGGTAAAGCAAAATGTAAAAACCTTTTTTACGGGCAACCTCCTCAATACCGTTTATAGCTTGCGAGAAAAAGTCGTTGGCAATTTCAGGAATTATTACCGCCAGTGTGCGGGTTTTTTTGTCCCTTAAATTACTGGCGTAGTGGTTGGGTAAAAAGTTATGCTCTTTGGCAAAGGCCAGGATCCGCTCCTTGGTGTTTTTATTAATATCCGGGCTGCCATTAAATGCCCTCGAAATAGTTGAAGTAGATATATTGAGCTCCTTAGCCAGTTTCTTTATATTAACAATATCCATTATGCTCAGCTAAATCTGGTTTATTCAGTCAAATGTAATAAAACTGATCTGTTTAAGTCCCAAAATTCAACTGTATTTGTTGTTAATTGTATTAAATACTATCCTAAACCCTACAACTTTACACAGGCTGGCAAAATGGTTTAACTGTAAGTTAATCAATGGCATGCCCTTTGTACAACATTACCAGGCAAGGTTGGAAAAGATCATGGCAAAGAAAATATTGATAGTAGATGACGACGAGTTGATGATTGATGTAATGACCTACATTTTAAGCAGCAATGGTTACGATGTGGTATCATATAACGACTGGCATAACATCCTGAACAATATCAGGACTACCCATCCAGACCTGGTGATACTTGATGGTTTGTTTTCGGGTATGAATGGCCGCGATATATGCAAGCTGATAAAGTTGAACAGGGATACGCAAACCCTGCCTGTAATCATCTGCTCCAGCAGTGATGATATTGACGACTCACTATCCCCAAAAGGCGCTCCTGACGATGTGCTGCACAAACCATTTGGTATAAATAACCTGTTAGATAAGGTTAAATATCAGCTTGCTGCCTGATAAGACACAAATTCATTTTTAGTTTAACGTGCTTAAAATTAACAACTTACAACTATATGGTGAGGTTTGTCACATCTTTTTGTATTTTTAGGGTATTGGATTTGTATATTTACCCGGAGAGAAGACAAAGATGGGACTGCCACTAAGAATAACATATAATGATACCGACCACGTGTATCAGATCAATACATCGCCGATAAACAAGACGACCAGCGAGCTTGAAATTTTATTGAATGGCGAAAAAATCACCCTTCAAAAAGATGAGCGTAGTGTATGGGTACAGCAAGGCGACGGCCCGTTAATTGACCCCGAACTGGCACAGGCTTTAGGAAGATCGGTTTCTTTAAGGTTCAGAATGTAGGCAGGATTAAGCAGCAAATATGCGCTGCAAACTCATTTCAGATATTAGATCCCAACTAATATAATAATACCTGGCGCCGAACCTAAAATTAGGGCCCTTCAATTACAATTTATCTCCTGTTTATAGTATTTCGGATTTTTTTACTCAATAGAGGCGCTTTTCATTCGGGTTGGAGTAATAGCTGGTTTGGCTGTGGCTTTAAAATAAATAAAGCCTCCTTGCTCTCGCAGCGCGGAGGCTTCTACCTAAACCTTATCACAATGGGGGAGAAGCCCCGATTTGCATTACAAACCTACTATAACACCCTTTAAAAAAGACCAAGTATCGACGAATAGAATATATCTATCGATAGAAAGCCTTGTGGATGGTATTGCCGGCCGGCGAAAAAAAACATTTTAAATTAAATAACAAATTGCTTAATTAAAGGTTATTATAATATAGTCTTTTAAGATTTACTATAAAGTACCTGCCGTTTTGGGTTTTAAACCAAAACATTTTTCCCGTTGACCGCAAGCGCTTCTTAAATTTTAAGCTTGCATCTCATCAGGCAGATTCAGGCCACAGAGAACAAAACGTCATCTGTTTACACCGCATCCAACAGGCACGATCCCTTTAAGGGGGCTACCATGCTTGCATTATACCGTATTTAGTACCTGCTATTAATTCTATTTTTATGCTGATCCTGATTTTTTTTATTGCGCACTGGTTCTTGTCACTGTTTTTTCAAACTTTTTTCCAACACCGCTACGCCTCTCACCGTATGTTCACCACGAACAAATTCTGGGAACGCGTTTTTTATATTATGGCCTACCTATTTGAAGGAGCTTCCTTTTTAAATCCCCGGGCCTACGCTTTAATGCACAGGGAACACCATGCTTACAGCGATACGGCAAAGGACCCGCATTCGCCCCATTTTTTTACGGATATTTTCCAGATGACAAAGGCCACCTTTAAAACATTTGGCGATCACCTGCAAAGAGTAAAGAACCCCGAAGCCCGCTTTGCCGGTAACTACCCTGAATGGCCGCTGATTGACAGGATGGGTTCTTCGATACTATCCAGGCTGCTGTTTGGCGCCGCTTACACCTGCTTTTACATTTTTTTTGCCGCCCACTGGTGGATGTTCCTGCTGTTGCCCATCCATTTTTTGATGGGGCCAATTCATGGCGCAATTGTAAACTGGTGCGGGCATAAATATGGCTATACTAATTTCGACAATAAAGACAAATCAAAAAACACCACACCTTTCGACTTCCTGATGCTGGGCGAACTGTTTCAAAACAATCACCACAAACACCCCAATAGCGCCAACTTCGGAAAAAAATGGTTTGAGATAGACCCGGTTTACCCGGTTATGAAGCTGATGCACTGGATGCGGATTATTAAACTCCGTAAAGCGATTTAAATTTTACGCGCTTATAGCGTAATCAGCCCTCACGGATTATCAATTAACATTAAACAACAAAACAATGAGTAAAGATAAAGGCAGTAAAGCCCACAAAAAAGGGCCAGCCACAAACGGCAAAAAAACGATGTCTGATTATCAGGCGTCTAAAACCGAGGTCGTATCTACCAATAAAACACACAACTAACATGGCCGGCCAAACAGTTGAATTGCAGGCCAACATGTTTTTATTTGACCTAAGCAATAGCGCCAAAGAACATTGGTTTAAAACAGAAGAAGCCTGGGAGGTAAGCTTAGCCACAGATGATGAAAGATCTGCCATGGAAAAGAAATATTACCCCACCATTTCGGTAAAAGTTTTACCCGAGCAATTGGCAGAGTTATTTGAGCTGATTAAAGAAAAGTTAATCCTGGCACAACCCGACCAGGAAAAAACGTGGGACACTAAAACAATTATAAAAAACCAAATACAATACCTCATTGCCTTTAATCCAAAACGGCAACGATCTTAAATAATTACCAGTTTTTATCCAAGCCGATCACTATTAAATTTTTTAGCCGATGCCTTTTTTAGATTATGTATTGCAAACCCCTTCATACGGGTGGAAGGACGCACAGGGGGCCTTGATAAAACCGACTGTGTTACAAATGTTAACCGAGTTTTTTTCGAGGTTAAACCCCATTAAAAACCGTAAAAACTGGTTGCCATTTTTTAGCTGGCTGAAGGTTTTGTGCCTGGTACCGTTTTTTGTGCTCTTCATCATTTATTTTTTAAACTGGTGGACAATACCGGCGGCCTTTGTTTATGGAATGATCATTATGGGTACGCATGGCACCATCTGGCATCATCGTTACTGTACCCATGGGGCCTATACTTTTAGCAATAAATTCTGGCGCTTTATAACGCAGAACCTAACCCTCAGCGTTATCCCCGAAGAGATATATGTAATATCGCACCATGTGCATCATTCCAAATCCGATCAGCCCGGCGACCCTTACAACGCCCAGGCCGGGTTTTTATATTGCTTTTTGGCCGATGTAAATCACCAGCCAATTGCCAAATACCTGAATGAAGGCGACTACAACCGGGTTAAACAATTGATGAAACATACCGGTGTAAAGGCAAACACCTACGCGCAATACCAGCACTGGGGCTCGTATGTAAACCCCGGGCGCGCGGTTATGTCGTGGATCCTGAACTGGTCTTTCTGGTACGCGGTTTTTTATTTAACAGGTGGCCATGCCCTGGCTTTCAGCTTATTTGGCGCTGCCGCATTCTGGGCGGTGGGGGTACGTACATTTAATTATGAAGGCCACGCAAAGGGTAAAGACAAACAACATGAGGGTACCGACTATAGTAAAAAGGATAAATCAATTAACCAGCTGTGGCCCGGTTTTGTAGCCGGCGAATGGCATAACAATCACCATTTGTTCCCCAAAAGTGCCAGGAGTGGTTTTAAGCCGCACCAGGTTGACCTTGCCTGGTATTATATCAAATTAATGAGCTGGATGGGCGCTATTAGCCATTATAAAGACAATAAAAAGCAATTTTACGAACAGTACGAACGGCCCTATCAGCATAGTAAAAGCTCGAAAAAGCTCGTATTAGCCGATTCCCAGGTGTGAGTTTCTGCTCGTAGTATATTACTTACCCCTGTTTACCTTTGGTTAATGTGGTTGCCCCTTTTAATCAACCCCCACTGGTTAAAAAACCAGCTGATTATTGCATCCACGTTGTATCAAAGAAGAAGGCTTTATGAATAATGTTCATAAAGCCTTAATTTTTTAAGTTGGGGTGAGAAGATTCTAACTTCTGACCCCAGTGTCCCATGCTATCCATACTGTCGTGATTGTTGATTAATTAGTTGTTTTGATGTTGGCCCAGTTGTTAACGGAAAATACTACCGGGTGTCGAAATGTTTGATTCTCGGATCAAGTTGTACTGTTGTGCCAAAATGGATTGTATCCTTCGCCAACTTTAACTTAACATGTTTGTATGCACTATCAAGCCAGTGATGTAATTTCCCCTCTTGGCTATCATCACCATCGACAGTTTCAACTCTTATACTTCTGTGATTGAAGTATACTTTAAGCTCTCTATGTCGAAGGTCGCTTGGGAATATTTTCTTTGTAGTATCAAGGTTGCTGTAATCCATCTGTTCCAGCTTTTCGGTTAATTCATTCCAGAATACCCTGCTTACTTTACCAGTATAATATGCCCTTGATTTTCGATGCTTTATATAAGAACTGTCAATGTAATATTCGAAGTTAAGCGAACTATCTATGCTTACAGCTACGGCATCGCAAGGTAAGAAACATAAGCTTTTTGCAAACTCGACCTTTGTTATGCGCTTATCAATATGGGCTTTACAAGCGGTTAAAAGTAAGGCGACAGAAAACAAGCAGAACAGGGGATAGATTCTTATATAAAAGCTGCAATTCATATAGAGTTTTGTAGGGATAGCCCGAAATGCGGTTACAAAAATTTTCACAGATTACCAATTATTATAAATTGATCCAGTTTTTCACTAATCTAATATTAGTTTGGGCCTGCCGTTAATTACGGTGTATATTCCAGCCAGCATATGATGAATCAATCATATAATATCTACTTGACCTTGTAGATTGATAAGGGCCAAACAAAATATATTTCCTTTTCCAATGCCAGCTCTTAGGAACCTTGTGATGGGCACTAAGTGGTTTTGCATATGCTAAGCTTATGCCATTTTTAACTTCATAAAGTTTATATCCTTTTAATATCAAAGTGTCTACTCTTAACCGGTCAGCACCTGATGAGAATGCTTTTTCAACTTTCGAAATCGTAGTGTCCTTGTCATATTTTAAAAAAATAGTGTCAAGCTTTAGCTTGTAACGACCTGTTGCAAAGTCTGAACTAACGTCATATAAGTAATGATACTCAAATGTGTTATTTGTAGTAAATTTTAGATAAGTTAATTCATTAATTTTGTCATCGACATACTTCTTTGCCAATATTGATTGTCCTTTTGTAAAACCGGGCAAGAGTATTATTAACAGGATTGCGTATTTCATTGATAACAGCGTATACGTCTAAGATAGTAAACGGTATTTACTTCGGCGAAGCGCTGGGGATAAAATCATAGAAATCGCCGGCATTAACACAGCAAACAACACCGCTTTTTATGCCAACACCTTACTTTTATCCGACAATTTTTTCCATTGCCCCAAATATTGTCTTCCTATTGGTATTTCAATTTTACCAATTTCAACATCGTAATGGGTAAAGGCAGTAATCTTGTTAATTGCCACAATAAAAGACCGATGGACCCGGGCAAATAAATTATGCGGTAACTCTGCTGCCAATGCTGTTAAAGAATACTTAACCACTAAAGGGGTATTAAGCAGCCTGTAAATCTTGATGTAATTTTTGGCGCTTTCTATATAAACAATTTCGTCTAAAAAAATCTTAAGTGTTTTTCTGTTTGCCTTAAAATATATGCATTCACGTTCCACATGCATATTCAGGCCTTCTTCTGGAGAAATGCCCGCATCGATCACCTTATTAACAGCCTTTAAAAAACGCTCTAAACTTAATGGCTTTAGTAAAAAATCCACCGCATTTAAATCAAAAGCTTCGGCGGCAAATTCCTGATAAGCAGTTATAAAAATTACTTTGGGGGGATTTTGTAAGGCTCTTAGAAAACTAATYCCCGATAATTCAGGCATCCGAATATCCAGGAAGAGTAAATCTATCCTTTCTGTTTTCATGATCTCGAGTGATCGTAAAGCGCTGTCACATACAGCCACAACTTCAAGCTGCTCCACCTTATCGGTCCACTTTTTAATTGTCATTAAAATAAGTGGATCATCGTCTATGATTAAGCATCTCCACCGCATATTTTAAAAAGTTTATTTTATTTTCCGCATTGTATTTTAAACAACGGGTAAATAAAGATAGCATTAAACTATTACAAAGTTAAAATAGGCTCTTCAATGGTGTTCTCATTACTATTTTTCGGGTTGATGTATTTGCATTTTAATAAGAATCGAAATTTTTATAAAAAGAACCAGCTTAACTAAAATAAACACTTTGTGCCCATCATCTATATGACGCATTAATTGATTAATAGTTACACAAAAGCCGTTAATTTTAGATAAATAACCAAAAAGGTAACCAACAACTCATCTCCATGGACAAACGGCATTTACCTGTTAATAACGCAGTTTATCCACATAATGTTGTCGAATAAATCCAGATAGCCTGCATATATCCACACTATAATTTAACCCCTCAAAAGCGATTTAGTTTTACACTTTATATTAATTCTTTATATTAAAAATTAAATCAAGACACCATGAAAAAATTAATTATTCCCTTTTTGTTAAGCGGACTAATATTAACATTAGGGGTCAACAGCACGTCTGCCCAGGTCCAACTGAAAGAGGTTACTATTTCGGGAGCACCAATCAGGGTTCAGGTATCAAAACAGGTTTCAGATTCATTCGCCAGTTTATTTGTAGGTGCTCAGGAACCTAAATGGTTTCAGTCTGATAAAAATTTTGTAGTTAGATTTATAATGGATAACCAGCAAAACAAAGCGGAGTTTACAAGAAAGGGCGATTTAGTGTATCATATGGCTTTTGGGTACGAAAAGGAAATGCCTGCCGATATACGAACTATTGTAAAAAGTAAATATTTCGATTATACAATTAACTCCACTGTTAAAGTAGAGTATGAAGGAAAGAGTGCATGGATTGTTAATATTGAAGATGGCAAACAATACTTTGTGTTAAGAGTAGTAGATGGTGTTATGGATGTTTTAGATAAAATTAACAAAGTATGAGGCCGTGTAAGAATAAAACAGGAAGTTAACAAGAAATATATTTTTAATTCAAAGAAAGAGGCTGTCTCAAAAGGACAGCCTTTCTACATTTATGCGCTGATATTAAAACCCAACAACAATCATTGCGGGTACCCACCAGCCAGGCTGGAAAAAAAGTGATGACATGATTTAAAAGTTAAATTGTAGAGTAGTCTGTAATCGTAAACAATCGGCTTATTTAGTTAAAAAAAAGCATATCCAATCGGTCCTAAAATCATTCAAAGATGCTCTCTTTTGCTTTTGTTTAATGTCGGGACGAGAAGATTCGAACTTCCGACCTCCAGCATCCCATGTTGGCGCGACAGGGGCTACTATAAATCAATAAATATTGATTCGCATTCACATTGTCCCTTATTTAATCAGCTAATTTTCTTTTTTTAAACAATTCAATAACAAATTGCGTATTATATACTTTATATGTAAGTTTATGTAACCTAAATGAATTATTTATGGTGGTAAAATTTTAGACATTTATTTTGTCCGTACTTGGTGCTTTTTTTACTGAGATAATTAAGTTGTTAAACCGCCAAATAAGAACCGCCACCAGATGAAATAAATGCCTATATCATATAAAACTTAAACATTATGAGTAAGATTTTAATTTTTGCAGCTTTATTTAGCCTCTTAATTTGGGGATGTAAGAAAAAAGAGAAGTCGCCCGAGGCAGGTTTGTCAGGTGTATATGAACTTGAAAAACAAGTACTCGATCGCGGAGGCAAAGACTCTACGATTAAACGAACTCAAATTAAAATCTATACAGATCGTAACTATGTGTATGCCAGCATAGTACCTGATTCATCTGTTGGGTTTGGCGTAGGCGCTTATACACTTGACTCGGCCAACCGACTTAAAGAACATAGTATCTATACCAGCAGAGCTATTGACTCACCCCTCACCTATAAGCTTGAGATTACAAGAAAACCTGGTGGTTATACCCAGGTCATTCCTGACTTTGCCACAGTAAGAGGTGTAAAATATGTATTGAAAGAAGATTACAAAAAATTCCCGCCAGCAGATAGCTCTGTACTTGATGGTTTGTGGAAAATGGAAAAAACCTATACAATAAAAGGCAAAGACACGATCCCAACTGATGTAACACAGTATAAAATATTCTGGGGAGGACATTTTATTTTTATACACAGGTTCGCTCAGAATAAGGAAAAAACCATCTTTAAAAATGGGTTTGGCACCGGGGTATTTTCTTTTAGTAATGATACGCTTAAGGAAGAAGAGCAAATATCAAATTACAGGCTTCTTCAGGGCAATAAATTTACTGTTAAAGTCACGATGAATGGTCATGACGAATATACCCAGGTGATTAATAGCGCTACAAATGGCCGATCTGTAGAAATATACAAGCGAGTCAAATAACATTCCTTATTTAAAAATGATGTGAAAATTCTTGCGTTGCGGTTGCATCACCGGCTTTACACCTATGAGTGTCGCTGCAAAGGCCATGATGCACGCGAATTCAAGTAAAACAGGATAACTGCTATAACGATGTTGCTGTCTTATTTTTGGAAGGATTTTTTCACCTTCAAATAGATTCATGACGTGATAAGGCTTAAAGATGCAATATAATCAGCATGACTGTAATCCGTATAAACACAATTTACAACTACTTGAATGCCATTCACAGACAGTAAAGGCTAACACGGAGGTCAACAGGGCAGTCTGCAAAACTAAAAAAAGCATATCCAATCGGTCCTAAAACCTTTCAAATATGCTCTTTTGCTTTTGTTTCCTGTCGGGATGAGAAGATTCGAACTTCCGACCTCCAGCACCCCATGCTGGCGCGATACCGGGCTACGCTACATCCCGAAATAATGTAGGGAGTGCAAATATATAATTTGCAGGTATAATTTAAAACTGTAAATTAATTACCATCCCTTTTCGACCTCAAAAAATTTTTTTCGCTTGTTTTACAACCCCAAAGCGGGCTTATGTCATTTTATTTTTAAATATTATAAGTGTATCATATTATTGCGATTTTAAGTTTTTAACTTAACGGCCTTGACAAATATTATTTGCCGATGTTTTCCGTTTAATTTTGTATCCGATACTTTAGTGCTGAACTATGCCATCTGTTGAAAATTATGAATTACTGATAGTAAAGATTAACATCTTTATAAGAAAGTATTATTTCAATAATTTTTTGCGCGGTTTAATATTCCTGGGCGCAGGCTTGTTTACGGCCTATGTTGTTATTACACTTAGCGAGTATTTCGGCAACTTTAATACCCTTTTCCGCACCATTCTTTTTTACTTTTTCATCCTGCTTAATATTGGTTTGATATGCTGGTTAATATTGCCGCCATTGTTAGCCTGGTTTAAATTGGGCAAATCACTTACACATGACGAAGCCGCCGAAATTATTGGCAGGCATTTTCATGATGTGAACGATAAGCTGCTTAATACGCTTCAGCTTAAAAAATTAGCGGTTGCCGATGTAAATCACCGGGCGCTTATTGAGGCCAGTATTGATCAAAAGATAGAATCATTAAAGCCGGTAAGCTTTCCGTCGGCTATTAACATCCGCGAGAACACCAAATATTTAAAATGGATCCTGGCTCCGGCAACCGTTATTATAGTAATTGCCTTTGCTGCGCCATCTGTTTTAACCGAAAGTACAAAAAGACTTATCAGGCATAATGAATATTTTATACCGGCCGCGCCGTTTAAATTTAATGTGCTAAACAAAACTCTGTCCGTTGTTCAGGGCGATGACCTTAAAATCGACTTAAAACTGGATGGGGATAAACTACCGGCCGATGTATATATAGAAACCGCCAATAATACTTTTAAGCTGGATAAAGAAACCATCAGCCGGTTTCATTACCTGTTCAGCAACCTTCAGCAAAACACCCGGTTTAAACTTATGGCTAATGGCTTTGCCTCGCAATTATACGAGATTAAGGTAAACCAGAAGCCCGCCTTGCTGCATTTTGATGTGGAGCTGAACTATCCCGCTTACCTACATAAAAAAAACGAAACACTGGTAAATGCCGGCGACCTGGTGGTACCGGCCGGCACCAATATTAAATGGCAGCTGCATACCCAATATGCTACCGGCTTAACCTTTTTAATGAACAATGTTATACGCACGACGCTACCCCGTGGTAACGACGTTTTTGAGCATAGCGAAAAGGTTTATAAAAATGCCGTTTATAAGCTTAGCCCCTTAAATACACAAGTAAACCATAGCGATTCTGCTACTTATCATATCAATGTGGTATTGGATGAAGCGCCGGTGATCAGCGTAGAGGAGAAGCCGGATTCGGTAAGCATGAAGTCGTTATATTTTAATGGAAAAATACAGGACGACCATGGATTTTCGGCTTTAAATTTCCATTATAGTGTACAGTCATCCGGCAATAAGGGCAATGCCAAAACGTTTATAAAACGGGTGGACGCAGATATGAGGCAAACGCAGGCGGATTTCTTCTATTTCTGGAATTTAAAGGATTTGGGCATCAACCCCGGCGACCAGGTATCCTATTTTTTCGAGGTGGCCGATAACGATGGAGTAAACGGACCTAAAAAGGCCCGCACCCCCGCGCGTACGCTAAACCTGCCAGATGCTAAGGAGATAAATGAGCAGTTGAATGCCGGCACACAGGCTATCAAACAAAAGATGCAGTCGGCCATTAAACTGGCAGGGCAGGTTGAGCACGATTCGCAAAAACTGAACCAGTTATTGCTTAATAAAAACACCCTCTCTTTTGATGAAAAAAAGCAGGTGGAAGACCTGCTGCAAAAACGGAAAGACCTGGAAGACCTGGTGAAGGAAATTAAGGACGATAACAAGAAAAACCTATACAACCGCCAGGAAAACCAACAACAGAACGAAGAAATATTGGCCAAGCAAAAACAAATAGAAGATTTGTTTAATAACGTGCTTGATCAAAAAACAAAGGAGTTGCTTCAAAACCTGCAGCGGCTATTAAACGAGCAGCAAAAAGATGCCACACGCGACAATTTATCCAAAATGCAGATGGATAATAAATCGTTGAAAAAAGAACTCGACCGCATGCTGGAACTTTATAAAAAGCTGGAGTTTGACCAAAAGCTGAATCAGCATATAGATCAGCTTAATAAACTGGCCGATAAGGAACAAAAGCTATCCGAAAAAACCAACCAGCAGGGCGCTGATAAGCAACAATTACAGCAGGAGCAGGATAACCTGAAAAAAGATTTTGAAGATGTTAAAAAAGGGCTTGATGACCTGCAGAAAACAAATGAGCAGGCCGAGCATAAAAGCGACTTTAAGAACCCCGAAAAAGAAACGCAGAGTATAGACCAACAAATGGAGCAAAGTGCCGGCGAACTGCAAAAGAACAACAAGGGCAAGGCAAGCAAGGCGCAGCAGCAGGCGGCTAAAGAAATGCAGCAACTGGCCGCCAAGCTGCAGCAACAAGACCAGGAGGGCGAAAGCAAGGAAAATTCAATTGATGCCCAGCAACTGCGCGAGTTGTTGAAAAGCCTGGTAAACAGCTCTTTTAGCCAGGAAAAGCTGATGCAGACATTGAAAAGCACCAACCCTACAGATCCATCTTATATTACGTTATCGCAAAATCAAAAAGATATTAAGGATAACCTGAAAACGGCCGAAGATAGTTTGTATGCGCTGAGCAGGCGAATTCCGCAAATCCAGTCGACGGTAAACCAGGAGATCACCAGTATCAATACCCATATTGACCAGGCGCTGGATAACCTTGGCGAAAGGCGCACGGCCGAAGCCAACCGCAACCAGCAATATGCTATGACATCCATGAATAACCTGGCCCTGATGCTGAGCGAGGCATTGGATCAGCTGCAAAAAATGATGAATAAAGGCAAGGGAGGCAAAGGCAAGCCCCAGTCGCTATCGCAGCTATCAAAAATGCAGCAGCAGCTAAACCAAAATATGCAAAAGGCGCGCGAGCAGATGCAACAGCAGGGCAACCAGGGTAAAGAAAAGCAGGGCGGCCAGGGTAATATGAGCGAGCAACTGGCCCGGATGGCCCGCCAGCAGCAAATGATAAGGCAGCAACTTGAGCAGATAAATAGGGAAGAAAATAAGAATAGGACGGGTGATTTAGGTAATTTAGATAAAATTTCGCAAGAAATGGAACAAAATGAGCATGATCTCGTAAACAGGAAAATCACAAATGAAACGCTGAAGAGGCAACAACAAATTCAGAGCCGGTTATTGGAAGCTGAGAAGGCACAACAGGAACGGGAACAAGACCAGCAAAGAGAAAGTAAAACCGGCAAAGATATACCTCCGGGGTACATAAAAGCACTGCAGGGATACCAGCAACAGAGCGCAAAACAAACGGAGCAGATAAAAACTGTATCTCCGGCACTTAATTTGTATTACAAGCAAAAAATAAAATCATACTTTGATCAACTTAATGCCAAATAATATGGAACAGGCAAATGTTCGAACCAGCGAATTATACACGTTACAGCTACCGTCGACCCCGGAGAGCATAACGCAGCTTGAAGCGCTGATAGAAGAGATTGCTGATAAACATAATGTTGCTGAGGATACCTTTGCCAACATGATGACCTGCTTAAACGAAGCAGCTATAAATGCCATTATGCATGGCAATAAACTCGATGTATCAAAAAAAGTGATCGTTAATGCCGAGGTTGAACCCAAGCGCATTATATGGACAGTGACTGATGAGGGCGAAGGTTTTGACTATGATCACCTGGCCGACCCAACGGCCCCCGAAAACCTGGAAAACCTTACCGGACGCGGCGTGTTCATTATTAAACACCTTGCCGATCAATGTATTTTTAATACTGCAGGCAACGAAATAGAACTACATTTTAAAATATAATGCCGGCCATCCAGTTTTTTGAAGAAGACATCAGCTACAAATTAAAAAATAAAACCTTGGTACGGCAATGGATAAAAGATACCATTACCACCGAGGGGTTTAAACTTAAAGAGCTTACTTATGTCTTTTGTTCAGATGCGTACCTGCTGCAGCTTAACCAGCAATACCTCGATCATGATACCTATACTGACATTATCACCTTTGATAACAGTGAGGCAGAAGGCAGCATTGTGGGCGACATTTTTATCTCCGTGGAGCGCACCCGCGAAAATGCTGCAAAGTTTGGCATAGCCGAAACAGAGGAACTTCACCGGGTAATTATTCATGGCGCACTGCATCTTTTAGGCTATACAGATAAAAGTGTTGTTACAAAGAAAAAAATGACACAGAAAGAGGATGAGTACTTGGCTAAGAGAAATTTTATTAGCTAATTTTACTTAGTCATTTGTTTAACCATC
Source organism: Mucilaginibacter sp. P5_A6 (assembly GCF_056400585.1). Classification (NCBI taxonomy): domain Bacteria; kingdom Pseudomonadati; phylum Bacteroidota; class Sphingobacteriia; order Sphingobacteriales; family Sphingobacteriaceae; genus Mucilaginibacter; species Mucilaginibacter sp. P5_A6. The sequence continues at coordinate 101,151 of NZ_JBFUKZ010000002.1, read as the reverse complement.
AATTATTTATAACCATGAAATTAATTACGCTAATATTAGCTTTCTTTTTAATGTCGCCCCCATCCTCGGTTTATGATTTTAAACTAAAAACCATCGATGGCGACAACTTTTCCCTGGCCAAATACAAAGGCAAAAAAGTACTTATTGTAAACACAGCCTCCAAATGCGGCTTTACCAAGCAATATAAAGATCTTGAAGCACTGGCCGAAAAATATAAAGGCAAACTGGTGGTAGTAGGCTTTCCGGCAAACAATTTTGGCGGGCAGGAGCCCGGCACTAACCAGGATATTAAAACCTTTTGCAAAGAAAACTTTAATGTTACCTTCCCCATGAGCGGCAAGGTGAGTGTTTTAGGCTTGGATATTGATCCGTTGTTTCAATATCTTACCACAGCGCCAAACCCGGAATTTACCGGTGACATCAAATGGAACTTCGAAAAATTCCTGGTTGACGAGAACGGCAAACTCATACACCGTTTCAGGTCGCAAACCACACCATTATCTGACGATATTACAAAATACCTTAACTAAGGTAAGCTGATATAATATATAGCGAGGCCCTGGGTTTACCGGGGCCTTTTTTTGTTGGGGAAGTTACCCATGACGTGTTTGCAAAAAAAACAATCTGTCATGCTGAGTTGTAAAATTTCGCAAAAATCTGAAGGGGGAATGACGTATGTCGTATGGCTGCGAGTCGACTCACCCCGACGAGGCTATGCCCGTCTGCCCCTCTCTCCGACTGCGTCGCATAGAGGGGCAATAAAACATTAAATTGAGCTTCACCCTCTTTGCGGCACAGCCGGAGAGAGGGTCGGCCAGCGAAGCGTAGCCGGGGTGAGTCGTTGCCAGGGTTTAAGCGAATGCTTGTGTAAAAACGTTATGGGTGACGTTTGAAGCATCTATTATTCGTCATGCCTCTTCGCCCTGTACAGTCTGCCAATAGATCCTTCACGGCATTCAGGATGACTAAAGCTTTTCCTATCCGCCTAATTTTTCACCATTAAAAAGGCCTTTCCCGATAAGATCAGAAAAGGCCTTTTTAAAAGCTTTTGTATGCCCTCTTAAAAAAGAGGAAGGGTAATTAAACTCTTTTTGATTTGATACGAGCTGCTTTACCGGTAAGGGCACGCAGATAGTATAATTTAGAGCGACGCACTTTACCGTGACTGTTCACTTCAATTTTATCAATGTTTGGAGAGTTAATAGGGAAGATACGCTCAACACCTATACCATTAGAAACTTTACGAACGGTGAATGTTTCTGAGTTACCTGCACTGTTACGTTGTATAACAACACCCTGGTAAACCTGGATACGTTCTTTGTTTCCTTCTCTGATTTTATAATGCACACTTACAGTATCACCAGCCTTAAAGGAAGGAAACTGTCTTTTTTCTATTGATTGCTCTTCAACAAATTTTACTAAATCCATGATTTTTAGCTCTTAAAGCGATTTTTAGCCCGTAAAAATCGGATTGCAATTATAGGGATTATTTTTTATAAATGAAAGTCTATTTTAAAAATTTCCACAATTTGCATTTTGTTAACAATTTGATGGTGATTATATTGATTCTGTGGGCGGTTTGTTTTCATTATCGGTAAATCAACGGTCAAAGATAACTAATCCTCTAAAACCGGGGCATCCGGCTTTTTTTCGGTAAAGTAGGCCACCACGGTGTAACCCAAACCAATAATAAGCAGGTTAAATACAAAGTTAATAAGGGTATCGCTTACCGAATGCGAACGGCTGTCGATATCAATAAATGTATAAACGGCGTAAGCAAATGCTATAACCAATATTACCCAGCCGGCAACAGCTGCGGGAAGGTAGATAATTCCTTTGCGGGTGAACCAGTTTAATTTCATGATCTTAATTTTTAATGGAGATACTTTCTGTCATCACATAACCTATAAAAACAAACACGATAGCCAGGCTGATAAGGATCAGCACAATGTTCCATAATTTTATTTTTACGGTGATACTGAGCTCCTTTACTTTGCGCCGATCGGGGTCAATCTGTTGAACTTGTACATGCAAAATGGATAGTACATTAATAATAATGCATACAATCGGCAAAACAAATAATACTATTGGTCCCAGGAAATCTATAAAAGGAATTTTTGCCAGGCCAGACAGCAGCGTAAACATAGCCGCAAACCATCCCATCCGGGCATGAAAAAAGTAGAACATAAATACACATAGTAAAAAATAGCAGGGCACTGCAATAAGCCAAACCCCAAGGGCTGCAGAACGGCTTGCGTTCATGATGGCCATCTTCACCGTATTTTGATGATGTGAAGGATTTATATCCGGTACTTTTAAATTTTCCATCTGCTGTAAAAAATCATCGTTATTTTTCATGTTAATTACGTTTAAAATGCATTTAGTTGAATTTGGTTGCATTAAAACAACATATTTCTTAATTTTTCTAAGCCACGGGACAGCAATGATTTTATTGTTCCCTCATTTTTACCCAGGATCTCGCTGATCTCGGCATTGGTTTTTTGTTCAAAATAGCGCAGCGCCACAACCTCCTGGTACTTGATATCAAGCTTAAGCAGGTTTTGGCGTATTAAGTTATAATCATTGTATGCTTTAATCTCCTGCTCCATTATTTCCCGCTCATTATCAGCATTTTCGTGCAATAGCTTCTCCATCTGCGGGTTCTCCAGTAATTGTTGTAGCGATTGCGGTTTGTATTTGCTGCTGCGGTAATATTGGTTAAGTTCGTTGGTGGCTATGCGGTACAGCCAGGATGACAAGCGAATGCCCCTCCATTGAAAAGTGCCAATCTTGAGGAACGCCTTTAAAAATGTTTCGGCGGCAATATCTTTTGAAAGGTCGTAATCACCGGTGCGGCGCATAATATATCCAAAAACAGGCTTATACCACCTATCAAACACCTGCCCAAAAGCAGCGGGCTCTGTTCTGCATTGTTCAATAAGCTGGGCTTCCTGGCTGGGGTTCATAGTTGCAATATACCTGTAATGCAATAGGCATCAATTGGTTGCAATCTAATTTAGTGAAAGTGAATGGGTTTTGGTTGAATAGGTGAATACTCAGGTTTATTGAAGAACTCTTGTCGTGGGAGTGACCGTACTTCGGTATTAAAGCAAGTTAACCACTCACTTGATCCAACCTAATCAACCACTCACCAATTTACTCCAACAAATCTGGTCTTCGCACCCTGGTGCGTTCCAATGCCTGCTCAAAGCGCCATTTTTCAATTTCGGGGGTATTGCCGCTTAACAGGATCTGGGGCACCTTGTAGCCATTCCAATCGGCTGGGCGGGTGTATACAGGGGCATCCAGCATATCGTCCTGGAAGGAGTCGGATAGGGCCGACGTTTCGTCACTCAGCACGCCAGGTATCAGGCGTACAACAGCATCAACCAAAACCGCCGCCGGGAGCTCGCCGCCGGATAATACATAATCACCTATACTGATCTCCCGGCTTACATAAATGTCGCGGATGCGTTGATCTATGCCCTTATAATGTCCGCATAAAATAATGATGTTGCCTTTAATTGATAGCTGGTTGGCAATGGCCTGGTTAAGCCGTTCGCCGTCGGGCGACATGAATATCACTTCATCGTACGCACGTTCGGCTTTTAGCTTTTCGATACAGGCTGCAAACGGAGGAATGGTCATTACCATGCCGCTGCCACCACCATAGGGGTAATCATCAACGCTTTTTTGTTTGCTGGTAGAGTAATCGCGCAGGTTATGCACATGTATTTCGGCGATGCCCTTTTTTTGAGCGCGCTGCAAAATAGAATGTGCAAATGGGCTATCCAGCAAACCGGGTAATACAGAAATGATATCGAAACGCATAGTGCAAATATGCGGATTTTTGATCGATGTGCAGATGTGCAGATTTCAGATGTGCAGGTGAAATGGAAAGTCAGGATAAACGAGGGGCTGAGATCAGTGTTCCCTCATCATCCGATTTGGATGCTTTGTATATCAGGACATAGAATACAATAACGAACACAAGCTGGACAGAAATTAATGCCGCAAATTGAACCGTTAAATAGTTAAGTCCATATATCGCCCATGTTAGTATAATAAACATACCGCAATTAATGAAAACGCTTAACCGCATGGCCTTAAGCCGGAGAGCCTCAATTTCCGTATGTTCGGTTTTTTCTTTTGACCATATCCAAAGCAACATACAGGGTAAAATTAAATAAGGCGAACACTCAGGGTCAGTCTTCAAATCAAGCCCATTTATTACAAATAACCCGATTATAAAAACAATGGATGTTGTTTTACCAACCAGGCTAAATGGGCGGTATGGCAGGTAAAATAGGCTGGTTTGTTCTTTTCTTTTAACCCGTAGATAATAAAGACGCCCAATAAATATTAACAAAAGCAAAATTAAATTATTGTCGATAGCAAAATTGACACTGTGGGAGAAGTCAATTAAGTTTAACATTAAAACGGTAATTAAGGCAGCGTTAACCAGCACGGCCCAATATAGCGCTTTAAGGCGAAGAGTTGCTGTACGTTGGTTTTCGGGCCTGAATTTTGAAAACCCGATAAATAGCAAGCCCAGGATGGCTAATGTGGTTGCAGCCTCGTCTGTAAGGTTGTTGCTGCCATTAGATTCAATAATACTATGTCCCGAGTGCCCGCCATTGTAATCTAAAAATGGAAGATATCGGTCATCAAATTTAAACAAGGCTCCTAAAATAACCCCAGTAACAGCTAATATGAATCCGATTATTTTAAAATAGTGCGGAAGCAATAAGGTTGGTTTCATGATGATTAGGTTTAATCCAATATAAGAATAACGACGTAAACTAAAAATTCTTATTGCAACTTTAAACGGCTTTGATTCCAGACTCTAATCCGTTGTTTCACCTACCCCCTATGTTGATAGATCCCCCATAAATTCCCGGCCGGATCAGTAAAATGCGCGGTTATCTCTGGGAAATCTTTGCTTATGGGCTGGGTTATTACACCGCCATTTGTCGATATAGACTCAACCGTAGCTTCGGCATCATCAACCATGATAGATATGAGCAGGCCGGCTTCTGTCATTGGCTTTCGCCCGGTTACCCACATGCCGCTTACCTGGCCAACGCCATCATCAAAAGAGGCGAAGCCCTCGTTGTTGATTCGGATATGCCAGCCAAAAACTTTTTGAAAAAATATAGCCGATTTGGTAATGTCATTTGCCGGAATTTCGATATAACAGATCTTGCCATTGCCGTAAGTTGGTTCGTTTGCCATGATGATTTAATTTTTTGGCCTTTAGCCTTTTATCTTCAAATGGATTTCTGGATCTGCCAGCGATGACCGAAGGGGTCTTCAATCTCGCCCTGACGGTAGCCGTAATCATAATCCTGTATGGGCGACTTTATTTTTGCACCAAATGCAACAGCTTGATCAATTACGGCATGCACATCATCTACAAAAAGACCGATGGTTACCGATGGCTTATTTTTATCCAAACTAAAAAATCCGGAATACGGGGTTTCTTCGTGTAAATGAAACATAGCCCCATTGATGGAGAGCTCGGATACGTGAATACTTCCATCGTCATTACCAAACCGGCGGAGTTCCCGGGCGCCGAAGGCATTGATATAAAAACTGATATCGGTAACCCCGCCGGGAATGGCCAGCATGGGGGCAAAAATTGGTTTATCTTTCATAATTATATGGTTTAATTAATCCTCGTCATCCAATGTAAAAATTTCTTCAACCGGTTTGCCAAAAACGCGGGCTATTTTCAGTGCCAGTACAGTTGATGGCACATAGCGGTTGCTCTCGATGGTATTTATAGTCTGGCGCGATACACCTATAGCTTCGGCCAGGTCGGCCTGGGTTATGTTTTTGATGGCTCGCTCTACCCTTATGTTGTTTTTCATGGCTGTGCTTATTCCTTAATTAAACGATTATTCTGGAATATCTTCCACCTGAAACGGACAATGAAGAATACAAGGGGAACCAGTAAGTTTAAAAACAGTATATGCTCGGTATCTGTAGAAAAAACCAGACTGATGATCAAAAACAAATAATTAACATATACGGCCCATTGTAACGAATCGAGCCGCAATTGTACTATTTGTTCATCTTCAATTTTCTCCTTTGAAAATGCTGCAATGAATAAACCAACAGCCATTAATAAGGTTGTCGACATAAAAAACAGATGCCGGCCATTAAAGATACCCATATCCGCATCGTCTGCGTGAAGGCCCATTAGCTGTTTTTTGTACAATACAAAAGGGATGTGCACAAATACCAAAAAGTAACCTAAATAGCGGCACCAGTAAGGGAATAAGAATAATGGTTTCATTATAATATGTTTAAGTTTAAACTGTTGTTCTTTTTGTCATTCACCAGCCAGGATAAGCGTAATAGCCGAGATTGAAATACGATTATAAAGATGAGCGGAATAGTACTCAGGTTAAGTATCTGGATCAGGAGAAAATCAAGGCTAAAGAAAAAGAAATTTGAAACAAGTAAAATGGCATAGTTTGCGTATACGGCAATCTGCATAGCCTCCAGCCTGATTGTGCTGATATACTCATCTTCTTTACGTTCTTTGGAGTATACCCATAATAGTAATATAAATGGCATTATATAATATAACCCATCACTGTACATTACCCACGCAGATTCATTTACAGTAATGAGAAACCATGAATTATTTAAAAAAGAATAAACGACCAGGGGAATGGCTATTATAATACACAAAACAGATAATATTTTAGCTATTTTGTAAAATGGCTTATAAGGTAGGAAGTGCAATGGCGCTATTTTATATTCACTTTTTGTTCGATAAACGAGGTAATAAAACCTGAGTATAAATATAACCAGGGGCATAAAAAGGTTATACATAATAAATTGCTGAGCCATAGGGCTGATATAATCTGGAAGCCATGTATTAAAAGCCAGGCCCGCTACTTCGTAAATTACCCAGGTGATATATAATAGGTAATTTACAAATATTGCCCAATACAAGGCATTAAGCCTTATGCTGGCGGTTAGCTCATCCTCGTTTTTCATTTTTGAAAATGCTATTAACAGCAATCCGGCAACAATTAATACCAAAGCAAGCTCATTGGTGTAGTTTTCAAATACGCCCGGTATATTGTTGTGTTGATCGGGGTATTTACCAAATCCGGGGATGGTATAATTATAAAACAGAAACAGGAATCCTAATACAAATCCGGGTGCTGCCAAAAGGGCTCCGAGGTACCTGAAACGGGCAGGAAATAAAAGATGCGATTTCATATTTGTAAAGTTTGGTTTACCAAATGTAAAACAAACTTTACAAATGTCAAAAACATTTGACAAGTTTTTTTTCGCGCTTTTTTAAATAAGTTACTGAACACAAAAAAGGCCGGCGATAGACAGCCAGCCTTTAAAATTTTATAAAGCCCGGATTACAAACTCAACCATTTTTTTCTCACGGCCAATTGCTGGGTATTGGGATTATCTATCGATGTAATTTTATATTTCACCCTGGTGTTTTTCAGCAAGGTAACCGGCAAAATAATATTTTGGCCGTCGCGGTTTACAGTTACCTGTATTTCATCACCGGGCTTTTTGCCACTTATCATTGTAGAGGGATCGTTAATGGGGTTGCCGTCAATAGCAGTTATTTCATCGTTTACATTAATGCCATCAATATAAGCTGCAGTACCACGGGTTACAGCGGTTACAATTACTTTTTTAGCTGCCGTTGTGGCGGTTGTAATGCCCAGGGCCGCTTCATTATTGTCGGCCAGTTCATCGTTTACTTTGTAGCCGGCGTAACCCAGGTATTTATTGTAGTCAACAGGATCAAGTCCGTTAATGTATTTTTTATAAAAATCATCCAGCTTTTTGCCTGCAAACATTTCAAAGCTTTTTTTAAACTCTGCATCGGTATAGCCGCGTTGTTTGGTTTTGTAGTACATGGTATACATATACTTCATCACATCATCAAGCGAGTGTTTTTGGTTTGAGCTGTTGATGATCTCCAAGTCGAGCATCATGCCTATTATAGCTCCTTTTGTATAATAGGATATAGTGGTATTATTGGAGTTCTCATTAGGACGATAGGCCTTGATCCAGGCATCAAAGCTCGATTCGGCTACCGTTTGTACATCTTTGCCCGGCAGGTTTTCCAATATGTTAAATTCATTGGCTATCTGATCCAGGTAGTTTTCCGGCGAATAAAGATTGGTACGGCGTATGGCTATCTCCTGGTAATACTCGGTAAAACCCTCGGCTATCCAAAGGTTGGTAGTATAGTTTTCATTATCATAATCAAACGGGCCTAAAACAATTGGTCGCAGGCGTTTTACGTTCCATAAATGAAAATGCTCATGAGCTACCAGGCCTAAAAAACTTTGGTAGGCTTTTTCATTGCCATAATTATCGCGCGAGGCCCCCAAAACTGTTGAGCTCAAATGCTCAATACCACCGCCGCCACGAACGTGATTATGTACTATAAAGGTATAATGCCGGTTAGGGTTTTCGCCAAATATGGCGACCTCCTGCTCAACAATGGCGTGCATGTCTTTTTTAAGGCGTTCCTTATCGTAATTGCCGCCTCCGTACATACACACCTCGTATTTAACGCCCGATACATCAAAGCCAAAAACATCCTGGTTTCCTACTTCGATAGGCGAATCAAACAGGATATCAAAATTAGGCGAATGCCTTACAAAGGGATCGCCATTTACCATTTCTAAACTGGTTGAAACTTTTGCCCAGCCGTTATAAGGTTTTATGGTGATGGTTGATGGCGAATGCAGCATATTTGCCGGGTAAATAAATATACCCGATGTTGACAGAAAACCATGCGATGCATCGATATAACTGGTACGTACCGATATTTCATTAGCGTAAACGCGGTACCTTACCGTTATCTCCTTTATGCTTTTTGTATTAATACGCCAGGTGTTTTTATTCATCTTGGGCGATGCCACAACTTTGCCGTTTATACTGGCGCTAAAGGCTTCTATATTTTTGGCGAACTCCCTTATCAGGTATGATCCGGGTGTCCAGACAGGCATTTTAAGGTCGAGTGTATTTTGCTTTAATCCCGAGATATGCATTTCAATCTCGGCATAATGGGCCTGCGCTTCTGGAAACGAAACAGTATAAGATATAATAGCCGTGGCTTGCGCCTTACTGGCGGATAAATTCATAAAAAGTAAAATTAATGATACAGTTGAGGTCAGCTTAATGGGTTTCATGCCCGCAAGTTATAAAAATTATGGTTTTTTAAAATATAAGGCATTTAAGCACTTGTAAAATGGTTGATACATGTAACTATTATAAATACAGGCGGATTAAGTTTGCAATCATTTATTAAGATGAAGTTGGTAGAGCCCATATCCCGGAAACTTATACGCTTAGGTAAATTATACCTTAACGTGCTGGCCAGGCATACTGCCCACCTGGATGTTACCCGGTACCATTTTATTTTATCGCTGATCTATTACCACAACGGGCAGCTTACGCAAAACGCATTGGCGCAGATATTGGATAAAGATAAATCGGCTATGGTGAGCATCATCAATATGCTTACGGCCAAAGGCTTTGTTTACCGTGAAACCAACCCCAATGATCGGCGCGAACATTTGCTTAAGGTTACCGAAAAAGCAAAACTGGCCGTACCGCAGATAGTGAAAACATTTGAACATATTAATTCTGATATCACCAAGGGGATCTCGGCACATGAAATGAAGATATTTGAAAGCGTATTGCAAAAAATGCAAAACAATATTAAACCCCATTCAACCCAACCCGATTTAAAAATCACAAAATGATTAACGCAAAATGAGAACAAGGTATATCATTTACATAGCGCTGGCATTGCTGGTTGCTTTTTTAGTTTACAACAAGTTTTTTAGCCAAAAAGCCAAAGAAACAGCCGCTGCTAATGCCGGCGGTAAAAGCGGCAAAAAGAAAAACGGCCCTGTAGCAGTTAACATCATGATTGTAAAGGATACTGCTGTAAACAATATTATTGATGTAACCGGTAGCATTGATGCCAACGAAAAAGTAAGCCTTGTAAGCCAAACAGCCGGCAACATTACAGGTATTTATTTTACAGAGGGAAGTAAAGTTAAAAAAGGGCAGCTGTTGGTTAAGGTTTATAACCAGGACCTGGAGGCATCATTGGCACAAAACCAGTACCAGGTAACCCTGGCTAAGCAGGTTGAGTACCGCAACAAGGTACTGCTGCAAAAAGAAGCCATAAGCCAGGAAGAATACGATACCTCGCTAACCTCGCTAAACTCATTAAAAGCCGCCGCTGATGTAATTAAAGCACAGATAAGTCGAACAGAGATCCGGGCACCGTTTTCCGGCACCATCGGCTTACGGAATGTTAGTCCGGGCAGCTATTTATCACCGGCCGCCCCCATTGCACAGCTTGTGAATATCGATCCTGCAAAGCTTACTTTCTCCGTTCCTGAAAGGTATCTTTCTATCCTTGGGGCTGGCAGTAAAGTGATGTTTAATATAGAGAGCTCAAGGGAAAACTTTACAGGTACTGTATATGCTATTGAGCCATCAATAGATGTTAACTCGCGTACCATTACCGTGCGTGCAAAAGCGCCCAATCCCAAAGGATTATTAACCGCAGGTAGTTTTGCTAAAATAAATTTAACGCTCGATCAGATCCCAAAAACCATCCTGCTGCCAACGCAAGCTGTAATTCCAGATTTAAAAAGCAGCCTGGTTTATATTTACCATAATGGCGTGGCTATTACCAAAGCGGTAAAAACCGACATGCGAACCGATACCAAAATACAAGTTATAGACGGCCTAAAACCCGGCGATAGTGTTGTTGTATCGGGCCTTATACAAATGCGACCAAAAGTTCCTTTAAAAATTATTAAAGTTATTAAGTAACCGTTATGAGTTTATCCTCAGTTAGTATAAAAAGGCCGGTATTGGCAACAGTAATGTCAGTAGTTATTGTTGTGTTTGGTATTATTGGCTATAAATTTTTAGGGGTAAGGGATTTCCCTTCGGTAGATCCGCCTATTATTTCAGTATCCACCAGTTACTCTGGCGCCAATGCTGATGTAATTGAATCGCAGATAACGGAGCCCCTGGAGAAATCCATCAACGGAGTGCCCGGTATCCGCAATATTTCGTCAACAAGCTCTGTTGGGCAAAGCAATATTACAGTTGAATTTGATCTGGATGCCGACCTTGAAACTGCCGCTAACGATGTACGCGACAAAGTTTCGCAGGCACAACGCCAGCTTCCGCAGGATATTAACGCCCCGCCGGTAGTTACAAAGGCCGATGCCAGCGCTGATAATATAATAACCCTTACCGTAAGCAGTAATACCCGTAATATTACCCAATTGGACGATTATGCCGAAAACGTTTTGCAGGAAGGACTGCAAACCATCCCCGGTGTAAGTACCATTAACATACAGGGACAGCGGCAATATGCAATGCGCCTATGGATTGACCCTAACAAACTATCGGCCCTGGGCCTTACCGCTACAGATATTGGCGCTGCCCTTGCAAAGGAAAACGTGGAACTTCCGGCTGGTAAAATTGAGGGTAATAATACCGAGGTAACCATAAGGGCTCTGGGTAAATTATCAACCGAAAAAGATTTTAATAACCTCATTATCCGCGCTGATAGTAACCGGGTGATCCACCTTAGCGATATAGGTTACGCGGTTTTGGGTTCGGCAAATGAGGAAACCATATTTAAGGAGTCGGGTGTGCCAATGGTTGGTTTGGCCCTTGTGCCACAGCCGGGTGCCAACTATGTACAGATAGCAAAGGACTTTTACGTCCGCCTGGAACAGATCAAAAAAGACCTTCCGCCAGATATTTCGGTAAAAGTAGCATTGGATAATACCCGGTTCATCAATCAATCCATCACCGAAGTGCAGGAAACACTTCTCATTTCGTTTGTGCTGGTGGTAATCATCATTTACCTGTTCTTCAGGGATTGGCTCATTGCTTTCCGCCCGCTGATTGATATCCCGGTATCATTGATAGGGGCATTCTTTATCATGTACGTTTTTGGGTTTTCTATTAATATATTAACCCTGCTGGGCATTGTGTTGGCAACGGGACTTGTGGTTGATGATGGTATTGTGGTAACAGAAAATATCTATAAAAAGGTTGAGGCCGGTATGGCTATCCGTAAGGCGGCCTTTGAAGGGTCGGCCGAAATCTTTTTTGCGGTAGTTTCTACCTCGGTAACTTTAGCAGCGGTATTTTTACCTATTGTATTTTTACAGGGCTTTACAGKCAGACTATTCCGCGAATTTGCTGTAGTAGTTGCCGGGGCGGTATTGATATCGGCCTTTGTGTCCCTTTCGTTAACACCGATGCTGAACGTTAAACTGATTCGTAAGAATAACAAAAAATCAAAATTCTACGAAAAAACGGAGCCATTCTTTGTTAACATGACCAACTCATATACCGAAACACTGGTTAAGTTTATGAAGGTAAGATGGGTTTCGTTTGTAATCCTCGCGGTATCTTTATTAATTATCGGGATTCTTGTTAGGGTGATCCCATCAGAGCTTGCTCCGTTGGATGACCGCAGCTTATTACGATACAGTGTAACCGGATCAGAGGGCGCAACATATGAGTATATGACCCGATACATGGATAAGGTATCGAATCTTGTGGAGGATTCTATTCCCGAGGCCAATGTTAACCTGGAAATCGTTTCACCATCTTTTGGCGGTGGTGGCTCCACTAACTCCGGCTTTGGCCGGATTGGTTTGGTGGCACCGGATAAGCGAACGCGAACCCAGCAACAACTGGCCGATTGGATGAACAAAAAACTGGGTAAAATGCCCGATGCCCGCGCCATTGTAATACAGGAGCAAACCATAAGCGGTGGTGGTAGCGGTGCGCGTACTTCATTACCGGTTCAGTACGTTATACAGAACCAGGATTTTGAAAAGATTCGTGCGGTATTGCCTAAATTTTTTGCCGAAGTATCCCGCAGCCCTGTTTTCCAGGGAACAGATGTGAACCTTAAATTTACCAAACCCGAGTTAAGGGTAGTTACCGATCGCGACCGCGCCCGTGATTTAGGCGTATCTGTAGACGACATAGCCCAAACACTGCAATTGTATTATAGTGCCGGCCGGTTGGATTACTTTTTGATAAACGGAAAGCAATATCAGGTAATTGCCCAGGTTGACAGGGCTAACCGCGATCAGCCACTCGACCTGAGATCGGTGTATGTACGAAGCAGCAAGGGCGGTTTGGTACAGCTGGATAACGTGGTAAAAACTACCGAAGGTGCCACCCCGCCGGCTATTTACCATTTTAACCGATATAAGTCGGCCACTATACAAGCTGGTTTGGCTCCCGGCAAAACCGTTGGTGATGGCATTGCCGAAATGGACCGCATCGCGAAAAGCCTGCTTGATGAAACATTTAGTACTGCGTTAAGCGGACCGTCTCGTGATTATGCCGAGGGGTCATCAAACATCCTGTTTGCCTTTGGCTTTGCCCTTTTGCTGATATACCTCGTATTAGCAGCGCAGTTTGAGAGCTTTATGGACCCATTTATTGTGATGCTTACTGTACCGTTGGCTATTTCGGGGGCATTTATGTCCTTATGGCTATTTAATCAAACACTTAATATCTTCAGCGAGATAGGTATTATTACCCTGGTAGGGCTGGTAACCAAAAACGGGATCCTGATTGTTGAATTCGCCAACCAGCGTATGGAGCATGGCATCACCAAATACGAAGCCGCCGTTGAAGCAGCCACGGCCCGTTTACGCCCCATATTGATGACCAGTTTGGCCGTGGTATTGGGTTCGGTGCCTATAGCATTCGCGTTGGGCGCAGGGGCAAAAAGTCGGGTATCGTTGGGTATTGTAATTATGGGCGGCATGCTGTTTTCCCTGGTACTAACACTATATATCATTCCAATGATGTATGTGATCTTTGCTTCAAAAACGCGTCGCGATCCCGAGGAAGAGCCGGAGGAAGAATCCAAACCAAAGAAAAAACCAATAAAACTTATTGAAAATTTTTAAGCGATATGATCATTAAAAAAACAGCTTTCCTGGTTTTTTGCTGTACCTTTTGGGGTATAAATACATGGGCGCAGGATGCACCGCTGCTTACATTAAAGGATGCGGTTGAAATAGCTTTAAAAAACAACTATAATATAAAGTTATCGCAAAACAATAAAACCATTGCTGCCAACAATGTTACACTGGGCAATGCGGGTATTTTACCGCAGTTGAACGGCAATTTTGCATCAACCAACAGTCGCCAAACAACCAAACAAACCCGTAGCGACGGTACCGTGAACAACATCCGCAATGCGGCAAATACAGGCGTTAACTATGGTGTGGCGCTTAACTGGACCATTTTTGATGGTTTTAACATGTTTGCCACCTATGATCAGTTGCAACAGCTGGATAAGCTGGGCGCTTTACGACTGCAGGATACCCTACAAAACACCATTGCCAATGTGATAGGCACTTATTATGATCTTATCAGCCAAAATGAACAAATAAAAGCGTTGAAAGGTGCTATTGATATTTCGCGTACGCAACTACGTTATGCCAATGATAAGTTTCACGTTGGCCGGGCATCAAGGCTGGATGTTTTAAACGCGCAGGTAAATTTAAACACAGATACCGCTAACCTGGTTACGCAATACCAGCTGTTTAAAACAACCAAAATTCAACTAAACCAGATCCTGGTGCGCGACCTGCAAACCGACTTTGCTGTAGCCGATACCATTGTGGTTGATGATAAGCTGATATTGGGCGATATTTTATCCAAAGCTCAATTGCAAAATCCGGCTATTCTATCTACACAAATAAATCGCCGCCTGGCCGAGATCAACCTGAAACAGGTGAAGTCAACCCGCTATCCGCAGGTAGCTGTATCATCCGGTTATACCTTTAGCAATAACAAAACCCCGGCAGGTTTTACTTTACAGCAAAATACGCATGGCTTAAACTACGGGCTAACCGCTACCATTAATATTTTTGATGGTTTTAACCAAAACCGCCGCGAACGAAACGCCAGGATACAGATAGACAACGCAAATATTAATGCAAAGCAAATTCAGCTGAATATAGAAACCCAGGTGAACAGCCTTTATGCCGCTTACCTGTCGGGTCTTGATTTGATAAAATTAGGACAGGCTAACGTAGTGATAGCCAAGAAGAACATGGATATTTCGCTCGAAAAATATAAGCTGGGCAACATCACCCCGCTGGAGATCCGCGAAGCGCAACGCAACTACCTTGATGCGCAATCAAAGTTTTTTGCGGCCCAGTACCAGTCAAAACAAGCGGAAATTACACTTAAACAAATAACCAATACTATAAATATTCAATAAAAAGCCATATTTTATAATTTGTTTGTAAAAAGATATATATTTGATGTATGTCTAACCCCTACAAAATTTGCTTATTGATCGATGATAACTACATCGACAACTTTGTTACGCGTAAGGTTTTAGAGGCCAGCAATTTTGCGGAAACTATAATTGTGCGCCAATCGCCTGCCGAAGCTATTGATTCGCTTAGGTTGGGAATCGTTAAACCGGATGTTATCTTCCTTGATATCCGTATGCCTACAATGAGCGGTTTTGAGTTTTTGCAGGAATATGACCTGTTAGAAATTGATAAGGAAAGCATAAAAATATTTATGCTTTCATCTTCGCTTGATCCTACTGAAATGGAGCAATCGGCAAACAATAAATATATTACTCAGCATATACATAAGCCATTAACCACAAAAGCCCTTGAAGAACTTAGTGCATGATTTTAGTAGCTGATAGCGGATCTTCAAAAACAGACTGGTTGCTGCACGTTGGTCAGCAGGATTCGTTGTCCTTTAAAACCGCGGGCTTAAACCCATATTTTTTGAGCGAAAAAGAAATCGCCAAGGTAATTCACGATCAGGCACCCGGTATGCTTGCCTATGCCGATAAGATTGAGGAAATCTATTTCTTCGGAGCGGGTTGCTCGAGTCCGGACAGGCACGAGATTGTTTCCAATGCTATCAGCCTGCATTTTCCCAAAGCATATGTCTCTGTAGATAGCGACCTTTTAGGCTGCGCCTATGCAACCTGTGGCCATGAAAAGGGCATTTGCTGCGTGATGGGTACCGGGTCAAACATATCATTTTTTGATGGAGAGGAAATATTTGAAGGCCAACACGGCTTGGGCTATGTTTTGGGCGATGAGGGCTCGGGCACATGGTTTGGCAAAACCCTGATTACCGATTTTTTATATGGCCGGATGCCAGAAGTAATCAATACGAGGTTTGAAGAAGCCTATCACCTGAACAAAGATATCGTCATCAAAAATGTTTACCAGAAACCCAATGGTAACACCTACCTGGCTTCTTTCTCAAAATTTGTAAGTGAGATAAAGACCACGCCATACGGGCAGGAAATTTTAGAGCGGGGGTTGATGGAGTTCATCAAGACAAACATTAAATCGTACCACGAGTACCACAAATACAAGTGCCATTTTGTAGGGTCCATAGCCTACTTTTTTGCCGAAGAGCTTATCGCGCTTTGCCATGAGCAAGGTGTAAAAACCGGCAAGGTTATTAAGCAGCCAATAAATGATCTGATGGCATTTATTTTAAAGCGGAACGAACAGCTGGCGTAAATACCCCGTTATTTCAACATTTTCATTTACGCTGCAGCTACCCTCTTTTTCAACCGCGGCTTTACCATAATAAACAGCATCAGTAATACGGCAATTCCACTTCCTGCTTTTGGTAAATAATCGCCATGCTGAACGTAAAATGTAATATCGGAGTTAAGGTTGATATCTTGCTTGATAGCGGTTTTTGTCCACCATTTGGTTTGTTGTACAATATCGCCGCGCTGGTTAATAAAAGCCGAAATACCTGTATTTGCAGAGCGGGCTACCCACCTGCGGGTTTCGATAGCGCGAAGCTTGGCATAATCCAGGTGTTGGTCTTTCCCTGATGTATTTTCCCACCAGCCATCATTAGTGATAACAGCGATAAACTGGGCTCCCTTTTTTACAGAACGGGCCACATATGCACCCCAGATAGATTCAAAACAGATAACAGGATCAACCCCGATGCCGCTTTGCGAATAAAAAACATCCGCATCCGGCTGACTGCCATAAGCACCTGTAGCGCCCCCCAAATGTTCAAAAACTGGTTTTAAAAATGATAATATATTACCAAATGGCAATGATTCGGCTCCTGGCACTAACCTCGATTTATGGTAGAACTGCACCTTATCCCCATTTTCGATATTAAGCGCCGTGCTATAGCTATCGGCAAATACGCCTGGTTGCTGTGTTGGGCTTGCGGTTGGTGTGGCGCGGCTATTAAATAACCGGTATGTTTCACTCCCGGTTACCAGGTTTCCATTTTTATAGTTACGTAACAAATGATGGGCCTGCTTATAATATTGGCTTTCAAGAATCCTATCCTCATCTATATATCCAGGAATGGCGGTTTCGGGCCATAAAAAAAACTCCGTATTGGGTTGTGCCGCACTTTGCGACAGACGAATAAGTATATCTATCTGTGTGGCTACAGGTATAGTTCCCCCTTTTTCATAAGGATCAATATTAGGCTGAACAGCTACTATATTTGAAGGGTTTTTTTGTTCGGTATAATTGTAGTAGGTGTATAACGAAAAGCATATTGGCAGCAGCAATGTAAGCACAAAAGCAGTAATAAGCTTAAGCCTTACCTGTTTTGTTTGGGCTTCGCGCAGGCCTGCATAAATTAAAAAAGCCGGGATATTTACAGCCCATACCCAAATTGTACCCCCATAAACTCCGGTATATTCATACCATTGCACCCATTGGTGGGTTACAGCAAACCCGTTTCCTAAAGTCATCCAGGGGAAATTCAAATCCCAGCTTTGGTGCAGGTATTCGTAGCCAATCCACAAGCATACCAAACCGGCCAAACCCAAACTGCGGTTGGTTAAAATACGCAGGCGGTAATACAACCAGCATGCCGTAGCCATCAGCAACGGACCAAGCGCGTATGGTATTAATGTAATAGGGATAGCCACTAAATTGCCTACCTGCTTAAGGGCGTTATATACCCAATAGATAGATGCCGTGTTCCAAACAAAAAAGCCGATAAAGGTTACGTTGAAGATCTGCTTACCTTTTTTGGGGGATGCTGATTGAATAATGTTCTCCATCGCCAGCAGCATCGGTACAAAACCAACAAAAAGCAGGAAAGTGGTATACGGAGTAGGCGGCCATGCTATCCACAGTAATAAGCCGGAAAGTATAGCTAACGGAAGATTTTTTTTCATTAAATATATTATGTAGATCTATTTGACTGCGCCGTCGGGGTTTGAAAATTTATCTGCATTAAACATTTCCGATTTGCCTTTAGGGATTGATAACGACTTCCATTTTGAACCGGCTATCATTTTCCCAATAAATACAATCTGACCAACATGATATGGATAATGTGCAAGCTGCCTGTTAATAGCGTCCACAACGGTATGCGCCTCATTACGGATGTAAATAACTTTTTGCCAATCATCCGGAGCTATGGAGTTTAAAGCAGCAAACAGGCATTCCCAGCCCTCGTTCCAGATACTTAGCAGTTCGGCACGTGTGTTAATTTTATCTTCAAACTCGGCATCCCTATGGCGCCATGGTTTTTCTCCATCGGCATTTAAAAAATCAGTCCAGCGCGATAGCATATTGCCGGATAGGTGTTTAACTATAATGGCAATACTGTTGCTTTCTTCATTAAAGCGCCAAAATAAATCGGCATCATTCAATTGCTCAAATGTTTGCTCTCCAAGCATTTTGTAGTAAGCAAATCGTTTTATGGCGCTTTCTAAATAATTTTCCATAATCGCCTTATTCTTCGGTTTCTCCGTCCCTGTACTTATCCTTTGATGATTTTGCTTCGGCCCCAGCCACACACATTACAAACTCGCCCTTTAAAGGATGCGTTTCAAAATATAGTTTAACCTCGGCAACCGTGCCCCGTACAGTCTCCTCGAACATTTTGGTTAGCTCGCGCGATACCGAGATCTGCCTGTCGGCACCAAAATAAGTAGCCATTTCATCCAGCGTTTTTAATAAACGATGGGGTGATTCGTATAGTATAATGGTGCGCTCTTCCTGTGCCAAAAACTTGTACCGGGTTTGCCGGCCCTTTTTTAGTGGCAAAAAGCCCTCAAAGCAAAATCTATCTGTAGGGAAGCCTGAGTTTACCAAAGCGGGCACAAAAGCCGTAGCGCCAGGCAGGCATTCTACCGCGATATTAAACTTTAAAGCTTCGCGAACCAGGAAAAAACCGGGATCGGATATCGCGGGTGTACCAGCATCAGATATCAGCGCGATATTTTTGCCCTGCAGCAAAAACTTAATGATCTCGTTTGATGACTGGTGCTCATTGTGCTGGTGATGCGCAAATACTTTCTGGTGGATATCGAAGTGTTTTAATAGTGGGGCCGATGTGCGTGTATCCTCAGCCAGGACCAGGTCGACCTCCTTTAAAACACGGATCGCCCGGAAGGTGATATCCTCCAGGTTGCCAATTGGGGTGGGTACTAAGTATAGTTTACCAGGCATTTATACATTTTTTGTCGATGGCCATAGTCGATGGTCCATAGTTTTTTAGCTTCAAAACCAAATCATTATACGTAATTCCAGGAGCCATCGACTATGGACCATGGACTATTAACTAAAACAAATTATATCTTTGTCAAAAAATAAAATAATGCTGCAAGTTAGTTATATCCGTGATAACAGGGAACAGGTTTTAGAACGTTTGGCTGTAAAAAATTTTAAACAGCCCGAACTGGTTGATGAGATAATAGGGTTAGATGATAAACGTCGTTCAACTCAAACCAGTATGGACAACGTTTCGGCCGAGGCCAATGCAGCTGCAAAACAAATTGGCGAGTTGATGCGCGCCGGAAAAAAAGCCGAAGCCGAGGAAATAAAATCAAAAACAGGCGCCTGGAAAGAAGATATAAAAAAGTTTGGCGATCAGTTAGCGGTTACCGAAGACGAACTATACCAAAAACTGGTTTTGCTGCCCAACCTGCCACACAGCTCGGTACCAAAAGGGTTAACCCCGGAGGAAAACGAGGTGGTTTTAGAGAACGGAACAGTGCCTCAATTACCCCAAAATGCATTGCCTCATTGGGAGCTGGCTGCAAAATACAGTCTGATAGATTTTGAACTGGGTGTTAAAATAACCGGCGCCGGTTTTCCGGTATATAAAAATAAAGGAGCCAAATTGCAACGCGCTTTGATTAATTATTTTATTGACGAAGCCGAAAAAGCGGGCTACAGCGAAGTTAGCGTACCGCTGATGGTTAATAAGGATTCTGGTTTTGGCACCGGGCAACTTCCTGATAAAGAGGGGCAGATGTATTTTGTAAACGAAGATGAATTATACCTGATCCCCACTGCAGAGGTGCCAATTACCAACTTATACCGCGATGTAATATTAAAGGCAGATGAATTACCGGTTAAAAATTGTGGGCACACGCCTTGTTTCCGCCGTGAAGCCGGTTCATACGGTGCGCACGTACGTGGGCTTAACCGCCTGCACCAGTTTGATAAGGTAGAAATTGTACAGGTTGTACACCCCGATAAGTCATACGAAACGCTGGAGCTAATGAGCGCCCATGTACAAGGCTTATTGCAAAAACTGGGCTTGCCTTACCGTGTGCTTCGCCTTTGCGGAGGCGATATGGGCTTTGGCTCGGCCTTAACTTATGATATGGAAACCTGGAGTGCCGCGCAACAACGCTGGCTGGAAGTTTCTTCTGTATCTAATTTCGAGACGTTCCAGAGCAATCGCCTTAAACTCCGTTTCCGCAATGCAGAAGGTAAAACACAATTGGCGCATACACTTAATGGCAGCGCACTGGCTTTGCCCCGTATTGTGGCTACATTACTTGAGAACAACCAAACCGAAAAAGGTATTAAAGTGCCCGAGGTGCTGGTACCATATACTAAGTTTGAATGGATTGATTAACCGCCTAACTTACCGAAAGGTGAATTAGGGAAAAGAGAAAGGCCGCGGAAATCCGTGGCCTTTCTCTTTATATATATGTATTTGTTGTAAAATCCGGGAGGGGCTAAAGTAGTGACGTTTGAAAGATTTGTCATTCAGCATTGTAAAGAATCTATTCGCATACTTTACAATGCTAAGAAACACGGCGAATAACAGATCCTTCACAGCGTTCCAGGATGACAAAAGGGTGTAGTCTTATTGTTAATAAGACTACTCTTCCGTCTTCTTAGGCTTAGCAGCAGGCTTCTTTTTCGGGGCGGCCTTTTTTTCCGCCGGCTTTGGTTTTTCAACCTCAGGATGATCAATAACCAATGGTAATTCCTGCTGATGGCTTTCATTGATGATTATGGTTGGCTCAGCGTCATTAACAGGCATTACTTTGGCGGCTGTTTTTTCTGTTACTGCCGTTAAAGCACTTGGCAGTTCGGCCAGGATGGTTCTGCCGCCTTTTACAACATCGCCAATGTTTACTAATATTTTGGAGCCTAGCGGTAAAAACACGTCAACCCTCGAACCAAATTTGATAAAGCCAAATTGCTGACCTTGCTCAACAACATCACCCTCTTTTACATACCATACAATACGGCGGGCCAAAGCGCCTGCAATTTGCCTGAATAATACCGATACGCCTTCGCTGTTTTGAACACAAATGGTGGTCCGTTCGTTCTCGGTTGATGATTTGGGGTGCCAGGCTACCAGGTATTTACCTTTGTGATATTTAAAATAGCTTACCACACCGGCAATCGGGTTGCGATTTACGTGCACATTTACCGGCGACATAAATACCGATAGTTGGATCCGTTTGTCTTTTAAAAATTCTGTTTCTTCTGTTTCTTCAATTACTACTACTTTTCCATCGGCAGGGCAAAGCACAGTAGTTTCATCGGTACTGATATCAAGGAACGGACTGCGGAAAAACTGCACAATCACCAAAAAGAAAAATCCAGATAAAATGTAGATGATCCATTTTAGCGTATGCGCTTGTGGGAAATAAAACTGTATCAGCGCATTCAGCACAAAAATGAACAGTATGGTGAGTGCCAGTGAAGTGTATCCTTCTTTATGAAAAGTCATATTATAGATGATTTATTACAAAGCTACAAATTTGAAATGAAGTACAGGTATGCATAAACAATAGGTGCAGCCATTAATAAGCCGTCGAACCTATCTAACAGGCCGCCATGGCCAGGTAATATGCCGCCACTATCCTTTACATTAATGCTGCGTTTGAACATAGATTCTACCAGGTCGCCCATAGTACCGAAGCAGGAAATAAGGACAGATATAGTTACCCACTGTTTCCAGGTAAGCTCAACATAAAAACGACTCAATATCAGTGCCGCTACAGCGCTGATGATGATACCGCCAATTAAGCCCTCGTATGTTTTCTTGGGCGAATGCCGCTCAAACAGCTTTGTTTTACCCATTTTGCTTCCTACTAAATAGGCCCCAGTATCGTTGCTCCACAAAATGATCAAAAATGCCAGTGGAATGTGGAAGTTAAAAGCACCATTAATAAAGGCCAGGGCATGAAAAAACATGAAGGGCACAACCGCAAACATTATCCCTAAAAAAGTAAAGGCAATATTACTGAATGGGGCTGAGGTTTTTTTATAAAGCTCCTGTATATAAATGGCACTAAAACTTACCGGTAAAAAGAAAATAAAACGCCACGCAGGGAAATAACAATTGGCCGCAAAGAAAGCAAAAAGCAAAGCTCCGTTGACGATGCCGCTTTCGCGGCTGGCTTTTATTCCGCCTTCTTTTACCAGTTTATAAAACTCAAACAGGCAAAATGATGCAAGCAATAAGTAAAACCCACTAAAAACATACGCCCCCAGTAAATTGGAGGCAATCATCACGATGATAAAAAAGAAGCCGGTAATGGCGCGTAATCTCATAAATTAATTTGGTTGAGGATCATGATCTCAATGGCGTTGCTAAAATCCTCCTGGTGAATATAAACTTCAATATCGCCAAAGGCGCGATGCGAAGAGTCTTGCTTGTTTAATAAAACAGTGTCAATTTGGTGCCGGGTAAGCACTTGCTTAACAATCTCTGATTGATAAAAATTGGATGAACTAAATATTTTGATCCAGTTTTTTTCCATCAATTACTTAACTCCGGTTTTTTGCCCATTGCGATATTCCTGTATATAAAAAGCAAAAATAAAACAATTATTAAGCTAAAAGCATACACCGGGTAATTAAATACATGTTGATCATCGGGATCCAGTGTAATGGTTTTACGCTGGTATAAGTAGGTAATAACCACGGCCGAGCCATTATTTAAAAAGTGACCCCAAACACCCGTCCAGATGCTGCCGCTATAGGCAACAAAATAGCCAAAAAGGGCGCCCAGGAACACCCGTGGTAAAAATGTAAAAAACTCCATGTGAAAAGCGCTGAACAGGATTGCTGTTATCCAGATAGCAGTATGTTTGTTTTTGGTCCACTGAATAAAAATGGTTTGAATTACGCCCCTGAATAAAAACTCTTCGGCAATGGCCGTTAACAGGCCAACCACAAGCACAGCCCAAAGCATGGCCCAGATAGTTTTCATTTTTAGCATAGCCTCGGTTGCTTTTTGTGCCGATAGCTCCATTGCGCGCATTTTATCCTCAAGCTCTTTAAGCGCAGCCGGCAACGTTAGCTTTTGATTGATATTGCTAAGCATCTCCATAACGGGCGATGAAAACAGCATGACAGTGAATATCAGCAATAAAAACACGGGCAGAAACCTAAAGGTAGGCTTTAAATATGTTGATGTATCTGATACGATAAACCGGGCAAAAAGCACAGGCGCAACAAACAGCGGCAGTGTGGTACTAACTATCTGCAATATCCATAATGTGGTGCCAACATGCGGGTTTTGAGTATTGAAGCTGAATGTATCTGCAAGGGTTTTAAATCCGAATATTGCCAATATAATTCCCGCTGCAATAAATGAAAAAATAATTACTAAGCCAATGGTTATGCCAACAATAGCTAAAAACTGTACAAATATGGCTGGCTGGTTTGTCTGTGGTATGTAGTCCTTTATGGGTTCTTTTATCATTTGGCGTAAAATGCTTATTTTTGCAACGCTAAAGATAAGCATGTCTGTACAAATAGGAAATATTGATTTAGGAGAGTTCCCGCTGCTGCTGGCGCCGATGGAAGACGTGAGTGATCCGCCATTCCGTTATGTGTGCAAGCAAAACGGTGCGGATATGATGTACACCGAATTTATCTCATCAGAAGGATTGATCCGCGATGCCGCTAAAAGCCGCGCAAAGCTGGATATATTTGAGTATGAGCGCCCCATCGGCATCCAGATCTTTGGCAGTGATATCGGCCACATGCGCGAAGCCACGGAAATAGCCTCGCTGGCCGGCCCCGATCTGATGGATATCAATTATGGCTGCCCTGTAAAACAGGTGGCCTGCCGCGGTGCCGGTGCCAGTTTGTTACAGGATATTGATAAAATGGTGGCCATGACCAAAGCCGTTGTTGAAGCAACACACCTGCCTGTAACCGTGAAAACGCGTCTTGGCTGGGATGATAATACCAAAAACGTATATGAAGTGGCCGAGCGTCTGCAGGATGTGGGTATAAAAGCCCTTACCATACATGGCCGCACCCGCGCACAGATGTACAAAGGCGTTGCAGATTGGTCATTGATTCGCGATATTAAAAAAAACCCGCGGATAAAAATCCCCATTTTCGGCAACGGAGACATCGATTCGCCCGAAAAAGCGGCGAATTGGAAAATGGAATTCGACGTTGATGGCATGATGATAGGCCGTGCTGCAATTGGTTACCCATGGATATTCAGGGAAATAAAGCATTTTTTTAAAACCGGGGAGCACTTAGAAAAGCCAACCATTACCGAGCGTATTGCAGCGTGCTCAACGCATTTGCAAAAATCCATAGAGTGGAAAGGGCCTAAAACCGGAATTTTTGAAATGCGCAGGCATTATTCTAACTATTTTAAAGGAGTAGATCACTTTAAAGAGTTTCGGATGAGGCTGGTCACTGCAGGTACTTTAGACGAAGTGCAACAGATACTTGCCGAAATAGATGAAAAATATGCCATTGAAATGGCGTAATATTTGCTCTCTTTCATTATATTTGAAGTAATAAGAGACTGATGCACATGGTTACCACTATAACAGAAGGCGTTAAGGTTTCTATAGAGACCATATACCAACCCGAATATTCTAATCCGGCTAATGATCATTTTATGTTTGCCTACAAGGTGAATATCGAGAACATGAGCAACTACGCTATACAATTAATTGGTCGCCATTGGTATATTTTTGATTCAAACGGAGCCAAGCGCGAAGTTGAAGGTGAAGGCGTGGTTGGTCAGCAACCAGTTATAGAACCAGGACATGCGCACGAATATGTATCTGGCTGTAACCTTAAAACCGATATGGGCAGCATGAAAGGTGAATACCAGATGATACGACTGCTTGATAATGCAAGCTTTAATGTACAGATCCCCGAATTTTATTTGATTGCACCTTATAGGATGAATTAAACCCTGGCCCATTCAAGGGGAAGGAATAAAAATATATAGAAAGCCCGGATGAGAAATTGTCCGGGCTTTTTTTTGTCAGAATTTTGGATGGCCGGAGGGGCAGGTAGTTCAGGACAAGCTACTACCATTCATTTACAAAACCGAACACGTTTTTTCAATTATTTTTATGCGGGCCTGTAACCTGCTTCAAATCCATGTTGTCATAACTTACAAATACACCAGTTATGGTGGTTAAAAAACGAAATTTATTAACTTATTAAAATTAAAATAAAATGGACACCGGGAATTTAGGAATATTAGCAGGCATCGTTATATCATTAGGCTTTTTCGCCATGATCTTTGCCGTTGTTTATTTATATAAACGCGAAAGAATGGCAATGATTGAAAGGGGTATGGACCCACGCAGTTACAAGCCACAATCAGCGCCTTATCAAAACTTAAAATGGGGACTGCTGCTTATTGGTTCGGGTATTGGGTTGTTCCTTGCGTTTATATTGGATCATTCGGTATTTCAAAACATGGACGACGATGTATTCTTCCTTTACTTATCGCTTATAGCCATCTTTGGTGGTGCTGGCTTGTTCCTGTCATATAAGATCGAGAAAAAGGAAGTATTGGATAGGGAAGAAGTGAGCATGCAGAAGTAAGAGCGATCGCAGTTAAAATAAAACGCCTTCATTAATTAATGAGGGCGTTTTATTTTACCGGAACTTATGCCGAAATCAGTTTCGGCATGATGGTTTTTGGAAACTCTACCCAATGTTATACCGCTCCCTAAAAATATTCAAATGGTGGAGTTCGTGCCCGGCCAGCATGTAAACAAATGCCCTTACCGTAAACCGGCTATTGCTTGCAATGCCATCGCGTAATAGCTGATCATTGCTAAAGCCTTTGATCATGTATATGTTTGATAAGCGGGTGGCTTTAAATTCCCCGGCCAGATCCTTAATGCTAATTCCGCTTACATCAGTATTGGCAACATAAACATCCTGGTCAAACCCAGGCAGCTCAATATGGTTACGCGAAAATACCATGGCCCGGTAGGCAAAGGTTCTCTCGGTATCTATCATATGGCCGAGGGCCTGTTTAACGGTCCACTTGCCGGGTGCATAGGCAAAATTTGCCTGTTCGGGAGTAATGTTGCTAAACAGTTGATAACTTGATGCCATTAGTTGCTCCAATAAGTCAATTACATTTTCATTGGGTACAAGGCCAACATAGCCTGCCGCAAATGGCGAATATTCATCAGGATTGGGTTTGCTTATCATTGCGTGTGTTTTTTAATACTATTCTAAAAGTTGTTCCCTTGCCCACTTCCGAATCTTTTACAAATATCTGCCCGTTGTGGTAGTTCTCTATCATCCGTTTGGTTAAGGATAAACCTAAGCCCCACCCGCGTTTGCGCGTGGTGTATCCCGGCTGAAAAACGGTATCGAATTTAGAACGCGGGATGCCTTTACCCGTATCGGTTACATCAATATATACCTGGTTTTTTATTTTATTACCAGTAATCTCAACCTTTATACTGCCTTTACCGTCGATGGCATTAACGGCGTTTTTAAGCAGGTTTTCTATTACCCAATCAAACAACGGAACATTAAGGCCCGCGTTAAGGTGAGGGTTTCCACTCATTTCAAAACTTATATTTTTACTTACGCGCACCCTAAAGTAATCAACAAAATCTTTTACTACTTCATAAACGCCGTGCTCTTCCAATACTGGTTTTGATCCGATTTTTGAGAAACGATCAGCCACAATTTCCAGCCGTTTTACGTCGTTTTCCATTTCGGCCACCAGTACATCATCTTCGGCGTTGAATTTTTCTTTCATCAGTTCTATCCATGCCATTAGCGATGATATTGGCGTGCCCAGCTGGTGCGCGGTTTCTTTGGCCAAACCAACCCAAACCTGGTCCTGCTCAGATTTGCGGGCGGAGCTGAAGGCAGTATAAGCCATCAGCAAAAATATAGCGATTACCGTTAACTGGATGTATGGAAAAAGGCGAAGTTGCTGCAAAAGGGGCGAATCTTTATAATAAACCAGGGTCTCCTCTCCTAAAATCTGGGTTCTAATTGGTTCATGCTGTTTTTTCATGTACTCCAACTCTTCCTTAAAATACTCCGGATCGTATTTTTTCTTATTATCCGCGGATGGAAGGTCAATAAAGGTTTTTGTAGTATCCAATCCGCGCGATAAGCGAATATCGCCTTTGCCATCAGTAACAATGGCCGGTACAATTAAGCTATCGCGCACGGCTATGGTATATTGCAAAAAGTCGTTATCGTCGGAGTTTAGGATCTGCCTCATGCTCATAGCCCAAACCTGTGCCCGCGTGCGTTCAGACCGGGCAATGTTTTTAACCAGGTATCTGGTATAAATTAAAGATCCGCTGGCTATTACAATCGCAAACGCGAGCAGTAAATACTTCCACCGTTTTTTTCGCTGATATGGGTTCATGCTGGCCAAGGCTCAAATAACGTGATTTTTATTTAAATGTGGAGATTTCATAGATGCGGATTTCATAGGTGCGAATTTTGAAAATAATAAAACTGAAATTATCATTTTCAAATTATCTGCACATCTGTAATTTGAAATCTGCACATCTAAAATAAACTTATCTTTGCGCCATCATGACCGATAAAAAAGTAAGAGTTCGTTTTGCACCGAGCCCGACAGGTGGCTTGCACCTGGGAGGGGTACGCACCGTGTTGTTTAACTATTTATTCGCCAAAAAACACCACGGCGATTTTGTTTTGAGAATTGAGGATACCGACCAAACACGCTATGTGGAGGGCGCCGAACAATATATTTTAGATTGCCTTAAATGGTGTGGCTTACACCCGGACGAAGGCCCGGTTGCCGGCGGCCCATTTGCGCCCTATCGCCAAAGCGAACGTAAGGCTATTTACCGTGAGTATGCCGAACGCCTGGTAATGCAGGGACATGCTTATTATGCATTTGACACTGCCGAGGAACTGGATAAGAACCGTAAAGAGATCCCTAACTTTCAATACGGGCAGGTTTACCGCGAAACATTGCGTAATTCTATTTCATTGCCGCAACACGAGGTTGATGCTTTGTTGGATGCTCATACGCCCCATGTAATTCGCATAAAAATGCCTGCTGATGAAACAGTAAGCTTTAATGATATGATACGCGGGCATGTAAGTTTTGAAACTAACCAGGTTGACGATAAGGTTTTACTAAAAGCCGACGGAATGCCAACGTATCATTTGGCAGTTGTGGTTGATGATTACCTGATGAAAATTTCACATGCTTTCCGGGGAGAAGAATGGCTGCCATCTGCGCCGGTTCACCTGCTCCTTTGGGAATACCTGGGCTGGAAGGCCGATATGCCGCAATGGGCACATTTACCGCTGATATTAAAACCAGATGGGCATGGCAAGCTAAGCAAGCGCGATGGCGCACGCCTGGGTTTCCCGGTATATGCCATGAGTTGGTTTGATGCCAAAACAGGAGAGCTTACCCCTGGTTTCCGCGAGTTGGGCTTCTTGCCGGAAGCATTTTTAAATTTACTGGCGACCCTGGGCTGGAATGATGGTACCGACCAGGAAATATTTACTCTTGACGAACTGATAGAAAAATTCTCGATAGATCGGGTTAGCAAGGCCGGTGCGAAATTCGATTTCGAAAAAGCAAAGTGGTTTAATGCCGAGTGGATAAAACGCTCGGACGTTGGCAGTTTAAAGCTGGCAGTTAGCAAGATTCTGGCAGATAAAGGGATTGTTGTTACCGATGATAAAAAACTGGAAACGGTTATCAACCTGATAAAAGACCGCTGTGTGGTACTGCCGGATTTTTACCAGCAGACAGGCTACTTTTTTGAGCAGCCTAAGGAATATGACCTAAATGCTGTAAAACCAAAATGGACAGATGCTAAAACGGATTTCTTTGCAGCGTTAACGGACCTGTTAAGCGCCGATGGCGATATCGAAGCCCATGATCTGGAAACTATATTTAAAGCCCTTGCTGAAGAAAAGGCGCTAAAGGTAGGTGATGTGATGCTGCCTTTCCGCATTATGCTGGTTGGTGGCAAGTTTGGTCCGCATGTGTTTGATATAGCCGCTTTGTTGGGCAAAGAGGAAACTATTAGCAGGGTTGGAAAGGCAGCAACTGCTTTTACTTCTTAATACAAATTGCCATCCTTGATTTTGTAAACGCCTAGGAATAACCGCCTTGTCTTATTATTCAATGAAATAATGAGATAAGGCGCTTATTTAATCTGTTTGGCGCAGTTCCAATGTTCCTTCCCGAGCCTCGTCCTTCCGAAGCATATAATTTTTTAGACTCTTTTGGCTAATTGCCCCGGACCTGCCGATGATAATGATTACTGAGCCGGTAGCTTCTTCCTCCCGGAAAATTCACCGCTGAAACCCACTATTTCACCGACTTGTTGCCCCTGCTAACCTATAATGTATAGGTGTTTATCTTGTGTCGATATACCTTTATATCATAAAACAAACACAAACTTAACCTTTAAGAAAATGGACACTTACCAAAACCCATATATGATGTTCGACGGAATGACTCCCGAAGAATATGCCTTTTTACAACAAGCTACAGCATCCCTGAATGAAAATCAGCAAAGATATTTTATGAGCGTTTACTACGGAAAACGCAGAAACCCGCAGGATCTGATGCTGGCTACCTTATTAGGTTTTGTAGGAGCATCCGGCGTTCAGCGTTTCCTTACAGACCAAATTGGTATGGGCTTGCTATACTTTTTCACAGCCGGCTTTTGCTTTATCGGTACCATTGTCGACCTGATCAATTATAAGAGCATGGCCAACGAATACAACCAAAAAATGGCTTTCGAAAGCTTCAACATCGCAAAAATGAGCAACTAAGTTTGTCCCTCGGGGCATTAGTTTCACTATATATACATCAAAAAAATCCACCTTCTGTTACGGGGTGGATTTTTTAGTTTTATAAAAATTGGCTGTCATAGTGAGCCTGTCGAATCATGGTGGGTAAGGTCTCTCAACATGAGTCTTCGACAAGCTCAGATTTACAGGTTTTTTTGTCTTGACTCGTGCATCTTATTCTCTATTTCCCCATCGCCTTATCCCTAACCGCCTTAAACTCCGATCCTGGTTTCCAGCCGGGGAAGGAGGTTTCGTTACTTAGTTTTGTGCCCACCCTAAAAAGAATATCGGCTACCTGGGACATGCCCGCAGCATCCATATCGCTGCTGTAGTTATCGGCTGCCTGGTGATAACGCAGGTCAACATATTCCTTTTGTTTATCTGCCCCATAAGTTGCTCCCTGGGTTTTGCTGATGCTGCCGTTATTGATATCCAATGCAGGCACACCAAGTTTTGCAAAGTTAAAATGGTCTGAGCGGTAATAACTTCCAGAGCCCGGTGTACGGTCGCCCACTATGGTTAGGCCATCCTGTTTGGCAAAATCGGCCACATAATCTTCCAGGTCGTTTTGGCCCTTGCCGGTAATGGCAATGTCTTTGGTTTCGCCATAGCTGCCAAGAGCATCCATATTCAGGTCGGCAACAGTTTTATTGAGCGGGTAAACCGGGTGGGTAGCATAATATTCTGAACCCAATAAGCCTTGCTCTTCTGCGGTAACCGCAAGGAAAACTATAGAACGCTGAGGTTTCGCCTTAGCATTTTTAAAGGCTTCAGCTACGCCAATAAGTGCAGCAACCCCGCTGGCATTATCAACCGCGCCATTGTAAATGCTATCGCCCTTGGCATCTGGCTTGCCGATACCAAGGTGGTCCCAGTGGGCTGTATATAATACATACTCATCTGGCCGTGTGTTGCCTTTAATAGTACCTATAACATTACGCGATGTGGAGTATTTTAATTTATTGCTAATAGTTAAAGAGATATCCCTGTTTAGCGGGATGGCCTTAAACCCTTTTTTGCGGGCAACGGCGCGGATGTCGCCGGTTATGCCGACATCGGCTAATAGTTTTTTGGCGGCATCTTCGGTTATCCAGCCTTCCACCTTGCAGCGCGACATATGTTTGTCTTTTTGCTGCAGGTAAAGCTTGGCACCGGCAAAACTGTTTTGCACCACCTTCCAACCATAGCTGGCCGGTTCTGTTTGATGTACAATAATTACTCCGGCTGCACCCTGGCGTGCGGCTTCCTCATACT
This sequence comes from Mucilaginibacter sp. P5_A6, assembly GCF_056400585.1. NCBI lineage: Bacteria > Pseudomonadati > Bacteroidota > Sphingobacteriia > Sphingobacteriales > Sphingobacteriaceae > Mucilaginibacter > Mucilaginibacter sp. P5_A6. The sequence continues at coordinate 69,487 of NZ_JBFUKZ010000002.1, read as the reverse complement.
TATAGGTCCAGCGGCCATAATAGGTCATGGTATCGCCTTTGAAAAAATCCGAACGGCCCGATTTAAACCCCGGATCGTTAACCAGTACAATTACGGTTTTACCTTTTACATCCAGCCCGGCATAATCATTCCAGCCATATTCAGGCGCGACAACGCCATAACCGGCGAATATCAACGGTGACTTTTTTAGTTCGACTCCACTTACTTCCTGGCGGGTGGAGGTTACAAAATCAGCCCCGGCATGCAGGGGCATCGGGGTTTTACCGCCGCCAATTTCCATCGTTTCCGACAGTGTACTTGTGATCTCTACCATAGGCACATCCTGGAAATAGCTACCATTATTGCCTGGCGCTAAACCTGCTTTTTTAAACTCCGATGAGATATAGGCTATTGCTTTATTTTCACCTTCGGTAAATGGCTTGCGGCCCATTAATGAATCGGCAGCCAATACGGCAATCTGCGCTTTAATTTCATCGGGTGTTATCGCTTTTTCTGTTTCCTGAGTTTTGTTATGTGGGCTGCAACCTGCAAATAAAGCAACGCCTGTTAACAGCAAAAAACAATTATGTTTAATATTCATATGGATGTTTTTTTCAAATGTAAATAAATTGAAATTTATATTGCAACGGGTGGATTATGGCTTAATGCTGTACTTTTTGGCTATTTAACACAATTGAATAAACATTTTTGCATGAAAATATGATTGGTCCACCTAAAGGTAGCGGTTTATTTGCGGGGGAAGGCAATTGTAAAACCACGCGTATGCAACATAACCGAATTTTTACAATGCATATTCTTGATGAAGCAAGGTAGCAGACAGCCTGTTATTTTTTTTCCGATGAATGCGGTCGTGGGAAACTGTTTTTCAAATGTGGCCTGCTAAGTAAAATTATACGCCATGCCACCTCTGCACTTAATAAGGCGGTTATGGCAAAGCCCGCGGCTGTAAGCGCCTTTGGTGTTGAAGAAAGTGCGCCACCCAATGCAACGCCATACACTATAAACGGCAATAAAAGAACAAGGCAGAGGCCGGTTATGTTTAAGGGAATCCGGAAGGGCCTTTTTTTATCCGGCTCTTTTATCCGTAGCTGTACCAAAGCGATGTACTCTAATGATAAACCGGCTCCATAAACGGTAACATCGATGATTAGCAGATCGGCAAAGGTCCAAAGGATCATGAAGCTTACCACCAATGAGCAAATAATGATAGATATATATGGTGTTTTAAACCTTTTGTGCAGTTTGTTAAGGCCGGAGGGTAATAAATTGTCTCCGGCCATTACCTGGGGCACACGGGATACCGACAATAACACAGCCGCATATATTCCCAATGTGCTGGCCATTCCGCCTATTGCAATTACTACCCCCAGCCAATTTCCGGCAATGAGCACGCCCAAGGCCGGGAAACCATTGTTTGTTAAGGTATCATGGTTAATGCCCGATTGCTGTGCTATCCAGGTGATAAAAAAGTAAACAACTATTACCAGGGCAAAGGCGATAAACATAGATACCAGGTAGGATCGCACCGGTTTTTCAACTTCCTCGGCATAGGTGGTAATGTTATCCCACCCCAGGCAGTTCCACATTACGGTGTACAAGGCCATACCGAAAGATGGGAATGTGAGGCCCTTTAATGATGGTGCAGGAATTGTTAATGGCCCGGGATGGTGGTGGATTGCCAAAACAATTAAAATTAACACCGGGGCTAAAACAACGGCGCTTAAAAACAGGCTTACTTTTCCAACCGGTACTATACCTAATATATTTAACCCTGCAGATGCCCAGATGATAAGCAGGCAAACCGGCACCTGGCACTGCAGTAAAACCGGGTAAAAAAAGGAGGCATATTGTACAAAAAGTACGGGGTATATAGCCAGGTCTACAAAGGTATAAAGCCAGGTCCACCAGCCTTCGTAAAATCCCCAGCGAGTGCCCAATGCATATTTTACCCATTTATAATAACCGCCTGTTACCGGCATCATGCTGTTAAGCTCCAACACGGTAAATATGGCCGGTACATCCCATAAAAGTGGAGTAAGCAGGAGTATTACCAGTGCGGCGTGGTCGCCGGCATAGCTCAAAAGCGGTTCTAAACCATAAGGGCCGCCGGATACAGTGAAGAAAATAACAGCAACAAGCTGTACGGGCCTTATCTTTCTTAATGCAGCGGGTGATGGCATAAGGTATAAAAATATAATTTAAGTACTAATTGTCGAAGTTTTGCGTGCTTTATTTAAAATGTGCTGCTCACAAATCCGTAATCTAACGGCACTTAGCTCTGATTATCTTAAAATATGCCTTTATCCTCAATCTTGTAAATAAACATCCAGTAAACCCTCCGGCAAATCAATATAGATCTCGCCGGCTTCAATATCAATTCCTTTAATGATTTCCAAATTAAGCGGGAACAGTACTTCTTTGTTTTTGTATTGAACAGTAGCAATTAGCTGTTGTGGGTATTCCTGTACCTGGGTTATCTCGCCCAGCTCACCATGCGTTTCATCAATAGCGATAAAGCCTTCCACATCATTCAGGGTGAATTCAGCTTTTTTCTTTTTAGGTTTTAGTTTGTTGGGCAGGTATATGTCTCTTTTTACCATCAGGGCAGCCTTTTCAATGGTATCCACATCCTCCAAAAACAAATAGGCATTGCTTTTTTGCAGGTATTTAATGGATTGCACAAAATAAGGGATCATTTTGCCAGCCATGTCAATAAAAACGGCGTCGAATTTAAGAGCATCAAGGCCATCGAAATCTACATAGATTTGCATTTCGCCTTTTAAGCCCTTGGTTTTTAAGATACTGCCAACCCTGAAACAATCTTCGGTCTTCATAAAAAATCGTTATTAAACAATAATGGCGAAGAACCTATTGTGAGGTTGCTTCGCCATTATGTAAATTTTAATCAAAAAATTATTCTGCGCTTTCAGCATCAGCAGCCGGAGCTTCTTCGTCAGCTGTAGCTTCAACTTCTTCGGCAACAGGAGCGTTTTTAGCAGCAATTGCAGCAGCTTTTTCTTCCTTCTTTTTAGCCTCAGCAGCCAAAGCAGCTTTACGTGCTTCGTCTTTTGCAGATACAAGGCTGGTTTTTTTGCCAGTGATCTTTCCTTCTTTCAAATCAGTCCACTCAGCAAATTTTGCTGCGGCTTGTTCTTCAGTTAAAGCACCTTTTTTAACACCACCTTCTAAGTGTTTTTTGTACAGCACACCTTTGTATGAAAGGATAGCACGACAAGTATCGGTAGGCTGGGCACCTGTGTTAACCCACTCTAAAGTTTTGTCGAAATTAATGTCGATAGTTGCAGGATTGGTGTTTGGGTTGTATGAACCTAAACGCTCAATAAAACGACCGTCGCGTGGAGCGCGGGCATCTGCTACTACGATGTAGTAAAAAGGCTTTCCTTTTTTACCGTGTCTTTGCAGTCTGATCTTAGTTGCCATTTCTTTATTTTATGTATTCAACATGTCCCCGGAGTTCTTTCTGCGGGGATGCAAAGGTATTAATTATTCTTAACAATTTAAAAGCCTTGCAATTAATTATTTATTGGTTGCCATTTCAATAAAAAAAATTGCAATTTGAGCCACCATGAGCATCAACAGAAAACTACGCATTGCTATTGACATGGATGAGGTATTGGCGGATACCATTGATAAATTTATCGAAGTATATAAAGACCGTCATGAAACAGAAGTATTACTGGCCGATATGCACGGCAAGGAATTTGGCGAAACCCTGCCCCCGCACCTGGTTAGTTCTGTAAGGGAATACGTTAACGAGAGAGGCTTTTTCCGTGATCTGAAAGTGATGCCGGGGAGCCAGGAAGTAGTAAAGGCCCTTATGGAAAAATACGATGTATATATAGCCTCGGCAGCCATGGAATTTAAATACTCGCTGGAGGATAAGCAGGAGTGGCTGGAGGAGCATTTCCCTTTTATATCCTGGACTAATATCATCTTTTGCGGCCACAAAATACTGGATGTGGATATTATGATTGACGACCGGATAAAAAACTTTGTGACTTTTAAAGGCCGTAAACTGCTGTTTACCTCACCGCATAACTTATTGATAGATGGTTATGAAAGGGTTGATAACTGGCAGGAAGTAGCGGAAAAGCTATTAAACACACAGTTCAATAGCCTGTAAAAGTGTTGTCTACTATGAAACGGGGCACGTCATCTGAAGGGGAAATGGAGTAACTATTAGAGACTTACGAGGTTTTTAAAACTTCGTAAGTCTGATATTGTAAAGATTGCGCTAATTACATCGATAAGATCTCTACAAGCTTTAACAGGTTGGGATTGATCTCGACATGGTGTTTAATGGCGTGTTCGAAAGGTGTATAGGCTATTTCGTTGTGAATGATGCCTATCATTTCGTTACGGTGGCCATCTCTTAACGCTTCAACGGCAGCAGCGCCAACGCGGCTTGCCAGCACCCTATCCATACAGCTTGGTGCACCACCGCGCTGTATATGGCCCAGTATCGAGATGCGGGTATCATAATTAGGGAATCTTTCCTGTACCAGGCGGCCAACTTCAAATGCACCGCCGGCTTCTTCGCCTTCGGCAACTATTACAATTCTTGAGGTTTTGTCTTTGCGGCCATTTTCAAGGCGGTTAAATAGGCCTTCCATGCCGCCCTTGCTTTCGGGTATCAAAATGGCTTCGGCACCGGCTGCAATACCTGTACGCAAAGCTATAAGCCCGGAGTCGCGACCCATCACCTCAACAATAAACAACCTGTCGTGCGATTCTGCAGTGTCGCGGATCTTATCCACAGCCTCAACAACCGTATTAATAGCTGTATCATAGCCGATAGTAAAATCGGTACCCATTAAATCGTTATCTATAGTGCCGGGCAGGCCAATAATAGGGATGTCGTATTCGGCTCCAAATACCTTGGCGCCGGTAAATGTACCATCGCCGCCAATACCAATAAGGGCATCAATATTATGTTTTTTTAGCTGCTCGTACGCCTGTTTACGGCCTTCAGCCGTTCTGAAATTATCACAGCGGGCGGTTTTTAAAATAGTACCGCCGCGTTGTATAATGTTTGATACCGATTTACGGTTCATCGGTAAAAAGTCACCTTTGGTCATTCCTTCATAACCACGACGGATGCCTGTAACATCAATACCATAGTATATAGCCGTACGTACAACTGCCCTTATAGCTGCGTTCATTCCCGGCGAGTCTCCACCTGAAGTAAAAAGTCCGATAGTTTTAATCTGCGTCATTTTTTATCCTGATAAGGTTGGCTTAACCCTACCTTAAAAAATTGAATAATAAAAAAATTAAGTATTTTTAAAGCAGCCAGCCCCATCAAATAAAAAACGCGGCAAACTTTTAAAAGTTGCCGCGAATTTACACTTAATTTTTAAACGATGTTACTTTTTGTATGCAGCAATGCCGCTATCTAAAAAATTTATGTAACGATCAATATGGTAGTCGGCATTATAATGTGGCAAAACTGTTCCGTTTTTATCGGTCATTTCCTTGCCATCGCTATCAAGCATTACATATAACGGCTGCGAATTTGAGTTGAACCGGCTTGCTTCCAATTCGCTCCACTTGTCGCCAATGTTAGTTATCTTTTTAAAACTGTAAGTTGATGTATACTGATCTTTAATATCTAAGGCCGCTTTATCATCTACCACAAGTTGTAAAAGGATAAACTCGTTCTGTAGCTTTTTAAATACCACCGGGTCCGACCATACGTTGGCTTCCATATTGCGGCAATTAACGCAGGCAAAACCCGTAAAATCAATCAATATTGGTTTCTGCAGCTCTTTTGAAGCTTGCAAAGCCTGGTCGTAATCATACCAGGGCGCCAGGCCTTTTATTGCAAGGGCCGAATAATTTGCCGCGTATTTTCGCTCTTTGCCATCTTGTTTTGCTGTTGTGGCAGCAGCGCCCCCCGGTATCGGCGAAAGATCAAAGTCTTGTGTGCCTATTGGTGGTAAAAAGGCGCCGATAGATTTGAGCGGAGCGCCCCATAAACCCGGAATCATATAAACAACGAATGCAAATACAATTATTGATAAAAATACCCTTGGGATTGAGAGATATGGTGCATCACTATCATGCGAAAATTTAATTTTGCCCAGCAGGTAAAGCCCAACCATTAAACCAATGGCTATCCAAAGGGATAAAAACACTTCCCTGTCAAGCCAATGCCAATGATAAGCCAGGTCAACGTTCGATAAAAATTTTAATGCAAAAGCAAGTTCCAGAAAACCCAAAACTACCTTCACGCTATTTAGCCACCCCCCCGATTTTGGTAAGCTCTTTAAGGCTGATGGGAACAGGGCAAAAATAGTAAATGGAAGGGCTAAGGCCAGGGAAAAGCCAAACATACCCATTGCCGGCCCAAGCCTATCGCCTTTTGACGCGGCATCAACCAATAAAGTGCCTATGATGGGGCCGGTGCACGAAAATGAAACCACTACCAGGGTTGATGCCATAAAGAAAATGCCGACAAGGCCGCCTTTATCGGCATTTTTATCCAGCTTGTTGGCTAATGAGCTTGGCAGCGTAATCTCAAATGCACCCAGGAACGAGACCCCGAATACGATGAGCAGCAGGAAAAAGAAAATATTAAATATACCATTGGTGGCAAGCTCATTTAATGCGCTTGAACCAAATATGATAGAGATCAGCAAGCCCAGTGTTACATATATAATAATGATGGAGATACCGTAAATAAGCGATTGCATAACAGCCTTGCTCCGGCTGCCGCTTTTTTTGGTAAAAAAGCTTACAGTTAATGGCAACAATGGATAAATACAAGGCAAAATAACAGCAGTAAAACCACCGATGAGGCCTTCTATAAATATCTGCCAAAGCGTTTTGGCTTTCGCGGGTTTGGGCGCGTCATGCTTAACAACGGTTTTGGCAGCCGCAGCCTTAGCAGCAGAGTCGGCAGCTTTTTTCCTGATGGCTATACTATCGGCTGCGGTTGGTATATCGGTAAATTGGATATCGCCGGTTGATATAGTTGTATCCTTGCCCCCTTTTTGCGCTGCATAAACCGGCTTTGGCGCGTTTATGCCAAATATGATGAGTAAGGTTACCACAGCAATAGATGTAGGCAACCAATTGATCTTGCTAAATATTTTCATGGATATACCAGGGAATGTTTATTTGCCTAATGGAATGGTAAAGTCAACATCTTCTGGCGGCAGGCATTTTTTATCGTTACAGGTCATGTAAGTTAGCTTGCCTGTTACATTGGTTGCTGTAGATGATTTAAGGGCGATTTTTTGCTGAAAAACAACTTCCTTTTCAAAATAAGTAACATTCATGCTGAATGCTTTCTCGAATTTAGATATTGGAGTTGGTTCGGTAGTTTTACCGCTTGTTGCGTAAAGTTTTGATGGCGCAAACTCAAAAGATGTTTTTATAGGGCCGCCATCACCAACATTAAGCGAATAGATATGCCAACCGGGTTGGATGGTTGCTTTTAAAAAAACAACAGCTTCTTTACTATTCAGCTTTTTTGCCGCGTATGACCACCTTACCGGTGTTTCTATTTGTGCATAAGCCCCGGCGCAAATCACAAGCGCCACCATCATCAACAACAATTTTTTCATTTATTATTTATTTAAAAATTCAATTTGTTTTAAGTTAAACTCCCGTTTTTCGTTATTATTTTTAACAACCAGTAAGCCCTCATCTTTTACATCAATAATGGTTCCTTTAAAAACCTCACCGTTTGATCGGAAATCCTTTATTTCGTTTAACCAGTATAGCCGGTTTAAATAAGCATTCCGTATAAGGTCAAACTTACCGGCCTTTAAGTTAAGATAGTATGCCTCAATATGAGCGCAAATTTCAGATAATAAAGTTCGTAAATCATAATCTTTGTGTAAGATTTGCTTTACCGAGATAGCATTGCCGGCTCCCGGTTCAAAACTTTCCTGGTTTATGTTAAGGCCAATGCCAATTATGGCGTTTTTAATCCTGTCGCTCTGCAGGTTAGTTTCAATTAAAATACCGCCAAGCTTATGGTCGTCATAATAAATATCATTTGGCCATTTTATTTTTAATTTATTGCCCAGTATGGGTTCAAGGGCTTTACAAACGCCTAAACTTACCACCCGGGTAAGGTCAAACTGGTTAGAAACTGGTAAAAATGAGGGCATTAGCAATAAACTGAAGGTGAGGTTTTTGCCCGGCTCACTGTGCCACTTGTTTTGCTGCTGACCCCGGCCTGCATATTGGCTTTCTGCCATAATGACCGTACCTTCGGGCAATGGCTTGGAATTTGACAGTAATGTTTTAAGGAATGTGTTGGTTGAATCAACTTCTTTAATTGTTACCAAATTTTGACCAACAAATAATCCCGAAAATATGTTATTTTGCAAAGTGTAATAATTTTTAACCAAAAAACGTTCAAAACTAATTCTTTTTGATGGTAAAAAATAAAAAGGGGAATCAATCAACCTATATTTCTGAATTGGCTATACATGGCATTCAGGAAAAAAAGGGAAATGAGATAGTAAGGTTAGACCTTCGTAACTTAAATAGTTCGGTAACAGATTACTTTGTAGTTTGCCATGCCGATTCAACCACACAGGTTAAAGCTATAGCGAATAGCGTTGAAGACGAAATTTTTAAAGCAACCCAGCAAGAGCCATGGCGCAAGGAAGGGCTTGAGTACGGCGAATGGATATTGCTTGATTATGTGGATGTTGTAGTTCACATTTTCCGAACCGATAAGCGGGAGTTTTATGGTGTAGAGGAACTGTGGGGAGATGCAGAAATTAAATATTTCAAAAGCGCTTAATTATTGGTCACATAAGGGCCGGTAACTGCGTCATGTTAATAACCGTGTATTTTAAATTATAGATATTGAGTTTGAGCTCGTAACAAAGAAATGAAAGATAATAAAGATAATAAATCAGAAAGTCCGAAACCGATAAGGAAGATTCTAAATAAAAAAACGCCTCCAAAACCACCTAAATTTAACATTATGTGGATTTATGGTATTATTGTTTTGGCATTTTTGCTGGCGTCTACCTTATTAGGCGGTGAAAATGGTACACGAATCACCTACCAGGATTTTGAAACAAATATGCTGAAACAGCATGATGTTGACCGAATAATTGCTTACAAAAGCGGCGATTTGATAATTGCCGAGGTTTATATAAAAAAGGAAAGCCTGGGTAAACAACGTTACGTTACCGATAGTGGTAAGCAACAACATTTATTTAGCGCTTCGGGCAGTGGCCCTCAGTATACCTTTACTGACGATTCATACGAAAGCCTAAAAAAATCTATCGCAGCGGCAGAAAGTACAGACCCTACGGCTCCTAAAGTTTCTGTTGAACTGCAGCAAGGCCGCGAAAGTCTTTTATCAAACTGGTTGGTACAGGGTGTTATTATGGTGATCCTGTTTGCTGCCGTATGGATTTTCATTATGCGCCGTATGTCTGGCGGTTCTGGCGGTGGTCCGGGCGGGCAGATATTTAACATTGGTAAATCAAAAGCTACCTTGTTTGATAAGGAAGCACAGGTTTCGGTTACGTTTAATGATGTTGCCGGCCTTGAGGAAGCCAAGCAAGAGGTAATGGAAATTGTAGATTTCCTGAAGAATCCCAAAAAATACACCAACCTGGGCGGTAAAATACCTAAAGGCGCATTGCTGGTAGGTTCACCAGGTACGGGTAAAACCTTGTTAGCCAAGGCTGTTGCGGGTGAAGCCCAGGTGCCTTTCTTCTCCCTTTCAGGATCTGATTTTGTGGAGATGTTTGTAGGTGTGGGTGCATCACGCGTTCGTGATCTGTTCCGCCAGGCTAAGGATAAGGCCCCTTGTATTATATTTATTGATGAGATTGATGCCATTGGCCGTGCCCGTGGTAAAAATAATATAGTTGGTGGCAATGATGAGCGCGAAAACACCTTGAACCAGTTATTAGTGGAGATGGATGGTTTCGGTACCGATTCTGGTATTATTATTCTTGCTGCAACCAACCGTCCGGACGTACTGGATTCCGCGTTGTTGCGCCCTGGTCGTTTTGACAGGCAGGTATCTATTGATAAGCCCGATTTGATTGGCCGTGAGCAGATTTTTAAGGTTCACCTGAAACCTATTAAGCTTAATGATGGTGTTGATGCTAAAAAGCTATCCGCACAAACACCTGGTTTTGCAGGCGCCGAGATTGCTAACGTTTGTAACGAAGCAGCTTTGATAGCCGCCCGTAAAAATAAAGAATCGGTAGATATGACCGATTTCCAGGATGCCATCGACCGTGTGATTGGTGGTTTGGAGAAAAAGAACAAGATAATATCACCGGAAGAAAAACGGATAGTAGCATACCATGAAGCCGGGCATGCTATTGCAGGTTGGTTCCTGGAGCATGCCGATCCGTTGGTTAAAGTATCTATCGTTCCGCGTGGTGTTGCAGCATTGGGTTACGCTCAATATCTGCCAAAAGAGCAGTTTTTGTATACTACCGAGCAATTGCTTGATGAAATGAGCGTTTCAATGGGTGGCCGTGTTGCTGAAGATATAGTTTTTGGCAAAATTTCAACCGGCGCCTTGAGCGACCTAGAACGCATTACCAAGCTTGCCTATGCTATGACAAAAATTTATGGTATGAACGGTAATGTGGGTAATGTATCCTTCTACGATCCGCAGGGAGAGTACCAGTTTAACAAACCATATTCGGATACCACTGCCGAGATGATAGACAACGAGGTGCGCAAGCTGGTTGATGATGTTTATCAGAAAACCAAGGTGCTCCTGAATGAAAAACGGGATGGCTTAGAGAAAATTGCTCAAAAGTTATTAGAGAAAGAGGTGTTGTTCCAGAGTGACCTGGAAGAGATATTAGGAAAACGCCCTTTTGACGAACGAACCACTTACGATAAGTTTGTAAACGGCGAAGCCGCTTTAAATCCGGAGATTGACAACAATGCAATACCCGAAAATGTAACTAATCCTGAGTTATCGAGGGTTGACGCGCAGGATTCAAAGGTTTAATAAAATAATATTATAAAAAGCCACCAGCGTAGCTGGTGGCTTTCCTTTTTTACATTATGAGGGATATTACCACATCAAAAGAAAAACTGCTTAAAAAGATCCGCAAGGCGTTGCTGGAAAAAAGGGACAACCCTTATCCCCAGCTGGAAGACCTACCGCTTTATGCAACCGAAGAGGAAATTCCCGAAGTTGTTTTTGCAGAGCAATTTGCCGCCGTTAACGGACAATTTGTTTTTTGCGAAGACGAGATGCAATTCATTGAAACATTGCTTACCCTGGCCGAAGAACGCAATTGGCGTAAAATATACTGCTGGGAGCCCTCCCTACAGGAAATACTTACCCGCTTTGAGTACCCTTTTTACGAAACGGATAAAGATTTTGACCAGGCCGAAGTTGGATTTACCCTTTGCGAAGCTTTAATAGCGCGCAACGGGAGCATTTTGCTATCAAACGGTAATATGGCCGGCCGGCGCTTAAGTATTTATCCACCGGTACATATTGTGCTGGCTTATACTTCGCAAATGGTAATGGATATTAAGGATGGCTTCAAGCTTCTTAAAAGTAAATATGGTAATCGCCTGCCATCCATGATCAGCAATGTAACTGGTCCAAGCCGCACTGCCGATATCGAGAAAATGCTTGTGCTTGGCGCTCACGGACCAAAAGAACTGTTTGTGTTTTTAATTGATGATTCTGTGTTGTAAGTTGGGGGTTGTGCCTGGTGGCTGCTGATTTGCAAAGCCTGCTGTATAAAAAACCATACACAAAAAACATCTTAAATCAATGCCTCAAGCTTACATTCTTCCAGTACAAGCCTGTTACTTTTCTTTTTATTATCATATTCCCATTTTATTAATCTTATGAAACCATTGGCTATTTCAATGCCGGTTATATCACCATCATCAAAACAGCAGCAGCCGCTGTTAAAATAATAAGGTTTATACGCGCTAAAATCGGGAACTATATCGCCCTTTAAATTCCTGTTTACAATTTGCTTTTGAATTTCGGCAATGGCAGCAGTGTTGCTTGTTTTTTTTGCTCTTGCCATTTCATCGTATAATCTTTCGAGGTGGGTGAGGGATCTGAAAACCGGCTGGTGAGTATGCCCGGTTATAAGCAATGTGTTTTCGCGTTTAGCCACCCATTCATACATAATCCGGTTGTGATCGGTTTTTAGCAGATCGTTGTTGGCTGGCGTATTAGGATTCACCTTTAGATAAGCCTGGAGCGGGGCCCAGATATCAGACACAAACCATTTGCTAAACCAGTTGCCATCACTTTGCTGGTCGCCCTGGTGGCCGTGAGTAAGGTATATATTAAGCGGCATACCATTTACTTCGGTTTGTAATATGGCGCCTTCATAGATATTTACCCGTTGTCCGTATACCTGTACTAACCCGGCGATAGCAAGTGGATCATTACCCCAATAAAGGTCGTGATTGCCAAATATCTTGAAGAAGGCTTTGCGGTTAATAAAGCGCTTTTCGCTTTCAAAGGTTGCTTTATTGTGCCTTTTTATGGTGATGAAGAGGTTTTCCCAAAGCTCTTCACTATCACCCAGGTTAATATAACAAAAACGCTGCTCCTCATAATAGTCAAGTGCAGTAAGATAGTTTTTCTCGGCCAGGGCAAAAATGTCCATATCATCACGTGCTCCTTTATGCTGATCAGAAAATATGATGAATTTATCTACCCCGGTGTCAAAGGGAATCAGCAGCCCTTTTTTGCCTGGCCTTGTAAGTATGTTTTTATATAGGCGGCTTAATGCCTTATCCACTCGCTTCTTATCGGGCCTCGACGATAGCCTGTCGGCCAGTATGGCTACCCGTTTCGTTAACAGCTTTTGCAGAAATTTGCGCATGGGTTTTTAACGTAATATAAAACTTTTGTGGTAATAAAAAGAAGCTAAAAAAGTACCTGTCCGTTTTTTAACGATGAAAAATACTGTTTAAAAATGGATAGGTATTTTAATTTGTAAATTATATATTGCTTACTTATTAACCCCCGATTATATATGAAAATTATTGATTTAAAAACCGCAAAAAAAATGGTGGATCACTATCACACCACCCGGAAAAACGTTATCGACAAAACTCATGGTATTAATGATACCAGATCTGTTTGGTTCGATATTGATTCATTTAAAACCTTTGTAAGTAACTTACCCGCAGAAGTAACTGGTGTAAGGATTCATTTGGCATCCCATGATGGAACAGACACACACAACCACACAACGGTTGTTCTTGCCGGGACCGTGAATAAAGAAAGCAGCCATACTGATGCTGTTTCAGACAGTAGCGTGTTTACTGCTGGATTGGAACCTGTAAACGATGGAAAAGCCTGTCCTCCAAATTGTCTTTAGGTTTTTAGCGGACTAAAACGATAACATTCAATATTTAAGATAATTTTAAAAAAATGCATATAGATAAGCTATTTTCGCATTATATTATAAGATCATAAATATTGAATGTTATACAATTTTTATTGCTTTTCCTTAATTGTAACCTTTTTTTTCTGTTTATATGCTTATAAACATTTAGATAGAAATTTTAAATTGTTTCTTCCATTTATGGGATTTTCAATTGTTTTCGAAACGGGAAATGTATTCAATTGGCTTATAATTAATCATACCAATTCCTGGGCCAGCAACATAGAAGAATTAATAGAGTTTGTCGTTTTTACTTATTTTATGACCTCGCTTGCAAAAAGAGCGTCATATAAAAAGAAAGTATACATACTTGCTGCTTTTGTAATACTGCTTTCACTTATTGATATGGCTTTTATCCAGGGCGTTTGGAAGTTGAACACCATTGCAATGGTAATACAAGCCTTATTTATTTTGACTTTAATTTGCATTTATTATCATAATTTATTCGAAGAAGCAGAGGAAGGTTTGGTGCTTATAAAGCATCCTCCGTTTTTAGTTGCTACAGGCTTGCTTTTTTATTTTCTTTCAAAATCTTTTTATTATTCCTGCTTTAGCTACATGGCATATAAAAATAATTATCATTTTTATATTTTGGCTGCAACCATTCCAGGGCTTTCAAATTTAATGCTCAATTCTCTGTTAATTTATGCCTTTTTATGTTGTGCAAAGGCGAAGAAGTTGTCTTTGAAATAAGACGTGCTGTTCTTATTTAGATTCATAAATATTGAATGTTATACAATCTTTACTTTCTATCCCTAATAATAACTTTTTTAGTTTGTTTATATACTTATAAACAGCTCGATAGAAACTTTAAATGGTTTCCTCTGTACCTGGCCCTTGTAATTGTTATTGAAATTGCCAGTATGCATCACTTGCTTGTAATTAATCACACCAACTCCTGGTGCAACAACAATGTTTCATTAATGGAGTTTATCCTTTTTGCTTATTTAATCACCTCTTTTAGTGGTGATGCATTGTATAAAAAGGAGGTATACATATTCGCGGGCGTTATAATCCTGATTTCGCTTATTGATATGATTTTTATACAGGGAATTTGGAGGTTAAATACGCCGGCAATAATATTGCAGGAGCTATTTATTTTGACTTTAATTTGCATTTATTATTACAATTTGTTAGCAGAGGCCCGTGAGCACTTGATACTTCTAAAGCATCCACCGTTTTTAGCTGCTACTGGGGTGTTTTTTTACTTCCTTTCGAATGCGGCTTTTTATTCGTGCTATAGTTACATGGCGTATAAAAATAGCTATCAATTTCTTATCCTGGCAAAAACTATTCCAGGGATATCAAACCTGTTGCTCAATTCACTCTTAATAGCTGCCTTTTTATGCTTTCCAAAGAAGGCGCTATCAACACAATAATTGCGGCGTTGCACTATTTTAGCATGTAATTAAAGTTCATAAGGGATCGTTTATCTTATCATTGGCTTGTATTTATTACTATAATCTGCTTGAGGAAGCCGCGGAGTATCTTTTTCTATTAAAACAGCCACTGTTTTTGGTTGCTACAGGGTTGCTCTTTTATTTTCTTTCACTTGCTTTTTATTATTCTTTTTTTTAGCTACATATTATATAAAAACAATTATCATTTTTATATTTTGGCAGCAACTATTCCGGGGCTTTCAAATTTGTTGCTCAATTCACTCTTAATATCTGCCTTTTTATGCTGTTCAAAGACGAAGAAGTTATCCTTATAATAATTGCAGGTACTGCATTATTGCTATTGCTTGGATTTTTTATGGTCGGATTTTTACTGATGTTTCAAAAAAAGCAGAATAAAAACGCACTCGAAAAAGCCGAATTAAAATCATCATTTAAGCAGGAATTGCTAAAAACCCGTATCGAGATCCAGGAGGAAACACTTAACTATGTTAGTCGTGAAATGCATGATAATATTACCCAGGTATTATCATTTGTAAAACTTAACCTTGGCCTGTTGAGCAAAAAGCTTGATGGCGATGAGCAGACCAAATTAAATGATACCCGTGAGCTTGTAGCGCAAACCATTACAGATCTGCGTAACCTTTCAAAAAGCCTCAGCTTTGAGCATATAAGCGCGTTGGGACTGGTGAAAACATTAGAGATGGAGGCTGCTCGGATCAATAAAAGCGGGCTTATTCATGTGGATGTAACGGTGGAAGGCGAAGTTTACAGCCTGGGCGAACAGCGCGAACTGGTTTTGTTCAGGATATTCCAGGAAGCATTAAATAATGTGTTAAAACATGCAGATGCCGCAAACATTAAAATAGGTTTGCATTATAACACACAAATGTTTAATTTAACCATCGAAGATGATGGCGTTGGTTTCCAGCCCGAATTGCTTAACGACAAGAGTGGATCGGGGTTGCGTAACATGACAAACAGGGCAGGTTTGATTGGAGCAGAGGCGGTTATAAGCAGCTCACCCCAAAAAGGTTGCACTATTAAGCTGTCGTTGAACCCCCTGGTACAAGAAATTTATGCTAACGGAACCTATTCAAATAGCCCTGGTTGATGATCACCGCCTTTTTAGGAGTGGCATGGCCGCGCTAATAGATAGTTTTGGCGGCTATAGTATTCTGTTTGAGGCCGCAAATGGTAAAGAACTGATAGATAATATTACAGAAGGGATTATACCTGATATTATTTTGCTTGATATTAATATGCCTGTTATGGATGGCACATCAACTGCCCAATGGCTTAAAAAGCACCATCCATCTATCCGGGTTATCATTCTATCCATGTTTGAGGATGCCGAAAAGGTGTTATCAATGGTGATGGCAGGAGTAAAGGGTTATCTGTTAAAAGACGCGGAGCCCGATGAGTTTGAAAGGGCATTGAGTAAAGTTTCGGAAGGGGAGCTTTTTTACCCCGATTTTGTTACCAAGCACCTGCTGAATAATTTTAACATTGATAAAGCGGCACAGGTAAAGCTAAATCCGCGTGAAATTGAATTTTTACGCCTCACCAGCACCGAACTTACTTACAAGGAAATTGCAGATACCATGTGCATAAGCGTGCGTACAGTTGATAGTTACCGCGACCAGCTTTTTGAAAAACTGCAAATTAAAAGCCGCGTTGGCCTGGTTTTATACAGCATAAAAAACAAGCTGGTTGATTTGTAATTTGCTAATTTAATTAGCAAATTTGCCATATGGCACATGAAGATAACCCAGACTTTTTTAAAGGCAGGGGGGCGCAGGTTAATACCCACAATAAGTTTCTGAAAAACAAATATGTGGCCGACCATATTGAAGGGCTCGATGAACCCTTGCTTGAAAATAGCTTAACCCAGCCTTTTGAGGAGACGCCCAAAAAGATAGTAAGCGAATCAAACAGCCCCGACCTTAGCCATATGTACTCTATAAACCCTTACCAGGGTTGCGAGCATGGCTGCATTTATTGCTATGCCCGTAATACTCATGAATATTACGGTTTTAGTGCAGGGCTTGATTTTGAGCGCAAAATCATTGTAAAGCGGAACGCCCCCGAGCTTTTGGAGCAATATTTTAATAAAAAGAATTATAAACCCGTTTGCATCCTGCTATCGGGCAATACTGATTGTTACCAGCCGATTGAGCGTAGCTTACAAATAACGAGAAAACTGCTGGAGGTTTTTTTGAAGTATAAAAATCCG
The DNA here is from genome assembly GCF_056400585.1 of Mucilaginibacter sp. P5_A6. NCBI lineage: Bacteria > Pseudomonadati > Bacteroidota > Sphingobacteriia > Sphingobacteriales > Sphingobacteriaceae > Mucilaginibacter > Mucilaginibacter sp. P5_A6. The sequence continues at coordinate 52,439 of NZ_JBFUKZ010000002.1, read as the reverse complement.
ATCGCTATCATCACCAAAAATAATCTTATCCTGCGCGACCTGGATATACTAACCGAGCTGGCCGCCATGAGCCTTGTGCATGTTAACGTTTCTATAACCTCGCTTAACGAGCAATTGCGCCAAAAGCTCGAACCACGTACGGTAACTGCAACGGGCAGGTTGGCCGTTGTGCAAAAACTATCAGAAAAAGGGATCCCCGTTAGGGTAATGGCGGCTCCTATCATCCCGGGCCTGAATAGCAACGAGGTACCCAACATTATTAAAGCCGCTGCTGACAGGGGCGCGTTGGCTGCCGGATTTACCATTGTGCGCCTTAACGGCAGCATTGCCGAAATATTTAGCGACTGGATCCACAAAGCGTTTCCTGATAGAGCTGAAAAAGTGCTGAACATGATTCGCGAATGTCACAACGGGCAGCTAAACGACAGCAATTTTGGGCGACGGATGAGCGGTGAAGGTAAGATCGCTGAATCCATCCACCAGATGTTCAGGATGGCTTGTAATCGTTTTATGGCGGGCCGTGAAATGCCGGATTATGATTACAGTTTATTTGTGCCTAAGAAGGGCAGGCAGACAAGTATGTTTTGAGCTACGAATGTTATCTGTAAATCAATTATTATCTAAAAACGAGTTTGTGCTTTTTTCTTAATGGTGTATAAATCTAACAGAACGCCAACTCCTATCCCAACTGTATAGCACAATAGATCGCTAAACAAAAAGCCTTCTCCTAAAACCAGCTTGCCAAAAATAGTATGCCGCAAATCATTTATCCAGGGCGCTTTGTAAAGCTGGCTAAACTCTATAGCATAGCAAAATAAAAGGCTTGCTATAATGGCGTATTTTAAAGGCTTATTAATAAGTAGAAAACGCATGATAAAGTAAACCATCAGCGCCCAAAGAATATCGCCGATAAACAGAGGAATAAATTTAAAATGCCGGGAAAGCAGGCCAATAACAATGGTTGCGACCGAAAGCATGAAATAAAGAATCCTTGATCTGGGCATAAAAATTGTTTCACAAAAAAAGGCATCCTATAGATGCCTTTCATATTATTTAGTGCTTTGCTTATATGGTCTCTGCTTCTAAGGCCATCTGCTCATCAACAAGGATACGTCCGCAATGCTCGCAAACGATGATCTTTTTACGCTGACGGATATCAGACTGGCGCTGAGGCGGGATCTGGTTAAAACAACCTGAACATGAATCGCGCTGAATAGTTACAACAGCCAAACCATTTTTGGCATTTTGACGCAAACGGTTGTAAGCTGTAAGCAAACGCTCCTCGATGTTAGGAATAGCTTTTTCTGCCTGCGCAACAAGGTCGTTCTCTTCTTTTTCGGTTTCTGCAGTAATAACGCCTAACTCATCTTTCTTAGCTTCCAGATCGCTTTTGCGGGCTTCCAGGTCGGCAAGGGCTTTTTCATACACCTGCGTTTTTGAGGAGATCTCAAAACCATATTCCCTTATTTTTTTCTCGCTTACCTGTATATCTAATCCCTGTATCTCAATTTCTTTTGATATGGCATCATACTCACGGTTATTCTTAACTTCGTTAAGCTGCGTTTCGTATTTTTTAATATTTGCCTGGGCGTCTTTGATCAGGTTTTTGCGGGTTACTATCTCATCCTCTACATCATCCAGCTCATATTTGATCTTTTGTATGCGGGTTTCAAGGCCAGCAACATCATCTTCCAAATCGGCAACTTCCATTGGCAGTTCACCCCTTACCTGGCGAATTCTATCAATTTTAGTGTGGATGGTTTGTAGTTCGTATAAAGCTTTAAGCTTCTGTTCTACGGTTTGTTCCATTAAATAAAATATTTGACGGGGTTTGTATTTACTTCTGTTAAACGGACGGCAAAGATAGGGAATTTTTTTCTAATTATATCATACATTAATTGTACCGTAAATTGTTCACTCTCAAAGTGTCCGATGTCGGCTATCACTATTTTTCCTTCGGCATCAAAAAACTCGTGATACTTGTAGTCAGCAGTGATAAAAATGTCGGCTCCGGCGGCTATAGCATGCTTCAATAAAAAGCCTCCTGAACCACCGCAAACGGCTACTTTTTTAATGGGTTTGCCTGTAAATGCTGTATGCCTTATTACATGTGTACGCATCTTATCTTTTACATGAAACAGGAACGATTCCTGATTCTGCGGTACTTCCAGCTCGCCTATCATACCCGAGCCAACCTGCTGGTTTTGGTTGGTTAAGCTATAAAGGTCATAAGCCACCTCTTCATATGGATGGGCCAGTATCAGCGCCATGATTATTTTACTCTCCAGGTTGGCCGGGTAAATGGTTTGGATGCAAGTCTCATTTTCCCGGTGGCGTTTACCCGGTTCGCCAATGTAGGGCACGGTAGCATCATTGCCTTTAAAAGTGCCCAGTCCCTCGGCATTAAAGCTAACTTCACTGTAATTACCAATATTGCCTGCTCCCGCCGCAAATAAAGCATCGCGCACGGCATCGGCATGGCTATGGGGTACAAATGTTACCAGCTTTTTAAGCAGGTTGTGTTTTGGTACCAGTATTCGGCAGTTTTTTAAGCCCAGTGTATCGCAAATTCGGGTATTTACTCCGGTCATCACGTTATCAAGATTAGTGTGGATGGCGTAAATGGCTATGCGGTTGCGAATGGCTTTTTCAACCACGCGCTCTACATAAGTTTTGCCATTAAACTTTTTTAACCCTTTAAAAACGATAGGATGGTGCGATATAATTACCTGGCAACCGGTAGCGATGGCTTCATCAACCACAGCTTCGGTACAATCTAAAGAAAGCAGGGCCTGTGTTATTTCCTGGTCGGGGTTACCTACTATAAGGCCTGCGTTATCGTAATCTTCCTGGTAAACCAGTGGTGCAAGACTTTCAAGGTAGGCGGTAAGGATGGATAGTTTCATGAACAAATTTAACTATAAGATGGCTGGGTTAATTTTATGGGGTTAACATAGCCATACGATGGCTTTCATAAGCCATGTTTTTATTATACTCTAACGTGAGCGATTTATTGTTTATCAAATCAACAATAGTACCAATAAGGCAAAAGCCGCCGGTAAAAAGATAAAGTAAACCCATACCAATTTGCCCAAGTACAAAACGCTGTACGCCTGCAATTACAATAAAACCAAGTAAGGTAAACAATAGTATTTCCTGCGCGTTTTTACGTTTGCTGGTGTAAACCATGTAAAAGTATTTGGTTTGATTTTCATTTAGTCCGGCGGTGGCTTGTTGTAAAAAGCCCATTTCTTCGGGCGTCATATCCTGAAAATTTGTGTAAGGATCCTGGTACGTGTTCATTTTCTGTATAGGTTTTTGATTTAAGCTGTTTCAAATTTAATTATTTTATCATAATAACCATACGCTAATTGTCAATACACCAGTTCCCGTTTATAAAGTTAGGGGCTTAAAAATTTTGTTACTTTTGTGGTTATTGATAACTGTTGTTTATGAGCGAAGAAAGATCATTGAACTTTATAGAGGAAATTGTTGAAGAAGATATAGTCGCCGGCAAAAACGGAGGCCGGGTGTTAACCCGTTTTCCGCCCGAACCTAATGGTTACCTGCACATCGGCCATGCCAAATCCATTTGCTTAAACTTTGGACTGGCGCAAAAATATAACGGTAAAACCAACCTGCGCTTTGACGATACCAACCCCGTTAAAGAGGATGTTGAATATGTTGACAGTATTAAGGAGGATGTAAAATGGCTGGGCTTTGAATGGGCCGAAGAATTATACGCGTCTGACTATTTTGACAAGATATATGAATTTGCTGTTACCCTTATCAAAAAAGGCCTGGCTTATGTAGATGACAGCACAGCAGAAGAGATTGCTGTACAGAAAGGGACACCTACAGAACCTGGTACACCCAACCAATACCGCAGCAGATCGGTGGAAGAGAACCTGGAGCTGTTTGCCGATATGAAAGCCGGTAAATACCCCGATGGCGCCAAGGTGCTACGGGCTAAACTTGATTTAGCAGCACCCAACATGCATCTGCGCGATCCTTTGATGTACCGCATTAAGCATGCGCACCATCACCGTACAGGCGATGCCTGGTGCATTTACCCGATGTACGATTTTGCCCATGGTCAATCGGATGCTATTGAGGAGATAACCCACTCCATCTGTACGCTGGAATTTATACCTCACCGTGCTTTATATGATTGGTTTATTGAACAGCTGGGTATCTTTCCATCCAAACAATATGAATTTGCAAGGTTAAACCTCAATTACACCGTAATGAGCAAGCGCAAGCTGCTGCAGCTGGTTACAGAAGGATATGTAGAGAGTTGGGACGACCCGCGAATGCCTACCATTAGTGGTTTACGCCGCCGGGGTTATACCCCTGCCAGTATCCGTGAGTTTTGTGAGCGTATTGGCGTGGCCAAACGCGAAAACATGATAGATGTTGGCCTGCTGGAGTTTTGCATCCGCGAGGACCTGAACAAAACCGCTTGGCGCCGTATGGCTGTGCTGGATCCTATAAAATGTATCCTGACTAATTACCCCGAAGGTGAAGTAGAAACGATGCATGGCGAAAACAACCCCGAGGTTGAGGGTGGCGATGGCAGCCGCGAGTTCCCTTTTAGCCGTGAGTTGTGGATAGAGCGTGAGGACTTTATGGAGGTGCCGCCTAAGAAGTTCTTCCGGCTGGGTGTTGGGCTGATGGTGAGGTTGAAAAACGCTTACATTATTCGTTGCGACGACTTTGTTAAAGATGCCGATGGCAATGTAACTGAGATCCACTGTACTTACCTGCCCGAATCTAAATCTGGTAATGATACCAGTGGCATCAACGTTAAGGGAACTATTCACTGGGTAAGCGTACCACACGCCAAAACCGCCGAGGTGAGGCTTTACGATCGCCTTTTCCAGGTAGAGAATCCGCAAAGCGAGGAGGGTGACTTTAAGGACTACATTAACCCCAACAGTCTGCACATAATCAAAACAGCCTACATTGAGCCCGACCTGGCCAACGCCAAGCCCGGTACCCCGGTGCAGTTTATGCGCAAAGGCTATTTTACACTGGATAAGTACTCAACAGCTGATAAATTAGTTTTCAACAGAACTGTTACGCTAAAAGACGGGTGGAAGAGCCCCCCGGCCCCCTAAAGGGGGAGTTATAAAGCATACGGCCATTCGCTACACAAGTGAATGGCCTTTTTTATAAAAGCCGTAAATCAAAAATTCCCCCTTTAGGGGGTTAGGGGGCTAATACTTCCTATACACATTATACAACACATTCAAATCCAGCTGCGTCATGGCTGGGCTGTCTTCAATTTGTACAAAATGGCGTTTAAAGGCTGCTATTGCGGCTGGCAGGTTGCTGGTATCATAGCCTATGAGGCGCAGGGCTGTTGCATAGTCAAAGTTGTCGGGTGGTAGTTCCAGCAGTTCGTCGCTCCAATAGCCGAAACCTTTTTGGGCCAACAGTTTCCAGGGAAACAGCGGACCGGGATCGGGCTTGCGGGCGGGGGCAATATCCTGGTGGCCGATAAAGTTTGCCGTAGGGATGTTATATGCCTTTTTAAGCTGGGCCAGTAAGGCCAGCAGGCTCTTTACCTGTACATCATTAAAGGGCTCATGGCCGTTGTTGTCAATTTCGATACCTATAGAACAGCTATTCATATCGCTTATGCTGCCCCACCTGCTAATGCCGGCCTGCCAGGCGCGCAGGTAATCGTTAAGCATGTGGTATACCTTGCCATCTTTGCCCACTACATAATGGGCGCTCACCTGGGGTTTTACCAACGTAAAAGTTTTAAGCGTTTGTTTGGCCGAATCCTGTGCCGTGTAGTGAATAATTACATAGTTTGGCTTGCGGGCGTTGAAGTTTACGGTACCAACCCATTCGCTGGGAATGGTAGCACCCAGGCTATCAACCAGCATGGCCGGTTGCTCGCGACTGATCACCTTCAGTACCGAATCTGCCTGGTGCCTGTACACTTTGTTGGTTATGGCGTATGGTCCTTTGGGCGAGCAGGAGCTGAGGGTGGCAAATACAACCCCAATAAATATAGCGTAAACGGTAGTTTTCATAGGCGATGGAAGCTTATTCGCTAAAGTAAGTAAATAACAGTTTATTTAACGATTCTGCCTCTCCTTGATAGTCGCGCGTATTTGAACGTGGCAGGAATAACATACATCAGGCTTTTTTCGTTTTCAAACTACTCATCAACTGATCATAAAGGTCATCGCTGCTGGTTTTATGGGGTTTAAGTTTTTTAACCGTGGCACGTTTGCCTTTTGATTTTGCTTTGATGATCTTCAGCAATTCATCATTGTATTCATCCTTAAATTTAGATACATCAAAATCTTCGGCATACTGGTTTATCAACGTGAGGCCCATATCCAGCTCCTTTTTGCTTATGGCAACGTCATGGCCAATATTAAGCTCCTCAGTACCGCGTATTTCCTGTCCAAAGCGGATGCGGGTAATAACCAATACGTTTTCAACGGGGTGCACTATGCAAAGGCTCTCGGTGCTGCGTAAAACAAAGCGGGCCAAACCAGCTTTTTTTGATTGCGTGAGCGCTTTCAGCAGCAAGGCATAGGCTTTATTACTGGGGGTATCGGGTTCGGTGTAGTAGGAGGTTTCATAAAACATGGGGTTCACATCGGCAATATCAACAAAGCTTTCTATTTCAACTACCTTGCTTTTCCCGGGTGCGGCATCCTCAAAATCCTGCTCTTCAACTATCACATAGTCATCATTGCTCAGCTTATAGCCCTTTACAATTTTATCATAAGGCACCTCCTTATGTGTGCGCTCATTTACCCGCTGATAACGGATGCGTGCATGATCCCGGCCATCAAGCATATCAAAGTTAAGTGATGATGTTTGCACGGCCGAATACAGCTTAACCGGGATACTCACCAACCCAAAACCAATTGAACCTTTCCAGATAGATCTCATTACCAATGTGTTTTAATACATTGGTATAACTAATAAAAGTGCGAAAGGGTTTTATAGAAATGCGTATTAGTTCACTGAAGAGAACGCAGCAGACTACGCTTTGTGGCTGTTTTGTATAAATTACAAAAAATTAAAGGCTCAATAACTGTATACCTTCACGCCATTCTCCAGTAAGTTCATTACATCCTCTTCGGTGCCTGTAAATGGTCCCGATGATTCAATTTTAAAACTGGCCATAGCAGCGGCAAACTCGCCGGCCTGCTGAAATGATGCACCTTTTATACGCTGGTATAAATAACCTGCCATATAGGTATCGCCACAGCCTGTAGCATCTACAACAGCTATGGGCGTATAAGCCGGAATATTGTAAAAAACACCATCAGTATAAATAACAGAACCCATACTGCCCAGGGTAAGTACCACTTCTTTAACTCCCCAGTCGGCCAAAATACGTGCGCCTTCAAAAATATCGGTACTGCCGGTAAGTACTTCGGTTTCGTACTCATTGGCTTTCAGGATGTCTACATAGCGCAAAGCCTCCCGTTTATCGGCCCAGTCAACAGGTACCACGTTTGTATTTTCAACCTTGCGTAAATAGCCCTGCACATCCAAAGAAACACGGCCGCGGCTATGCAGTTCTTTGATCAGTTCAACAGGCATATCATCGGCCAACAGCGGCCCTAAGTGAAAAATTTGTGCATCTATTTGCTGCAGTTGCTCAACAGTAAAAGGATTGGCCTTTTGCAATACCCGCTGGGTACGGTGGTCCTGGTTTTGGGAGTAGATATTTTCAAAATAAACAGAAAGCCCGCCTACAGACGCATTTACCTTAGTCCCTTTGGAACGTAGTTTTTCAACAACAACCATTTCGCTTTGGGCAAGTGTGGTTACGAGTGTATAACTGACATCCATATTGCGGATGGCATTGGAAAAATAAAAGGAAGTGCCGCCGGCCATGTGTGCAACCGCGCGCGGTGTTACCACTTTATCTAATGTAATATGCCCTACACAACAAATATCGTACATGCTTTTTATCTATTTTGAATAAGCGCCTTACCAACCAGGAGCAAACCGCAAATGTATGTAATATCAATGTTTAATTAATGTAAGGTTTTTAATACAGGCAAAAATATGAGCAGATTAGTTTTTAAACGACAAAATGAATTTAGCGCCCTCATTGGGTTTACTTTCAAGGGTTATTTGCCCGCCCAGGCCGGTAATGTGATTATGTACCAGGTAAAGCCCTATGCCCTTGCTGTCATGATGCTGGTGAAATTTTTGGCGAAGGCCAAAAATCTTGTCTTTTACATCTGCCATGTTAAAGCCCAGTCCGTTATCGGCAAATATTATTTGTTTGACGCCATTATTAATTGCCGAACTAATGGTAATGACTGGTGGAATATCCGGACGGGCGTATTTTATTGAGTTGGTGATAAGGTTAAGGAAAATACTTTCCAGGTACGCTTTGTTAAATTTGATGGTACTGTTTGCTGCAAAGTTTACATTTATAGTAACGTTTGAATGCTGTAACAATGAGCTTAGCGAATGTAAAATTGTGTTTAGTGAATCGTTAATGTCCAGTTCTTCCACTTGTACATTTAAACTATCTTTCTGGCTCAAAACATCAATATAATTATTTAATGTATCCTTCAAACTTTCCGAAGCGGCTTTCAGCATGCCAATAAATTCAACCGTTTCTTCATCCTGTATCTTTGAAACATCTATAAAATTAAATACCGATAACAGGTTACTTACAGGCGACCGCAGATCATGCGATGTGGTATATGTTAGCTGCTTTAGTTCGTTGTTTATTGTGGTAAGATGGGTTATGAGGGCGTTTCGTTCTTCTTCCTGCTTCTTTTTGTGTGTGATGTTTTTGGCAATAGCAAAAACCAGCCGCTCGCTGTCAACAGGCATCGATGTCCAGGCAAGCCAAACAATTTTACCGCTTTTGGTTATGTACCGGTTCTCGAAATTTAAAAGTGGGATATCGCGTGTCAGGTTATCCCGGTTTCTTGAGGTGATACCCTGGTCTTCGGGGTGTACAAACTCATTTATAGGGCGGGCAAAAAGTTCTTCATTGGTATATTCCAGTACTTTTGATACTGCTGAGTTTACCTTTTTAAAGTAACCATCGTAGCCGGCAATGCAAAAAAGATCTGCGGATAGTTCAAAAAAACGTTCGAAATTAAAATCAGTGTCATTACCTGGATTAACACTATTGAACATAAGAAAATTGGTTTTATTACAGCCATCAGGGGGAAGGGCTATTAGTTACAACGGGTTATACGGAAAGAGAAAAAAATAGTTTGTAACAAATTTGAAGACGAATATAGATGTGCAAATTAACTTCGTTGAGGGCTTCGCCGTTTCAGATATGCAAATGTGCAGATGATAAACAAGAGATGCAGATTAACTTCGTTGAGGGCTTCACCATTTCAGATGCGCAGATGATAAATTCAATTCTGTTGGTGCTAAAATTACGGTTCAGATAATCTTTAAAAATAAAAGCCTCCCAACCTTGCGCCGGGAGACTTTCAACCTAAACCTTATCACAATTAAACCGGTAAGATTACCAGTTCATATACAATCATACAATTACTATACCAAAGTAGGATACTTTATGAATTTTTTTATCAAGTTGATTTTAATGCCTTTTCTGCTTCAAAAAATGAGCGGTTTTGTTAAGTTATTACCTGTTAACTGAACAATTGCATTAACAACTGTCGGCTTTGTTGTACACCATACAAAACACTTTATGCCTGTTTTGCGATCTTTTTTCTGCGCAGATAGCTATCGGCTAAAAATAAAGCCAGCACTACATCAAATACCAGGAACCATTTAAATACCTGGCTGCTAAAAATATGGCCCATGTTGGGCATTTGAATGCTGGCCGGTAGGGTAACCTTTACATCAACAGCCGAACCGGAAAAATGAATGTTGGCTATTGTAAACACTAACAATGCCAGTATGGTAAAAATAAAGAAGATGCCAACGCCTATTATGATGCGTTTATCAATAGCCGCCTTTAAAGGCTTACTTGCATTTTCGGTACGGATGGTTTCCATCACATTATAGGTAAAGGCCATTGATGGCTCATCAAGCTCCATGTTTGCAAACTCCTGGTTTAGCAGCAGCAGCTCCTGGTATTTTTGCCTGTACACCTCATCCTGCTCAATAAGCAGGGCAATGGCATCCTGCTCAGCCGGTGTGCAGATGCCATCAATGTAGTTCCAGAGTTTTTCTTCAATGGTGTTCATATCAGTTCTTTAACCTCATGTTTTAAATTACGCTCCAGCTTATCTTTCAAACGCTGGCGCGCCCTAAATAGTTTTACTTTAACCGTATTGGCCTCCATTCCCAATGTTTGGGCAATTTCTTCTAAAGATTGCTCGCCCTTATAAAACAAGGTGATGATGGTGGCATCATCGGGCAACAGTTGCTCAATGGCCTGGTTCAGGTAAAACGATCGTGATTTATTTTCCACATTATCAGCATCATAAGCCGACTCATGGTTTTTAACCTGTATGTAAGTGCCCTCGTCATCTATAGAATCGGTGGCCACCCTTTTTTTTCTCAAAAATGTCATGGCTGTATTATATACAATAGTATACAGCCACGTTGTAAATTTAGATTGCCCCTGGTACATGGCCAGCGAGCGGTAAGCTTTTATAAAGCAATCCTGTGCAATTTCCTCAGCATCCTCGCGGCTTTTAGCAAAACGCATAGCCAGCGTAAATACAAAACGCTGGTGCCGTTTAACCAGGTCGGCATAAGCCGACTGGTTGCCAGCCAGTGTCTGTTCTATAAGATCTATATCTGAAAGCTTGCTTTGCATGTGTTACAACCTCTCTGACTACCGGACTTTTACTTAGGTTACAGGAAGGTACGAAAATATGTGCAGATTTTAGATGTGCAGATTTTGAATTCGATGAAGAAGTGAATAAATAAAACGGTTTTTATAACGTCATCTGCACATTTGAAACGGAGAAGCCCTCAACGAAGTTAATTTGCACATATCCGCACATCCTCAATTCCGCCGGTTAAACAAAAACGAGGCATAATATATCAACGTAGCCAGTGCGCTTACGGCGGCTACAACGTAGGTCATGGCAGCCCACCACAGGGCATCTTTAGCCAGCTCATGTTCATCGGTGGTTTGTATAATGCTATAATTGTTATTAAGCCAGGCTAATGCGCGGCGGCTTGCATCAAACTCAACGGGCAGGGTTATAAAGCTAAAGAAAGTAACCAGTGCCAGGGCGGCAACACCTATAGCTAATACAATAGAGTTATTGGCAAAAAACAACAACATTATACCGATGAAAAGAGTCCATTGGGTTAGCGTTGATGCCACATTGATAACCGGTACCATGGCCGAGCGAAAGCTTAACCAGGCATAAGCTTGTGCATGCTGAACCGCATGGCCGCATTCATGAGCGGCAACAGCAGCCGCGGCTATGCTTCTGCTGTAATAAACATCCTGGCTTAAGTTAACAGTTTTTGTTTCGGGGTTATAATGGTCGGTAAGCTGTCCTTCAACACACATTACCTGCACATCAAATATGCCATGTGCGCGCAGCATTTTTACCGCCACTTCCTGGCCCGAAAGACCAGATAGTAAGCCGATTTCCGAATATCGTTTAAATTTACTTTTAAATCGCCACTGTACAATAAAGCTTACCAGGGCAACCAAAATCATCAGCAACCATGCCGAGTTAAAGCCGATGTATCCCATAATTAATGATAGATGATTCATATTAAGTTAAAATTCAAAATTAAAAAGTCAAAATTCTCTTAGATCTTAGATTTCCACCGTCGTTGCTTCGTGCCTACCCCGTTGCGCGTTTGTTTTTAACCGTATATTTCCTTCAATAACGGCCGCGTCACCCAGTGCTTGTCGAAGGGGGCGCGTATAGGCCTTTGCCTACTATGCTTCGACAGGCTACCCATGACAGACCTTTAGCAACGTTATTCCGCTTTGTCAAAGCCTCCATAAACCCGTTCAAAAACTATTCCGGTCTTAATTCATGTCAAAACTAAATACCCAATTGCAGGGCTTTTGAGTTTTACTTTTTACTTTTGACTTAAAATGTATTCATACTGGGAACGTACAGCGTTTATTGATAATGCCGATGTAATTATCGTCGGTAGCGGCCTTGTTGGCTTAAGCGCCGCCCTGCATTTAAAAAAGCAGCAACCTGCTTTAAAAGTGTTGGTGTTGGAGCGGGGCTTTTTACCATCGGGAGCCAGTACTAAAAACGCGGGATTTGCCTGTTTTGGTACAGTAAGCGAACAAATTGAAGTAATAAATCGCTCATCCGAAGCCGAAGCGATGCGCCTGGTTGATTACAAATGGCGCGGCCTGCAGCGCTTAAGGCAAAATCTGGGCGACGAAAATATCGGCTATCATCAATACGGTGGGCACGAATTATTTATGGAGGATGAAACCGATGCTGCCAAAAGTGCTTTCGACCAGGTAGATCACCTCAATAAATTATTGCGGCAAGCCATAGGCGGGCCTGACATTTATTCAGTGGCTGATGAAAAAATTGCAGGTTTTGGCTTTAATAAGGTAGGCCACATGATCTACAATCCGTTTGAAGGGCAAATTCATACCGGTAAAATGATGCGCACCTTATTATATAAGGTATACCAACTTGGGGTACTGGTGCTAAACAATGTGCAGATCACGGCAATTGAGCAGGAAAACAAACACATCTGCCTGCAAACAACCCAGGGGAACTTTAAGACAGGCAAGGTAATACTGGCTACCAACGCCTTTGCCAGCCAATTATATCCCGAACTTAATGTGATTCCCGGCAGGGGGCAGGTATTGGTTACCCGGCCAGTATCCGGTTTAAAGCTGAAAGGCACCTATCATTTTAATGAAGGCTATTATTACTTCCGTAATATTGATAACCGCGTATTGTTTGGCGGTGGCCGTAACCTGGATTATAAAGCCGAAGAAACCTGGGACTTTGGGCATACGGATATTGTAAAGGAAAAGCTGCTCAGCTACCTGCATGAAGTGATCCTGCCTGATCAGCAAATTGAAATTGATTATTGGTGGAGCGGCATTATGGGCTTTGGCGAAGAATTAAGTCCGATAGTGAAAGAGGTAAAGCCGGGTGTTTTTTGCGCGGTGAGATGCAATGGTATGGGCGTAGCAATGGGAAGCTTGGTGGGTGAGGAAGTGGCGGAACTGGCGATACGTGAAGAGCATTAAGGTAACCCCGTCAATGTTGAAACCATAGATATAAAAGAGAAATTTGTAAATTAGTGTTTTAACTATAAAAGTTTGCAAAATGAACACCCTCGCGGTACACCCTACTAACGAAGTTCAGGTTAAGGCCGTTAAAGCTGTATTGGAGGCTTTACAGGTGCCTTATGACGAAGAACCTGAAACTCAACCGATTTATGATGCTGAATTTATGGCTGATATTGAAAAAGGCAGAAAAGCAGCAAGAGAAGGGAAAGGAACTATAATTAAAATAAAGGATCTGTGGAAGTAAAATTCATGGATGAGGCTAAGAACTATTTAAATTTGATCGTTTATGTATTATATAAAAATCATTGCCGTTGACTTTAGTCAACGGAATAGTGACTGAAAAACAGGGGCTTTAGCCAAAATTCCGCTTGAGTAATTGGGCTGAAGCCCGCAATAATACTTTCTTTTACCGTTGACGGCAATGAATATTTTCCGTTTTTAGACAGCTTCTAAGTCCTTCATCGCTTGAGGAGAAAATATTATTTCCATAGGTTGTTAACATCAACCTTTATTCCTTTACCATCTTTAACGTCTTTTTCACCTTGTTCAATTCTGGCTACCATTGCAGGTGATGACACGATGTAATCCGTTTCATCAACTTCCTGCTGTACTACAAATGTGCTCATGATCGAATTTACTAAAATTTCAACTGTTTTTACATCTTAAAACAACCCCACCAACCGCTCCAAAGCCATCCCTCTTGAGCCTTTTATCAGGATAGTTGAACCGGTAACCGGATTTGCCTTTAAGCCGGCGATGGCATCCTCTGCAGTAGCATAGAAAGTAGCCTCCTGGTTTTGAATTTTGAATTTTGAATTTTGACTTAAAAAGTCTTTCCCAATAAATATCCGTCCATCAACTTCGGTATCCAAGGCCTTTTGAATAACAGCAGTATGCTCAACAGCCGATTCTGGTCCCATCTCAAACATATCGCCAAGTATAAGTACTTTTCGAATAGCGTCTAATTTGCCTATGTTCTCGATAGCTACAAACATGCTGCTTGGGTTGGCATTATAGTAATCGCAAATAAGCGTGTTGGTAGCCGTTTTAACAATTTGTGAGCGGTTGTTTTTAGGCTGATAACCCTCGATGCCTGCGTTGATTTCGGCAGCGGGCATATTAAAATAAGTACCAATGGTTATAGCCGCTAATATATTATGCAGGTTATAAGCCCCGGTAAGCTGTGTTTTTGCGGTATGGCTTTCCCCTGTTTTATTGTTGGTCCACTCCAGGGTAAGTAAAGGAGAGTTTTCAATCAGTTCACCGCTTGCCAGGTCATCAATAGTATTAGTACCGTAATAAACAACATTGCTCAGTTTGCGCGCAGCAGCCATTTCAAGTAAAGTAACGTCGTCACTATTGATGAAAACAATTCCTTCACGTTTATCGGCCCCCCCTTCAGGGGGCGGGGGGGGCTTCAAATAATCGTACAACTCCCCTTTGCCTTTTTTTACACCTTCAATCCCGCCAAACCCTTCCAGGTGCGCTTTGCCTACATTGGTGATTAACCCGTGCGATGGCTGGGCTATGCTGCAAAGCAGTTCAATCTCTTTCTGGTGATTGGCCCCCATTTCAATAACCGCCATTTGATGCGAGGCATTAATGGTTAAAATGGAAAGCGGTACCCCTATATGGTTATTTAAATTGCCTTGTGTGGCCTGGGTTTTAAAATGTTGTGATAGTACGGCGTTGATGAGTTCTTTGGTGGTGGTTTTGCCATTGGTGCCTGTAAGGCCAATAACCGGGATATTTAATTGCCTGCGGTGGTGGCGCGCCAGGTCCTGTAAAGCAGTTAGCGTATCATCTACCAGTAAATATTTTTCACCCAGCTGGTATTCCGGGTTATCTATTACCGCATAGGCCGCTCCTGCTTCAATTGCTTTTTGGGCAAAGGTGTTAGCATCAAACTTATCGCCTTTAAGGGCAAAAAACAGGCTGCCTGCAGCAATTTTGCGGGTATCGGTACTGATAACAGGATGTTGCAGATATAGCTGGTAAAGTTGTTGGGTAGTAGTCATACGTAATCTGGCCGCCTTAAGGGCATGTTAAGCAACAAAGTTAAATGATTGATACGTATATATTGGTTGGGGCGTATAAAATTACATATCGGGCTTTTTGGCAAAGCCAATCAAGCTAACATCAACAAGTTCCAATGATTTTACCATATGCTGAACCGTTTCCTTGTATTTTTTAAAATGAGGTGTTTCTATATGTAATTTGTACGCGGCTGTATCAGCATATATTTCGAGGATGGTAATGTGTGCCGGATTTACTTTATCGGCCACGGCGTAATAAGTTAATACCCCGGGCTCAACGCTAACAGCGGTTGTCATTTGCCCTTTCAGGGCGGCGTTATACAGATCTAACTGTGCAGGATCAACCTGGATCTTCGCCAGCCTTACCATTTGATTTTTTTGCTGTGCCATAGCCTTATTGCTAAAAGAAAGCGTGAAAATACCTGTAATAACAATTAAAAACAGGGAGCGGATTTGGCTGAAACTAATTTTAAATACCTGCATGTTATAGGAGATTAAGCTATCTAAGATAGGCAACATATATCATTGATCTTTGTTCATCCAGCTTATTACGGCTTTAATTTCGCCGTAGCTGTAGTCATCGCCCAAAATTTGTTTTAACGGCGAAAGCATTTGGCTGCCATAACTCTCCACCGCATCTTTTATAACAGGGATCTTCTCCTGGGGCACAATCTCCAGGATATCTATCTCGCCCGATTCAATAAAGTGGCTCAGGTGACCTTCAATGGTCATTGGAGATAAGCCACGGGCGGCTGCAATTTCGGTTATGCCTTTGCCCTGGCGGTACATCGTAAAAGTTTCGGTACGGGTATCATTGGTTTTGCGTGTTTTCGGGGTGCGCTCCACCCGGTCGGTTTTGGCTTTTCGTTCCCGTTTTGGTGATTTATAGGCTATTTTGGACTCCAACCCTTTTTCTTTACAATAATCTTTAACCGGCTGCAACAGCTCACGACCGTAACGGGCCAGTTTAACATCGCCGAAACCCGAGATCAAACGCAGTTCATCAAGGCTTTGGGGCAGAAAAGTGGCCATTTCCAGCAGGGTAGCATCAGATACTATAATGTAGGCCGGTACATTTTCCAGCCGGGCAATATCATTACGTACACTCTTAATCCGGCTCAATAATTCGGCCTCATGTGGTGGTGCCTGTACATGGGTATGGGTTTCTTCTGTTATCTCACTTTCAATAAATTCAACCTTTTGCAGGCCTTTTAATACGGCAGCGCTTTTATGGGTTAGCTTTACTATAGGATAGCCATCATCGGTGATGTGCAGGTAATCCATCGTGATCAGCTCGCGGATGTAGCGCTGCCAGTCGGGTTTGCTGATATCGGCGCCAATGCCATAAGTTTTTAGTAGTTTATGTTCATCGCGGATCTTTTCGGTTTTCGATCCGCGTAAAAAGTCTATCACATAGTTAACACCAAAGCGTTCATTTAACCGCGCAACAGCCGATAGCGCCTTTTGGGCTATCAGCGTGCCATCAAAGCGTTTAAACTCGGTTAAACAAAAATCGCATGAGCCGCAATTGGGAGGGAAGGCCTCATCAAAATAATTCATCAAATACTGCCTGCGGCAAGCCTGCAACTGGCAATATTTCACCATATCGTTCAGCTTATTGAGCATAATGCGGCTTTGTGCCTCGTTGCCCTCAATGCGGGCAAAGTGCTGCAATTTACCCGCATCGCCCGGCGAATAGAGCAATAATGCCTCTGATGCCAGGCCGTCACGTCCGGCCCTGCCGGTTTCCTGGTAATAGCCCTCAATGTTTTTAGGCAGATCCATGTGCACCACGTAGCGCACGTTTGATTTATTGATGCCCATTCCGAAGGCTATGGTTGCTACGATGATCTTAACATCATCGCGCAAAAAAGCCTCCTGGTTTTTTACTTTTAATTCGTTACCTAAACCGGCATGGTAGGCCTCGGCAGCAAAGCCCTCATCTTTCAGGTCGGCAGCCAGGTCTTCAGTTGATTTGCGCGACAGGCAGTATATAATGCCCGATTCATCCTTTCGTTCGTTCAAAAAAGCAATGAGCTGATTAAAGCTGTTTTTTTTGGGTACAACCCGGTAAGTAATATTAGCCCGGTTGAATGAAGATACAAATACCGCAGGTTTATGAAGATTTAACTTTTCGAGGATATCCTTTTGGGTCAGCTTATCGGCAGTAGCGGTAAGCGCGATGACAGGCACATTAGGGAACTCGGTTTTTAGCTGTGCAAGCATCAGGTATTCCGGTCTGAAATCATGACCCCATGACGAGATGCAGTGCGCCTCGTCAATAGCTATTTGTACTACCGGAAGGGTTTTTAAAAAGGCGATCATTTTATTATCGCCGCCAAACAAACGTTCGGGAGCCAAATACAGGAGCCTTACCTGGTTGTTTCTAAGCTGTTCAACCAATCGCCGCTGTTCATCGGGGTTTTGGGCCGAGTTTAAAAATGCTGCAGGTATACCGCTTACATTCAGGCTGTCAACCTGGTCTTTCATCAACGCAATAAGCGGCGATATTACAATGGTAAGCCCATTCAACAATACTGCAGGTAACTGGTAACACAATGATTTACCGCCACCGGTTGGCATCAGCGCCATCACATCCTGCTTATTTAAAACATGCTGAATAATGGCCTCCTGCTGGTGCCTGAACGCGCTATAACCAAAATATTTTTGCAGGGCTTGTAATGGGGTCATATAGATGTGCAGATTTTAAATTTCAGATATGCAGATTTCAAATTTCAGATGTGCAGATTTCAAAAGCGCAGATTTCAGATGTGCAAATTACAAATTATCAGGCAAATTGCTAAAATTTTTAGATTTTTTAGGACTGCCAGCCGGGTAGATCCATTTAATTTTTGTAAATTTGTGTATCAGCCGCTAAATAGCCATTCCGGCTTTTATCTAATAACTCTTCTTAAAAAAGACTTAAAGTTGCTGTTTTGATTGCAACGATCTCTTTCTAAATCAATTACAAAAATATAAAGGCGCGTAGCTGGGTGTTCAAAAGGATAACAAAGGTACACGTAAGGTGATTTGCAAGGTGCATGAACAGTATATGAAAGGTGTGAGTTGGGTGCTTCATAGGCATTTCTAAAACGGCGAAACTCTTATCGAACAAAATCTGCATATCTGTCCATTGAAAACGGCGAAGCCCTCAACGAAGTTAATCTGCGCCTCTGTAATTGTAACAATCTGCACACTGGAAATCTGCATACCTACGCATTTAAAATAAATTCTGCATATTAGCGTATCTCTTATCCTACGCGTATATCATGGTAAAAAAACATTTACTCCTTTTTGTTTTTGTCAGCTTTTTCTGTTCGGCCTTTGCTCAAAAAATACAATCACCCGAAGAGTTTTTGGGCTACAAGCCGGGCGAGCAGTTTACCCCCCACTATCGTATCGTTGAATACTTTAAATACATAGCCCAGGCATCAAAAAATGTAAAGTTGCAGCAATTTGGCACTACCAACGAAGGGCGACCACTGCTTGCTATGTTCATTGCATCCGACGAAAACATTGGCCGGCTGGAAGAGATCCGTCATAATAACTTACGTGTAGCCGGGATAGAAAGCGGTCCACTGCTTACAAATGCACCCGTAATTACCTGGTTAAGCTATAATGTGCATGGTAATGAGCCTGCATCAAGCGAGGCGGCTATGTGGACTTTATATGACCTTGTTGATCAAACAAATACTACCACCCAGGCATGGCTTAAAAACACATTAGTGGTTATCGACCCCTGTTTAAACCCCGATGGGCGCGACAGGTACGTTAATTTCTATAACTCGGTAAAGGGAGCTGTGCCCGATGCCAACCCAACATCGCGTGAACATGCCGAACCATGGCCGGGCGGGCGGGTAAATCATTACTATTTTGATCTTAACCGCGACTGGGCATGGCAGCAACAAAAAGAGACCCAGGCCCGTGTAGGTTTATTTAACCAATGGCTGCCACAGGTACATGTTGATTACCACGAGCAGGGGTATAATGCTCCCTATTACTTTGCCCCGGCAGCCGAGCCGTATCATAAAGATATTACCCAATGGCAACGCGATTTCCAGGTTACCATTGGTAAAAACAACGCTAAATACTTTGACCAAAATGGCTGGATGTATTTTACCAAATATGAGTTCGACCTGCTTTACCCTTCGTACGGCGACACCTACCCCCTATACAATGGATCGATAGGGATGACCTATGAGCAGGGTGGTATCAGCGCCGGGTTGGCGGTTGTTACCCGTAGTGGCGATACCCTTACCCTTGCCCAGCGCGTGGCTCATCACCATTCAACAGGTTTAAGTACTATCGAAACAGCATCGGCCAATGCGCAAAAACTGAAAGATGAGTTTAAAAAGTTTTTTGATAACAGCCGTGCTAACCCGCCGGGCGAGTACAAAACCTATGTTGTTAAAAACGATAACAACAATAAAATAAACGCCATGGCCAAATTGCTTGCCCGCAACGGGATACAATATGGCTTTGGATCAGGCAATAAAGCGGTTACTGGTTATAACTATATAACCGGTAAAACCGAGCAGTATACTGTGGGGCCTAATGACCTGGTGGTAAATGCCTATCAGCCTAAAGCTGTATTGCTGCATGTGTTGCTGGAGCCCCGAACTTTTATTCCTGATTCAAACACCTATGATATTACCGCGTGGTCGCTCCCTTATGCTTTTGGTTTGAAGGCATATGGCGTTAAGGAATCGTTTAAACCGGCAAGCGCCGAATGGAGCATTGTGGCGCCCAAGGCTTTGGTGAATACCCATGCCTATGCTTATGTATCGGCATGGCAATCTGTTGGTGATGTAAAATTCCTGGCAGCATTGCTTAAAAAGAAGATAAGGGTGCGTTATTCCGAAAAACCATTTGATGCAGCCGGGAAGCACTTTGCGCCAGGATCATTATTAATAACCCGTGCCGGTAATGACCGGGCCGATTTTGACCAGGCCGTTACCCAAACTGCTGCCGGGCTTAACCAGGAGGTTACGCCATTGTCATCAGGATTTGTTGATAAAGGATCTGATCTTGGCTCAGATGCGGTAAGGTATATTCGCCAGCCTAAAGTTATGCTGGTTGCAGGCGATGGTGTAAACTCCGAAGCGATGGGAGAGGTGTGGCATTTTTTTGAGACACAGTTGGGCTATCCCATTACCCTGGTTAGATACCAGGATATTGGCCGCACGCGTTTGGCCGATTTTGATGTAGCCGTTTTTCCTGACGGCAGGTATGATGATTTTCCATCAGAGAAACTGCAGAATTGGATCCGCGATGGAGGGAAGCTTATTGCTGTGGATAATGCTGTAGCATTACTGGTTGATAAAAAAGGTTTCCTGATAAAAAAGAAGGAGGATAAAAAAGATGACAAGGATAAAGACAAAACGGTTAAAATTTATGGCGACCGTGATCGCGATGCCATCCGCGGTATGATTCCCGGCGCCATATTTAAACTTAATCTTGATAATACCCATCCCCTTGGTTTCGGTTTGCCTGATTACTATTATTCATTAAAACTAAACGATGATATCTACGAGCTTTTTGGCGGCGAGGATGGCTGGAATGTAGGCACCATTAAAAAAGATAGCTACGTATCGGGTTTCGCGGGTGCACAAGCCAAACAAAAGATCAATAATGGCTTGCTGCTTGGTGTGCAATCCATGGGCCGAGGCTCGGTAGTTTATATGGTTGATGATCCGTTGTTCCGCAGTTTCTGGGAAAATGGCAAACTGCTGTTTAGCAATGCCGTGTTTATGGTAGGGCAGTAAGCGAAGCCCCCCGGCCCCCTGAAGGGGGAGATTTTGATTTGCATATTGGCAAAGCAATACTTCATAGCATTATAGTATATAAAATCAAACGGCCTTGCTCGGTTAAGCAGGCCGTTTGATTTTCAAATCTCCCCCTTCAGGGGGCCGGGGGGCTGTGGTTTAATTATTCCCCTTCACTCTACCCTTTTCGTCATCGGCGCCGCTGCGGTGCTGGCGTACCTTGATGGAATTGTTGCCAAAGTTGTAGGTGAGTGTCAACCGCCCTACCCTTGAATCGTTTTTCTGTTTAATGATGAAATTGTTATTAAGTGCAGTGCTGCTCAGGTCGTTGCGGCGGATATTAAAAATATCGTCGCAGGCAACTTTAACATTAAGCTTCTTATCCATAAATGATTTGCTTATGCCCAAATCTATCGAGTAGCGTGGTCTTATTTTGTAAATGGCATAAGTTAATGGCGATTGATAATCGCCCATTATCTCTAAACGGGCCCCTGCAAACTTAAAAGTCTGTGTCATCCGGGCCTGGTACGCCCATTGCCCATCTTTAAAATTAAAGCCGGCCAATGTGTCTGATTTAAAGCCCAGGTAAAATGCCGTTACGTTTATATTGCCTTCCCACCATTTGGTGATTGTAAAGGGGGTGTTGATATTGGCGTTATATCCTGTTTGTGTTTGTAAATTTGCATTGGTTTGAAACGTCTTTTTGCCTTCGGTTAATATCAGTTCTGTAATGGCATTAGTGGTATGGCTGTAGCCCAGGGTCACATTAACAGTTTTATTATAAGTGTAGCTAAATTCAAAGTTTTGAGTGTATTGCGGATTAAGGAAGGCGTTACCCTTACTAAAGGTATACGGGTCAAGGTAATAAATGAAGGGGTTTAAATTGTCGTACCCCGGTCTGTCTATCCTACGGCTGTAAGATAAGCTAACTTCATTTTTATCATTAATGGTATGATTGATGAACGCGCTTGGGAAAAGGTTAAGATAGCTGCGTTTTACCGGTGCGCTGCCTATCAGGTTTCCGTCCGACTGGGTGTTTTCGGCACGTAAGCCAAGCTGTACCGACGTTTTTTTGAATTGTTTGTTAATATTGAAATATCCGGCCTGTATTTTTTCGGTGTAGATGAAGTGGTTGGAGCGACCTTTATCATTAATAAAAATACCGCTGCTGTCTATTTGCGCACGCAAATCATTATCGGTTTTAACACTACTGAATTTAGCCCCAACTTCAAGCTTGATCGTTTTAGTCAGAGGTTTGGCATAATCAACTTTGCCCGTATATATGGTGATATCTGATGGGGTTTGATTCAGTAATATCTGCGAAGCTCTTTGCGGACTGCCATCGGCTAAAAAATAATCGGTATTGTAGCGGGCATCAGAAAAGTTCCTGAATTTGGAGTAATCAAGGTCGATGCTTATTTCCTGTCCGCTGGTATCTATTTTATATTTGTCATTAAGGTTAAGCGCAAAGTTTTTATAGGTTTGAGGTATAGACGACACGGTATGTAGGGATGAATCGGCCACGCCGTATTGTTTGCCAATAATTGTGTGCGTGTCATTGGCATCAGTACCACTATTGTCATAGCCGCTCACTACAAAACCGATGATATGTTTGTCTGTAAGATCATAATCTGCCCCTAACCGGTAATTATTATAATGATTTGATCCTGGCATGGACGATTGCTGATCAAAGTATGTTTTGTGGCCGGCGCTATCGGTAATACGTTTAAGATCGAGGTTATGTCCGCGTTTATTATCGCCATGGCTGAATGTGCCAAACAGGTTCAGTTTTCCCTCCTTATGATTCAGGTTTAAGCTGCTGTTATCTCTCCAGTACATTCCTTTGGCAACACCTACGGTAACACTACCGTTTGTGCCAGATTGGGAGTTCTTTTTTAGTTTGATATTGATGATGCCGGAGTTGCCTGCCGCATCGTATTTAGCCGATGGATTGGTAATGATCTCGATAGATTTGATGGTGTTGCCATCTGTTGAGCGTAGCAGGGTTGCCAGCTGCGCGGCAGTAAGATAAGTGAGTTTATCGTTTATCATTACGGTTACACCTTGTTTACCTTTAAGGCTAATGTTATCATCCTTGTCAACGGTGACGCCGGGAGCCCTCGCTAATATTTCCATAGCGGTGTTGCCAGCAGCAAGTACACTGCCCTCCACATTCATTACCGTACGATCAATCTTGCGTTCTATTAACGGTTTGGTAGCAGTAATATTAACCGTTTTCAGGGTGTTGTTACCCTGCTGCAGGTTTAAAACAGGCACAGCTATGTTTGCCGAATTTTCGGTAACGGTAAATGGCTGGCTGATGGCTTTTGTATAGCCAACTACTGTCGCCTTTATCAGGTATTTGCCGGTTGGTACTTTTTCAAAGGCGTAAACACCATTGTCGTTACTTAAAGCGCCTTTAACTACTGTTGAGTCTGATGCTTTGATGATGCTTACACTGGCGTAATCAAGGGGTTTACCCTGATCGTTTACAAGGGAGCCGGATACTTTGGCACTGCCGGTTTTGCCGGCCTGGCCAAAAGATACACTCCAGCTGATAACTACAAGCAGGAACGTATATAATATATGGTTGATTTTAGTTTTCATTGTTGTGTTGTTAAAATGTTTGGGCAGTAAAAAGCCATTAAGGAAAAAGCTCCTTTTAAAAATTGTGTAAATAAGTTGTCAGGTGTTTTGGCGCTTAGCCTTTAGTGTGTTTAGTAATTATTGTATATAAGCAGTTTGTTTCATAGTGTATCAGTTTTAGGGACGATGGTAATGCTGTAGCCTTGTAAGCCCCGGTCTGTAATTTGTGCGTCTTTTTGTATAAGATGCACAATAGGGGTGATTGGTTACAGAGAAATTAAACTTTTTAATGCCGGGAAGATGTTTTGGGCCATACCGATTATGATAGCCTGACCTAAAGGGTAGTTACTATTGGCAAAAGCTAAAGATACAGGTTTAACAAGAGGAGGGCTGACGGCACAGAATGTAATACTGTAAAAAGGAATAATAAGCCCGCTAAATAATAGCAGGCTTATATATTTTATCAAGACTTTCATATAGGTAGGTTTGGGGTAAGTACTATTGATCTGCGTTTTTAATGCTGTCTGCTACCTCTTGTTTTCTGAGACTATCAATTGTAGCTTGTGGAACGGGTGGTATTTTGCACTCTAAGCCATTTGCCGTCATCACAAATACCGAACCATTAGGGTTAACCGGCTTGTTGTTTTGCCCGCAATCATAAAGGTTAAAACCCATGTTCCTGTCAAGCTTGTTGTCAATAACCAGGGTTGAGTTTATAGGAACTTTTAATGTAATATATAGCTTTTGACCACGCCATTTGGTCCCCGCAAGCCGTTCCAGTCGGCGATCGAATTTTATTACCGAATCTTTTTGTGTAAAACGATAGCTGATGTTCCGTGCATTGATCAGCGCATCCTCATCGTCGCGGCCCCTTGCAGTAAATGATTCAACAAGCACAGGTTGTGGAACATCACTTTTTTCTATATTAATGTTCACCGGTTCTGTGCCAAAATCATCGTCGCCATTAAAATCATCATCTAAAATTATCATACCATTAAAACGCTCTTTGATGCGCAGTCGGGTACTATCCTCATTGCTTAAATATTTGGCATCATTAAGTTGCAGGTAATAGGTGTTGTTTGGCGTTGCTTTAATGTTAATAGTTTTGCTCATTTTTGCCCCTTCTCTAAAATCGGCCGAAGCCCTTACGCCGTAGTAAACAACAGCTCCCAAAGCTGCCAGCCATACGCATAATAAGGTTGTGCCAATTGTACGGTTAAATGATGCGTTTTTAAACAAGAAACCAATGATTACCAGTATAATTGATAACAAGGGTATTGCCAGTAATAAAAAGCCCCCGGCAATAAATATTACGCTGGTTTCCTGGTTAACAAAATTAAACGGAGGGATATGGTATATATCAGTTTTGCCAAAGGCAATCAATCCAACAACAGCTACAATGAGTGCTATTGCAAGACCGAAACAGGTAAGTAATATCGCCCCGGCTATCAATTTACCAACCAAACTACCCGCTCCTCTTAAAAATACGCCCAGGTGATCAAAAAAATCGCTTATAAAATCGCGGGTTTTATACACAAATGGTTTGGCTTCATGTTTGAAGTTGTGCAGGTTTTCTTTAACGGTGCTTAGTTCATCCTCAAAGTTCTTTTTAAAACCTTTTAGATCCTGCTTTTCGCCTTTCATGGCCATACGGTCGGCACGGGTCATGGCTTTGGGCACTACAATCCATAAAATTACGTAAAGAAAGAAACCACTGCCGGCCACGCAAAACGATATAACGAATGCGAGCCTCACCCAAACGGCCGGGATATCAAAATAATTGGCAATACCGGCTGCAACACCGCTCACCAAATGATCGTCGGGGTCGCGAAAAAGCCTGCGGCGCTCCGTATTATAGGTATAGTTATTGTTCCCCGGAGTTTTTGCATCGCTTTCTGCGAATTCAAAATCCTCTACGGTGCCCATTTGCTCAACAACCAGCTTAACATCCTGCTCAACAATAACCTGTTTGCTTTGACTTGCTAAAATTTCGTTAAACATTTCGGCAATCCGGTTTTCGATGTCGGTTGTGATCTCCAGACTGTCTGCGGAGGTAGAAAAATGACGCTTTACATCAGTCATGTAAAGTTTAAGTACGTCGTAAGCATCCTCTTCGATGTGAAATACGATGCCGTTTATGTTAATTATGATAGTTTTGTTCATGATGCGTAATAATTTCCGGTTTTTTTATTTTCTGTCTCCAATGGCCGTTTGCACGGCATAAACTAATTCCTGCCAGGTTTTATCCAGCTGTTCCAGCACGTTTCGGCCTTCGTCTGACAGTACATAATACTTTCGCGGGGGGCCAGAAATGGACTCGACCCAGTTGTAAGTGAGCAGGCCATTGTTTTTTAAACGGGTTAATAATGGGTACAGAGTACCCTCAACTACAAGCAGTTGGGCTTTCTTAAGTTCAGCAATTATGTCTGATGCATATGTTTCGCCCTTGGCTATGATGGAAAGAATGCAGTACTCCAGTATGCCCTTCCTCATTTGGGTTTGTGTGTTTTCAACGATCATAATACAAAGATATATGTTTTAGATTGTATTATGCAATACATAGTACTAAAATTATTAATTTTTATTGTTAAACGTGCTTTTTTTAAAAAAAAATCGTCTTTTTAAAGAAAATACTTGACTTTTTGATAACGTAACATTACTTTTAACATTAATTAACTATTAACTGATCTTATTATTAACAAAATGAAAAAACTTCTACTAGCAAGTTTGTGCTTTCTGTTGTTATGCCTAACGCAGGTTTATGCACAAAACCGTACAGTAACAGGTACGGTTACGGCCAAAGATGACGGCCTACCAATTCCGGGAGTATCAGTAAAGGTAAAGGGTACCTCAAGCGGCACCCAAACCAATGCAGCCGGAAAATTCTCCTTAAGCGTGCCATCCGGTGCGGTACTTACTTTTTCTTTCATCGGGTACAGTACCCAGGAGGTTGCAGTTGGTACAAAAAGTTCGTTAGATGTTGTAATGTTAAGCTCCAACAGCCAATTGAACGAAGTTGTTGTAACCGCCTTAGGTATTCAAAGGCAGGCCATATCGGTGGGTTACTCGACATCTAAAGTATCTGGCAAGGACATTACACAGGCAAAACCTATTAGTGTAACCAACGGCTTAACCGGTAAAGTATCGGGTTTGCAGGTTACAAGTACTAACAACGGTTTGTTTGCCCCTACACGTGTAACCTTACGTGGTAACAGGTCACTACTTGGTAACAACCAGCCACTTTATGTTGTTGACGGATCTATCTTCTATAGCGATATCAGCACGCTGAATCCTGAGGATATTGCCGAAACTACCGTATTGAAAGGATCAAGCGCCTCGGCGGTTTACGGTTCTGATGCGTCAAACGGCGTTATCGTAATTACAACTAAACACGGTACCAAAGGGACGTCTGCATTAACAGTATCCTCAACCTATCAGATTGAAAAAGTGGCTTACGTGCCAGAGTATCAGTCTCGTTTTGGTGCGAATGGTGGTGAAGGTGAAGTATTTGATTTTACAAAATTTGTAAACCCGGATGGAACTTATACCTACTACCCTTACGAAAATCAAAGCTATGGTCCGGAGTTTAACGGCCAGTTAGTGCCGATAGGCCGCCCGTTGCCCGATGGCTCATCTGAAATGGTGCCTTATGCCGCTGTTAAAAATCAAAAGAAAGACTTTTTTGATACAGGTATTACTACCCAGCATAACTTTAACTTCAACTCTGGCGACGAAACAGGTAGTTTCTACATGTCTGGCCAGGATTTGAAAACAAAATCTATCATGCCCAAGGATGAGGGCCGCAGGGACGTATTCCGTATAGGTGGCGATAAAAAATATGGTAATCTTTCAGTTACATATTCGGCAGCATACACTTATAAAACCACAAACAGAACCAATACAGGCGATGTTTACAACGATTTGATCGAATCGCCGGTTAACATACCTATCGCGGATTTGAAAGATCCTAATAGTAAATATGGCGGTGTTGACGCTTATTACAATGATTACTACATCAGCCCGGGGCAAATTATTAAGCAATCCAGGTTTTTAAATACAGAAAACCACATCCAGGCTAATTTGCAGGCTAACTTAAAGGTTGCTAACTTTTTAAGTTTATCTTACCGTACTTCTATTGACAATTCTTTGACCAGGTACGAAAACAAAGATGCCGGCAGAACTTTTACCCCTTATACCCAAAGTACTGCTATTATGGTTTACCCTAATAATAACGGCGGTTTGGATACTGTAACTAATGACGGCGCCGGTACTAAGTACTCTGCCAACAATGTGTTGCCATCATACGGAACCGGCAACTCGGGCGTGTTGTTATTCAGTTCAGATTTCCTGGCTAACTTTAACGTAAAGCTTCCTCACGACTTCAAATTGGATGGTACCGTTGGTGTTGCTTATCTTGAAAACAGGATTAATACAACTAACATAGCGCAAACATCGATTAACTTTTTACCATACGCGGTATCAAACTTTACCGGTATCACAACAAGTTCAATTGGCCAGGTTCAATATCTTGCCCGTAAACTTGGTTACTTTGGAACAGCAACTTTAGGTTACAAGAGCTACGCCTTCTTACACGGATCATACCGTACCGACTTAGACTCAAGGCTATCTGATAAAAACAAATATATTCCATACTATGATATCGATGGTACTGTAGTGTTGAGCGAGATATTTAAAGGAATAGCTGATAACGATTACCTAAACTTTGTAAAGGTGCGTTACGCGCATTCATTAACAGGTAATGCTTCTGCGTTGGCTAATGGTTCGCAGTATATGGCTTACGGCGCTTACCAAACCCAACCAACTGTGGTGGTGGCCGGTGGCCTTCCAGGTTATTACCTGAATGGAACAATCGCTAACCCGGATATCAAACCCGAGAAAGTTACTGAAGATGAAGTTGGGTTGGATTTAGGCTTCCTGAAAGACAGGTTGACCTTAACCGCATCTGCCTACAAATCAACTACCAGGGATGGTATCGTATTTGCCCAAATCTCTCGCGCTTCTGGTTTCACTTCAGCATTGCTAAACGCTGCAAACTCTGAAAACAAAGGAGTGGAGTTGGATTTACRCGGTACAATAGTTAACTCAACAGCTGTTAAATGGAGTTTAGGTGTTAACTACACTAAACAAAAAAGTAAAGTGATAAGTATCGTATCTGGTGTAAACGAAGTACAGATCGGAGGTAATACCTTTGGTGTTATAAACCTGCCTTACGCTCAAATTAAAGGTTACGACTGGACAAGAGATCCTGCTACAGGTAAGGTGATTGTTGATGCCACCACTGGTTTGCCAACAAGATCGTCAGCAACCCAGCCTTTGGGTAATGTTAACCCAACCGACCTTTTAGGCATTACTTCTTCGTTAACCTATAAAGGAATTACCATGAACGTTACCATTGATTACAGAGGTGGTTACAAAATCTTTAATGCTATCGGTAACACGCTTGACCATGCTGGTAACGGTATAACTACAACACTTACTGGTCGTCAGCGCTTTGTATTCCCTAACTCTGTTTACAAAGATGCAAGCGGAAACTATGTTGATAACACCAATGTGCTGATGCAATTTGGCGACTTCAACTTTTGGCCAACAACCTGGAGAGGTGTTGATGCCAACTACGTGATCAGCGCGGCAGCCTGGAAATTACGTGAAGTTTCTTTCAACTACAACTTGCCAAAAGCATGGTTAAGAGACCTTAAATTTGTTAAAAACGTTAACGTTGCATTATCTGGTCGTAACCTGTTAATGTTCCGTCCATCGACCAACAAATTTACCGATCCGGAGTTTAACGATGATACCAGCAACGCAGTGGGTAGAACCACTTTGAACCAGTCTCCTCCAACAAGAATAATCAGCGGAACATTAGCTGTAACTTTTTAACAAAGAAATTGATAGAAAAAATGAAAACGAAAACAATATTTAAGAGAAAAGTTAATCTCGGTTTACTTTTCTCGGCTGTGATGTTAACGGGTATTGTGGGATGTCAGAAGGGAACTTTCGATATCAATAACACCAATCCAAACAACCCAACCTCAGTACCAGCACCATACTCATTGAAAGCGTCGCTGGTAGCTACCGCAAGTTTAGTTCAAGGGGGTAATTCTGATGTTTTAGAAAACTGGATGGGGTACTGGACGCAAAGTGGTGGTTTTACACCAAGTACAACTTATGTTTTATACCAGATAACCAGTAGTGATTTTACCGGTAATTTTGACGCCGCGTACATTAACTTGTCAAACTATAACCTGTTGCTGAAAACAATAGGCAATGATCCTATACAAACAAATTATAAAGCGGCAGGTACTATTATGGAGGTGTATGTTTACCAGCGATTGGTTGATTTATATAACAGCGTTCCGTATTCTGACGCATTAGTAGTAAAACAAACCTTCTCTTATAAATATGATGATCCTGCAACAATTTACAAAAGCCTTGTAGCAAAATGTGATTCGGCAGTTGCGCTTATAGATAATGCACCAACTAATGCCATCGCGCTTGATAAAAATTTCGACGTGCTTTTCCAGGCAGATATGACCAAATGGAGGAAATTTGCGAAAACGCTGAAACTGAAGCTTTTAATGCGTCAAACAGAAAACGGATTAGGCTCTGCTGGTGTTAAGGCAGCTTTGGCTGGTTCTGTAGCAGGCGACTATTTAACGACAGATGCCGCTGTTGCGCCAGGTTATTCAACAAGCACAACCGGAACGTTGAATCCGTTTTATTATGATGTTGTCGCAAATAATACAGGCTTAAATGGTTTAAATACAACTTACTGGCGTGCAAATGCTTATGCGGTTACTTTTTATCAAAATCACAATGACCCTCGTGGCAACTATATCTATGCCCCGATAGGTTCTACCGCGGCAGGTTATAGTTCGCCAACAAACGACCTGAGCAAAATAAAGGGGAGGGTATATGGTAGTAATAACGGTAACGGTGAGTCGAACTCTGCAATATCTGCAATTTTAGGTACCGGCTTCACCTCTTCAGGTGCACAAAAAGGGCCTGCTCAACCAGCAGTATTACTTCCTGCTTTTGAGAGTTTATTTTTACAGGCAGAAGCTATTTATCGCGGTTATCAAACAGGTGATGCAGAGACAGCTTATAAAGCGGCTGTTGCTGCCGACTTTGCGTTTCTCGGCACTCCTGGCGCTACGGCTTATACCGCCCAGGCAGATATTGCTACAACATATTCGGCCACGCCAGATAAATTGAATTTGATCATTACTCAAAAATGGGCTGCAATGAACTCGGTTGATCCATTGGAATCGTATAGCGACTGGAGAAGATTAGGTATCCCTACAACTTTACCTGTATCAGCATATCCAGGTGTTAACGTACCGCACATTCCTTACCGTTTGCCTTACCCGATCAATGAAACAACCTTAAACGGCGCAAATGTACCGGCAGGAGGTAAAGGAACGGACTTGTTTACATCTAAAATTTTCTGGATGAAATAAGCTTTGGGCTTATGTTTATGAAATAATTAAAAACAAAAAGAAATGAAAAAATTAATCATACTATTAGGAGTCCTTACCGTCTCGCTTACGTCTTGCCTGAAAGACAAGCCGAACGTGGATTTATCAAATATCCCGGCGTTTGCCGAACTTGTGCATTCCGGTGACGCTTATTTTGGTGAAGCTTCAATCACCGATGCCGACGATACTATATCAAGAACGCTGCAGGTTAATATAACAGGTCAGTATCCGCCTACAAGCGATGTAACAGTTACGATTGCAATTGACAATAGCGCAATTGCCACTTATAACGCAGCCCATACTGATGTTGTTTACCAGGCATTGCCTGCAGGGGCATTTAAATTTGCGGCAACACAAACAATAACTATTAAAGCTGGGACACGCCTTGCCGACTTACCTGTAACTTTTTACCGGGCGTTTATTGATCCGGCAAAGAGCTATATGTTGCCTATTAAAATAGTAAGCGTAACGGGTGCAAGCAAACCGGCTAACTTTTACATCAAATATTACCACTTTATTGGTAACGATTTTGCCGGTACTTATAAACACCAGTTTACCAGAACACCAGCTGCCGGCAACTATGTTTACGCAGACGGGAGAACTTCTAAATTTTTACCAAACACTCCTCGTCAATTTGAGGTAGCAGGTGGTTATTATACCGGTACTGTTAGATACATGGTTACCTTTCAGCAAGTAGGTACTTACCCTAATGCCACTTATTCAAAGTTTACAATCGTAATTGATCCTGCTGATGTTAGCGGTATACTTACAGCTAACGGTATTGCAATCACAACAGCGCCGTCTATTAACGGTTATGATGATAGTAAAACCTATACTTATGCCCAGGTACTTCAATTATTTGATAATGGTTTCCAATACGACGTGCTTGGTGGCTCCGGCGCGAGGAATAATCTTGACCAATACAAAAAATGATTTTTTTAAAACGGCATAGCCTGCTTAGATAAGGATTTTGCCGCCAAAAAGCCGGCTCCTGTTAAAGGAGGCCGGCTTTTTTGTTAATTCGAAAGTAAGTGATAATATTGATTTAGGTAATGTTGAGCAGTAATTAATGAAAACTAAACAGATATTGTTGTAGCTGGTTGCTCAATTGAAAAATAGTTTTTAACATCTGTAACATTTGTTTTGTGAATTTCGTCAACTATGGTAGCGTAACTAATTTGTTATCATTGCTTTTGTGACAAAAAAAGCGTTTGTTCGTGTTGACTTTAAGCCTTATTATATTTAACTTTAATAACTAATTATTTAATATGAAAAAGTATATCCTATCTGCGATGATGTGTGTTGCGGCTGTCCAATTTGTAATAGCACAATCCATAACTGGTACAGTAAAAAACGAAAAGGGCGAGGCTGTACGCTCGGCTTTGATCCAGGAGGAGGCAGACACCAAAACAGCTACTTATACAGATTCACTTGGCTTTTTCAGCCTGCCTTTAAAAAGCAATACAGCTCTTTGGGTTATTGCCAAAGGTTATCAAGATGAAAAAGTTAGTGCTAAGGATAATCTGGTTGTGGTTTTGAAGGCAGGTAAATCATCGCTGAAAGCGCTTTCGTTAGATGATCCCGCTAAAACGAAGAAAAGTGACGCTCCTTTAAATAGCACACAGGGATATTCGTTTTTTAACGTGTCCGCGTCGAGAAGTGGAGGTAACTTATTTAACGTTAGTGTAAAAGAAGATACAAAAGGCAGCCGTTACTTAGTTGGTGATGGCTGGGCTAAAGGATATGTAGTTGATAAGAGCGGGGCTTCCATTAAAAACGATAATTTTAGCTATAATTACGACAAGATAAACGGTTCGTTACTGTTAACCCAGGATAAACGTGCCGCCGTTGATGTGGATCGTGACCAGATTAAGAGCTTTACTATTTATGATAAGCTGGATCAACCTCAAACCTACGAGCTAGTTACAAACATAAACCCGACACATTACAGCCAGATTTTGTCTGACGGGAGTAAATACAAAGTATATAAATACACAAAGACAACATTTGTTAAAGCGAATTTTCAAACTAATGGCATGACCTCGAGTGGAAACCGTTATGATGAATATGTTGATGAGCCAACTTATTATGTGCTTAACGTTAAAACTTCGGCGATGCAGAAAATATCGTTAAAAGCAAAAGCCATCAAACAGGTTTTTGCTGCCGATGCGGATAAAGTAAAAGCATATTTCAGCGATCATGCTGACGATGATATCAACGAAACATTTCTGAAAAATCTTGCCGATTCACTGAATTAATTGGCTTTAAACACTTTATAACAAAAAAGACCGTTAGATTTTTCTAATGGTCTTTTTTTTACTTTTTATTTGGACACCACTGTTCAATTTATTATTGATATTTTTTAATATGAAAAAAATATTTCTGTTATCGTTTATATTTTGCGTTGTAGCAGGCAAACGGATAATGGCGCAATCCGCACCTTTAAATCTTGCTTCGGGAAGTGGAACGTTTTATAATATTTCGCGTACAGAAGGTACAAAGGGAAGCCGTTATTTATTTGATACCTGGGCAAAAGGTTCTGTTGTAGATAGCAAGGGAAACACCATTAAAAATGATAGTTATGGGTTTAATTATGACAAAATTAATGGAGCGCTGTTATTAACACAGGATAAACAAACCGCTGTTGATGTGAGCAAGGAACAGGTTAAAACCTTTACCGTTTATGACAAACTTGAACAACCGATAACCTTTGAATATGTACCGGCTATTGATCCTACACATTTTAGCCAGGTACTTTCGGCAGGAGCCAAATACAAGGTTTATAAACTTACAAAAACTACTTTTGTGAAGGCTAATTATAAATCTGACGGCATGACATCAAGCGGTAATAAATACGATGAGTATACTGATGAGGCTGCTTATTATGTGTTTAATATTAAAACAGCTCAATTGCAAAAGGTACCTCTAAAGAACAAAGCCATAAAGCAGGTATTTGCCGATGATGTTGATAAGGTAAAAGCGTTTTACAGCGCCCATGGAGACGATGAGATTGACGAAAACTTTCTGAAGAGTTTAGCTGATTCGTTAAACTAAACAGAAAATCGTTTTATTAAAATGACCCTTTAGGTTAATTGACAGTTCTTTTGGCCGATCACTTCTTATCCACACTATATTTCCCCGGCCCAATAAAAATAAGCCCAGCAAATACCACAGCATCTTCAATGGCGTGTGCCGCGTCTCCTAAATCGCCGCCGCTGCCAAAATGAGTTAAGGTGGCAACAATAAGGGTGACCAACATTAGTATACACACCAGCCGGAAAGCAAGCCCTATTAGAAGCAGAAAACCGCCCAGAAGCTCGGTTGCTGCTGCCAGGAATCCCCAAACTACAGGTAAAAAATGAATGCCTACATACTTCATTGATCCCCCTAAGTGTTCCCAGCCTTTTACGCCGCCCATTAGTTTGGGATAGCCATGATAAATAAACATGATGCCTAAACCCACGCGGATGATTAACAGTCCCGTGTTTTTGTAATTGCCTAAATTGCCGAGTAGTGCCATATGTAATAATTGTTTTTAACTTATTTATTATTGATTAGATCTGTTGATTATTTCACTCTGAAAATCCGGATTCATACAAACTGCGCACTTACCTGTTGCTCTTTTACGTTTAAACTAACATTTCGCCCCAATATTAAACTGCAATTATCGGGGATATGCCCGGCCGGGAAATCAAAGCAAACGGGATAGTCATATTGTTTTACGATATCCATAATTATACCAGGGATAGTTTGCCCAAATGGGATGTCGTTATCCTTTATATCGGTAAAGCCTCCTACAATTAAACCTGCAAGGCTTTTAAGTTTGCCTGCCCTATCCAGGCAGCGCAGCATCCGGTCTACACTATACAGATACTCCCCTACATCCTCAATAAATAATATTTTGCCGGTATAGTCAATATCCGATGCTGAGCCGGAGATAGCTACCAACAACGATAGATTACCACCAACCAGTACCCCCTTACCCTCACCCGCCCGATTTTGAGCGTGCGAAGTAAATTGATAACTTAAATCCTCACCGAATAAGGCTTTACGCAAAGTATCCAACGAGCGGGCTGATGCATCGGGAATATTTACAGGCATTTGCCCATGTATGGTTTGCGCCTGGTAATTTGCAAACAGGTGTGCATGTAGCACAGTAATATCGCTAAAGCCGATAATCCATTTGGGGGTTTGGGCAAACGTGCTAAAGTTAATCCTATCAATGATCCTGATAGTTCCATAGCCGCCGCGAGCCGCTATAATAGCCTTTATGGTATCATCATCGATAAAACGCTGCAGATCTTTCGCCCTTAACTCATCATCGCCGGCAAACTGGTGATATGATGCATCAACGGTTTCGCCCAAAACAACCTCTAATCCCCATGATTGTAAAAGTGCGATGGCATCTGTCATTGGGCCGGGCAACTTTTTTGCAGGGCAGGTGATAGCTATTTTATCTCCCTTTTTTAAATAGCTTGGGAGCCTGGAAGCGGAGGGTGCCGAACGACGGGAAGAAACTGTATGAGCGGGATTATCCATAGGTCAATAATAATAAATTTTTTTTCGCATCCGTATTTCGGACTTCACTGTATCCGGGCTTTTCCAACTTAAATAATTTATCTTTGCGAATTATTTATAACGCCTCTTTTTAATGTCAGAACTCAACAAATATAAAAGATATACGGTTACATCGGCTTTACCTTATGCCAACGGCCCACTGCATATTGGTCATCTTGCGGGCGCTTACCTGCCTGCCGATATTTTTGTGCGACACCTAAGGCTCAAAAAAAAGGATGTACTATATGTTTGCGGCTCAGATGAGCATGGTGCTGCCATTACCATAAAGGCTAAAAAGGAAGGCACAACGCCGCAAGCTATTATTGATAAGTACCACACCCAGATAAAAGAAAGTTTTGAAGAGTTTGGGATAGCCTTTGATATTTACCATCGCACCTCGTCTCCAATACATCATGATCTTTCGCAGGAGTTTTTTCTGAATTTGTATGAAAAGGATGAGTTCATTGAAAAAATGAGCGAGCAATACTACGATGAGGATTATCAGCAATTTTTGGCCGACCGGTACATCATCGGGACATGCCCGAATTGCCATAATGAGAATGCGTACGGTGATCAGTGCGAAAGGTGCGGTACATCACTAAATCCTACCGACCTGATCAACCCGGTATCAACCTTAAGTGGTAAAGCACCGGTATTAAAGCCAACCAAACACTGGTACCTTCCGCTTGATAAATACCAACCCTGGCTGGAGCAATGGATAGATACCAAAGAAGGCAGCTGGAAAACAAATGTGTTTGGTCAATGTAAATCATGGCTTAAATCGGGCCTGCAACCCCGCTCCATGACCCGCGACCTGGATTGGGGAATAGATGTACCCCTGGAAGAAGCTAAGGGCAAGAAGCTATACGTTTGGATGGATGCACCCATAGGATATATCTCTGCCACCAAACAATGGGCTATTGACAACAATAAAGACTGGAAACTATACTGGAAAAAACAGGCCGATGAGCAGGATGATGCTTGTTTGCTGCACTTTATTGGTAAAGATAATATTGTATTTCACTGTATTATTTTTCCATCTATATTGCATGCCCACGGTGAATATATTTTACCACAAAATGTACCTGCCAATGAGTTTTTAAATTTAGAGGGCGATAAACTTTCTACTTCACGTAACCATGCTGTTTGGTTGCACGAGTACCTGGAAGAATTCCCGGGCAAGCAGGACGAACTGCGTTATGTACTTACCTCTATATTGCCCGAAACCAGCGATAGTGAATTTACCTGGAAAGACTACCAGGCCCGTATCAATAACGAACTGGTAGCTATACTTGGCAACTTTGTAAACCGGGTAATGATACTGATGCATAAATTTTACAATGGTAAAATTGAAGGCACTACTGATAAAATTGAGCTTAACGACGAATACCTTAATACCGAAATAGGCATTTGTTATGACGAGATAGAGAAAAACCTGGAGGCTTACCGCTATCGCCAGGCCTTGCAGGCGGTAATGGATATAGCCCGCCTTGGCAATCGCTATTTAACAGAAAAAGAACCCTGGAAAACTATTAAAACCAATCCTGAGGATGCTAAGCAGGCCCTGCATAACTGTTTGCTCATCATAGGTCATTTAACTACAGCAGCGCAGGCGTTTTTACCGGAAACCGCTAAAAAAATCATAGCGATGCTAAACTGGCCAAATGAAGTTATTACTTACGACCAGGAATTCTTTTTTAATAACGGGCACCAGCTAAACCCATCTTCATTGTTGTTTGAGAAGATAGAGGACGAGGTAATAGAATATCAGCTGCAAAAGTTGCAGGCTAAAAAGGCAGCTGCAGCTCCGCTCCCAAGTATTGATATGCAACCCGCAAAGGACAATATCAATTATGATACTTTTGCCGCAATGGATATCCGCACCGGAACTATCCTGGCTGCCGAAAAAGTTGCCAAAACCAAAAAGCTGCTAAAGCTGACCATTGATACCGGCATTGATGAGCGCACGGTAGTATCGGGCATTGCAGAATATTATGAGCCGGAGGCGATCATCGGTCAAAAGGTAAGCATCCTGGTAAACCTGGAACCACGTGAGATTAAGGGCATCCTATCACAGGGAATGATCCTGATGGCTGAGAACAGCGAAGGGAAACTAAGCTTTGTAGCACCTATAGATGATTTTCATAACGGGGCAGGAATTAGGTAGATGTGCACATTACGGATGTGCAGATTTTTGCCGATAAAAATTTGCTGTTAAGGCATGTGATTTTTCATTGATAATTTGCACCTTTGCAAGCTGATTGAGGTTTTGCCTTTATCAGCCATAATGGTCCCGTAGTTCAACGGATAGAATAGGAGTTTCCTAAACTCTAGATATGAGTTCGATTCTCGTCGGGACCACAAACTCAGGCAAGTTGTCAACAAAGTTGACAACTTTTTTTATGCATCCACCAAATGGATAATCCTAAAGTCTTGATTAGGGATCAAGCAGAATTGGAAGGAATAAAAAAAGTATTTGTTTTGCAATAGACTAACAATACCAATATCTTGTCATCTGCATACGAAACACATGTCCACCTGATCGGTCTAATTTTTAAATTTATCAGGCATAATTTTTAAATATGAGAAAATTTGCAGTTACCACTGATGAATTTACGGGTCAAGATTCGCTCGAAATCGAACACCGCCTGTTCGCTATTGATACAAAGCATCACTTTCACCCTATTTAACAATCTGACAATTAACCAATTAACAAATGGCATAGTTTTGATTAAGAACGACTGTATCGATCAATTAATTGTACTATAACCATTATGATAAAAAACTATTTAAAAATTGCCTGGCGCAATTTGATAAGAAGTAAATCGCATTCATTTATCAATATAGCGGGCCTATCTATTGGCATGGCTGTAGCTATACTGATCGGATTGTGGATATGGGACGAACTATCTTTTAATAAATATCATCAAAATTATGACCACATTACCCGGGTAATGCAACACCAGACCATAAACGGGGAGGTCAGCACACTGAAAGCGATGCCTATACCTGCTGCCTATCAATTGCGTCAAACCTATAGGGGAAACTTCAAATACGTAGTCCTGTCTTCTTGGACAAATACACATCTCGCATCCTATCAGGGTAAAAGTTTATCCATAACGGGCAATTTTATGGAACCCGAGGCCCCTGATATGCTCACCTTAAAAATGATCAAAGGAACAAGATCTGGTTTAAAAGATCCGTCATCTATTTTGCTTTCAGAAACCGTCGCCCAAGCTATTTTTGGTAATGCCGACCCAATAAATAAGGTCATTAAATTGGACAGCCTAAATCTGAAAGTAACTGGTGTATATCAAGCGTTGCCTGCAAATACATCATTTAATGAAGTATCATTCGTAGCACCCTGGAAAGCGTATGCCCGTACTGAAGAGGTACGGCAGGCAGAAGGAAACTGGAATCATAATTCATTTCAAATCTTCGCCCAGATTGCAGACAATGCTAACCCTGTATCGCTGTCATCAAAAATCAAAGATATCAAATTCGGTCAGGAAGATAACGACGGCAAAAGATTGAAACCCGAGTTATTTCTTGATCCGATGAGCCGCTGGCATCTGTATTCAGAATTTAAAGATGGTGCAAACATTGGGGGTGACATTAAATATGTATGGCTTTTTGGTATTATCGGCATTTTTGTCTTGTTACTTGCCTGTATTAATTTTATGAATTTAAGCACCGCACGATCAGAAAAGCGGGCTAAAGAAGTTGGTATCAGGAAAGCAGTAGGGTCAGTTCGGAGTCAGTTAATCATGCAGTTTTTAAGTGAATCTCTGCTTATGGCCTTGTTGGCCTTTATCTTATCTCTATTACTGATACAGTTTTCACTTCCCTTCTTTAACGAGTTGTCCGGGAAACAAATGTATGTTCTGTGGAAAGAACCCGTATTTTGGATGTTGGGGACCAGTTTTGCGATCTTCAGTGGTTTACTTGCAGGTATTTATCCTGCCTTTTACTTATCATCTTTTAATCCGGTTAAGGTATTAAAGGGGACGTTTCGCATTGGCAAAATGGCCAGTTTACCCAGAAAGACGCTTATTATTATTCAATTTACATTTTCCGTGCTCATGATCATCGGGACGATAGTTGTTTTCCGTCAGATTCAATATGCCAAAAATCGCCCGATTGGTTACAACCGGACAAGCCTCGTCATGATAAGGCCTTACTCGGAAGATATCCACAATCATTTTGAATCATTCCGAAATGATTTAATGCAATCCGGCGTAATTACCGAAATAGCAGAATCCGGAAACCAGATAACCCGGGGCAGCAGAACAAGCGGCGGCCTGGCCTGGCAGGGAAAAGATCAAAATATGGCTGATGAATTTGCAACTTTTGCCGTTACATCACAGTATGGTAAGGCGGTAAATTGGCAGCTCAAAGATGGCAAAGATTTTTCTCAGTCGTTAGCATCTGATCAATTTGGCCTGATTTTAAACGAAGCGGCTGTGAAATATATGAGACTCAAAAATCCGGTTGGCCAGATCATATCCTGGAACGACAAAAAATATACAGTATTGGGAGTAACCAAAGATATGATTGTTGAATCGCCCTATGAACCTATCAAACCTACAATTTTTTATATCTCCACAGAACCCGGTATAATTAACGTGAAGATAAATCCAAAAACAAGTGCCGTCCAGGCCCTGAATACCATAGAAGCCATTTACAAAAAATATGCGTTAGGACAGCCTTTTGATTTTCAATTTGTTGATCAGGAATATGCAAAGAAATTTGGCAATGAAGAGCGTATTGGCAAATTGGCAAGCTCCTTTGCCGCGCTGGCCATCTTCATCAGTTGTTTAGGTTTATTCGGGATGGCATCCTTTATGGCCGAACAACGCATTAAGGAAATTGGCGTACGAAAGGTTTTGGGAGCAACTGTTTTTAATTTATGGTCGCTTTTGACGAAGGACTTCATCTCGATGGTTATTATCTCGATCATGATCGCATCTCCTGTTGCCTATTACTTTATGCATAACTGGTTGCAGAATTATAGTTTTCATGCCCGTATGGATTGGTGGATATTTGTAGTAACGGCCGCTGGTGCTTTGATAATTACCCTACTTACAACCAGTATTCAGAGTGTGAAAGCGGCATTAGCTAATCCAACAAAAAACCTTAAAGCGGATTAACTGCAGGCCGACAATTTTAAAAAAGGGGAATGATTCTTCGGCCATTCAATTAACCAAGACTATCTCATTAATCCTATTAAGCCTATTGCTTGCGTAGGCAATAGAGTATTAATCACCATATATTTTATCAGTGGCTAATCATAATTATCAGCCGTTGTCAAATCCAAATCCGCCATTAAGCGCAAATCAGAAAGGAAATAGTTCGAGATTTGTACAGTAGCCACCACTGAAAACAGTATCAAAATAATGTAAAAGCCTGCAAATCAAATGATCGCAGGCTTTTGTTTTACGGTCGAAACCCCAAAAATTGCAAGTGTCTTATTTAAGCATGTTAAATAGAGGGTATTTTGTTTTTTTACCACTACATTTCGATATAGGTCCACTTAAAAAACTATCGTCATGTTAGAAAAGGTTTAGGCTTATTATTTTATTTAAGAAGGCCAAAGGATTACACCTGCGACGCTTTACCATTTTATCTGTAAATCACAGTCGGCGGTGTTCCTAAAGAGATTATATTTATCCACGCATTGTTTCCATTACATCGTTTATTATGCCATCAGCTGCTTTTTTATCTTTTGCTTCAGCATATATTCTTATAATAGATTCTGTATTTGAACGCCTTAAATGCACCCATCCGTAATCAAAGTCTATTTTTAAGCCGTCAATTGTATTCTGGGGGCTATGTGAATAGTTGTTTTTAACTTTTTTAATGATTGACTCAATGTTTACGTTTTCGTCAAGTTCCAGTTTGTTTTTGGATATAAAATAGTCGGGATAAGTATTGCGTAAAGCAGAGGCTGGCTTACCAAACTTAACCAGGTGAGTTAGAAATAAAGCAATACCGACTAAAGCATCTCTTCCATAATGCAATTCAGGATAAATTATTCCGCCATTTCCTTCGCCGCCTATCACCGCATTAACTTCTTTCATTTTATTTACCACATTTACCTCACCAACTGCTGCTGCATAATATTGGGCTCCGGCTTTTTCGGTAATATCCTTTAGTGCGCGGGTTGAAGACAGGTTAGAAACCGTATTTCCTTGCTTGTGCGTTAAAACATAATCAGCAACGGCCACTAAAGTATATTCTTCGCCAAATTTACTTCCGTCTTCACATACAAAACACAAACGGTCCACATCAGGGTCAACTGCGATACCTAAATCAGCCCGATTCCTTAATACTTCATTTGAAAGCTCCTGTAAATTTTCGGGCAATGGTTCAGGATCATGAGCAAAGTTGCCGTCGGGTTCGCAATACAATTCAAAAATTGTTTTTACCCCCAATGCTTTTAACAAGGCAGGTACAAAAACTCCGCCTGTTGAGTTAACCGCATCAACCGCTATTTTTAAATTTGCTTTAGCAATGGCATCAGCATCAACAAGGGGGAGGGCCAACACCATGTCAATATGTTTCTGCATATAGGTTTCATCGTAAATTACCTTGCCGAGGTTATTCACATTGGCGTAATCAAAATCGCTGTTTTCGGCTATGTCAAGCACCATTTTTCCTTCGTCGTGATTAATAAATTCGCCGCGATTATTTAACAGCTTTAAAGCGTTCCATTGTTTAGGATTGTGACTTGCTGTTAATATAATACCGCCGGCAGCATTTTCAGCAGGCACGGCAATCTCAACGGTAGGGGTTGTTGATAAACCTAAATCAATAACGTCAATACCTAAGCCCTGTAGGGTGCCAATCACCAGGTTATTAACCATTGAACCAGATATCCGGGCATCCCGGCCAACCACAATTTTTTTTATCCCTGATTGTCTTATCGCCCAGCTACCAAATGCTGATGTGAATTTCACAATATCCAATGGGGTTAGATTTTCACCTACCGGACCACCAATGGTTCCTCTTATTCCAGAAATTGATTTGATTAATGTCATTATGATATAATTACTTTAATGGGTTTAAAATTGGCTTGAAATTCCGCAAGGTATATGAACTCATATAATCTATCCATCTTGTCACTAAAATTTTTTTTGCAAGCTTTTTTCATTTTTGCGTGTTCGGAAACGCAAAAATATAAAATTTGTT
Source organism: Mucilaginibacter sp. P5_A6 (assembly GCF_056400585.1). NCBI lineage: Bacteria > Pseudomonadati > Bacteroidota > Sphingobacteriia > Sphingobacteriales > Sphingobacteriaceae > Mucilaginibacter > Mucilaginibacter sp. P5_A6. Next base: position 9,613 of record NZ_JBFUKZ010000002.1, on the reverse strand, counting down.
TATAAACGTATGAAAGGAATTGTAAAATGATTTTTAGTAGCCGGTAAATGGTGTTATTGGGGCTATCTGTGTTAATGAGACAATGCATTAAGAGCTATTTTGATTTGTACAGATTCTGCACCCTGTTCCTGTGCTTAAAAGAAAAACTATTTTCTGAGTTTTAAATTAAAAATTAATCCCATATATTTGTGTGCGCACACACTAAATCATTTCTAATATTTTCTTGTTAAATTTATCAAGCATGCTAAAAAAACTCTTGTTTTTAATTCTAATCGGCCTAACAGGCGCTGCTAACGCTCAAAATGTTTTTCTATCGGGTGTAAAGCCGGGTAAAGCGGTTGCATTTTCGGGTAAAGGGGCATTGATTTTAAAAAATAGCTGTTTATCAGTAAAATGGTTTGCCAACAAAAAAACAGTCACTATAAACGAATTTGCTGCGCCGGATAATAAACGGATTTCTTTAAAAGGCTCGCCCCTGTTTGAACTGGAGCTTAAGGATGGTGCGGTACTTAATTCTGCTGATTTTCAATTAAGTGCCTTTCCTAAAATTGTTTCGGTAAAGGGCAATCTGCAGGCGGCTAAACTTGCCGAAAAGGAAAATGGGATGGCAGTTTTTGCTGAGTTTTTGAATGTGAAACATGGTATTCGGGTAAGCTGGGAGGCTATTTTGAAAGATAATTCCAATTATATCAGGCAGGTTTTTAGCTTTCATAACCTGAACGATTCTTTAAGGATCAGAAAATTGAAGCTTATAAAGTTCCCTGCCGGGACGGGGATTAAGCCATCGGGTATTGTTGATGGATCGCCGATGGTTTCGGGGAATTTCTTTTTTGCATCCGAAAGCCCGATAAGTAAATACAATGCTCAAAATGGCTGGATAAGTAGTTATATTGAACGGCAGGAACCAAGCCTGGATTTAACTTCATCAACCGTATGGGGTATTGCTCCCGAAGGTCAGCTGCGCAGGGGATTTCTTTATTACCTGGAACGGGAGCGAGCCGTGCCATACAGGCAAATGCTGCATTACAATTCATGGTATGATATTTCATGGGCTGATCGTAAGCTGACTGAGGCTGGTTGTCTTGATCGCATCCAGGCGTTTGGAGATAGCCTTACTATAAAACGTAAGGTTAACTTAAACGCATTTTTGTTTGATGATGGCTGGGACGATAATCAAACATTATGGCAAATCAGTAAAACGAATTTCCCCGTAGGGTTTGATAATATTAAGGCGTTGGCCCGTAAGTATAATGCGTCTTTGGGAGTGTGGATGTCGCCCTGGGGTGGTTATGAGCAGGCAAAAGAACAAAGGCTGCAATATGGAAGAAAACAAAACCCTCCTTTTGAAACTAATTCACATGGATTTTCCCTTTCGGGGACTGTTTATTCTACCAGGTTTAAAGATGCGGCCGCTAATTTTGTTACTAAATACGGTATCTCCATGTTTAAATTTGATGGTGTTGGGGCGGGCGATCAGTCGGCAGGCGCTACTCCTGAGTATCAAACGGATATGGAATCGCTGTTAAACCTGGTGTCATCGCTTCGTACCGTAAAACCCGATCTTTATTTTAGCCTTACCATAGGTACCTGGCCATCGCCTTTCTGGCTCAAATATGGTGATGTGATTTGGAGGAACGGCTGGGATACAAGTACCCAAGGAGAAGGAGATGGCAGGCAGCAATGGCTCAATTACCGTGATGGCGAAGTATATAAAAATATTGTTCAGCGCGCCCCGCTTTATCCGTTAAGTTCGCTGATGTATCATGGCGTCTGCATTGCTGATAATGGCGCAACCGCCAAATTTGATATGAATGACAAGGATATCTCTGACGAAATATGGTCATTTTTTGGATCGGGAACAAGCTTGCAGGAATTGTATATTAATCCCCATAAATTAAACACGGCTAACTGGGATTGCCTGGCTGCTGCAATAAAATGGTCGCGGGAAAATGCAGACATCATGCCGGATGTTCATTGGGTGGGCGGCGATCCATCTAAAGGGGATGTTTATGGGTTTGCGGCCTGGTCGCCCAAAAAGGGCATCATTACTTTAAGAAACCCTTCGGGCAAAGCAAAAACCTTCCGGGTTGATGTACACAATGTTTTTGAATTGCCTTTAATTAACGATAAATACAGCTATCTTTTTTATAATGCAAAAAGTAAGGAAATGAAAACTCCACTATTTAAGGGAGATGTCTATACTGTTACACTGCAGCCGTTCGAGGTGATGGTATTAAACGCTAAGCCTGTTCATTAAAGACGTATATTTCGGGCTTAAATTTTTGCCGGTTGAGTTGCTGAGCAATGGTGAAATTCAAATAGGTAAGCAGGCAAATGTCTTATATTATTTAATGGCTTTTGCTTTACCATTAACAAAATAGGCAGGCAATGATGGCCGTTTTTATGGTAGCATTGCCTTTAAACAAATTATAAATGAAACGGATATCAAAAGTAATTTTATTAAGCCTTTGCTTTTTTAATACAGCATCTTTTGCACAAACTACGGCAGCATATAAATGGCTGAACCCGGCTGCAGCTGATTACCCTGTGATAGAAGGACAGGCATGGCCAAAGGAAACAGCAAGCACCTATGACCGGTTCCCGGCACGTGCCGAAAAGGATCTTAATCCTAATGTATGGAACATATCGCACAGCAGTGCCGGTTTATATATCAAGTTTAAAACAGATGCTTCCAACCTGGTTATCCGTTATAAGGTTAAAGGTGATCTTGCCATGTCGCATATGCCGGCTACAGGTGTAAGCGGTTTAGACCTTTATGTTCTGGATCCTAATGGGAAATGGTGCCTGGCTCCCGGTAGCTTCTCTTTTAAGGATACCATTACCTATCGTTATTCAAATATTAAAGTAAGTTCAAGCTTTCCGGGAAGAAGCTACGAATACAGGCTCTTTTTGCCATTATATAATGCGGTATCCTGGCTTGAGATAGGAGTTCCTGCCGGTAACGCATTTAATTTCATGCCTTTGTCTAAAGAAAAACCGGTGCTTGTATACGGAACATCCATTGCCCAGGGCGGTTGTGCGTCGCGGCCTGGGTTGGCATGGACTGCAATTTTACAACGCGCGCTTGATCGCCCGCTGGTAAACCTTGGTTTTTCTGGTTCCGGGCTGCTCGAAAAATCGGTTATTAACCTGATGGCAGAGGTAGATGCAAAAATATATGTACTTGATTGCATGCCCAATTTAACCAGTTTTCCTGATCAGGAAATAGAGAAGCGTTTATTAGCATCAGTACAAAGTTTAACAGAAAAGCATCCGCTGGTGCCCATATTGCTTGTAGAGCATAGTGAGGGCAATGTAGATGGTTTATTAGATACGGGGAAGAATGCTGGCTATAACCGTGTTAATAAGGTGCTTAACCAGGCTTATTCAAAGCTGGCTGCTGCAGGAACTAAAAACGTTTATTTATTAACCAATAAGGAAATTGGTTTTGATATTAATTCAACGGTTGATGGTTTACACCCCAATGATGTTGGGATGGAAAAATATGCCGGTGCTTATGAGAAAACCATACGGGCAATTATTAATGAACCAACGGGCAGGTATTCAACCACTGTGCCGGTTGTACAAAGCAGGGATGGTTACTATGATTGGCGAAACAGGCATAGTGAAATACTAACGCTCATTAAAACGGATCCGCCTAAGATTGTATTTCTTGGTAATTCCATCCTGAATTACTGGGGCGGCATACCAAAAGCGCCTTTAGCAAGAGGAGCCGATTCATGGGATAAATATATGACGCCCTTAGGTGTAAAAAATTTTGGTTTTGGCTGGGACCAGGTAGAGAATGTATTGTGGCGTGTATATCATGAAGAAATAGATGGCTTTAAGGCCGACAAGTTTATGATAATGATAGGTACCAATAACCTGGCTGCTAGCAATGATGAAGAAATAATTGAAGGGTTAAAAATGCTGGTACAGGCAGTAAAAGTACGTCAGCCCGCAACTGAAATTCTTTTATCGGGCTTGCTGCCGAGAAGAGAGCAGGAAAAACGGATAGCAGTGCTTAATAAAGCAATTTCTAAGCTGGCCGCTCAAACCCAGGTCCGTTTTATTAACCCGGGGAAAATATTGCTTAACCATGCCGGAAAGGTGGATGAATTACTTTTTGGGGATGGCTTGCATCCTAACGAGATTGGTTATCAAAAACTGGCAGTTGCTTTACTTCCATACCTTAAAAAATAATATCATCGCATTAGTGCTTCTTCTAAATAGTTCAGCCTTCCGGGGAGAGTTGGGCAGGTTCTTTTTGCCAGAAATCAGCAATGACCATTTATTTATTTGTTTTTAAACACCTTCTTATTAAATTACATTTGCTATCCTTTTTAATTGAAAGCTTAATATGAAGAATAAAATTGTCCGCATTAAAGATATTGCCGAAAAAGCGAAAGTTTCAACAGGTACGGTTGACAGGGTATTGCATAAACGGGGGCGGGTATCAAAGAAAGTGGAGGAGCGAATTCTTAAGATCATTGAAGAGATGGATTATGAACCAAATCTTATGGCGAGGGCGTTGGGATCCAACAAAGTATATCAAATTGCTGCATTAATACCGGATCATAAGAGCGATTCCTATTGGTATGCACCAAAAGCAGGGATTGAAAAGGCAGAGAAAGACCTGAAACAATATGGCATTATTGTTCAGCAATATGTATTTGACCCTTACGACGTAGAGTCGTTTATAGCAAACGCCAACCAAWTAACCCAGGATAATCCAGATGGCATAATTTTGTCGCCTATATTCTATCGGGAAACCCTGCCATTTTTTGAGAAATGGAAAGTGGCCGAAATTCCGTTTGTGTTATTTAATACTCAAATTGCCGAATACGATCCTTTAAGTTATATAGGTCAGGATTCTTACCAGAGCGGTTTTTTGGCGGGCAAACTTATTCATTACGGACAGCCCGATCCTTGTTCAATATTAATTGCACATATTGATGAAGAAATAAGTAATGCCGCCCACCTTTTGAAAAAGGAGCAGGGATTCCGTAATTACTTTTCTCAAAACAACCTCGATCATCAGTATAAAATTTTGAGGATTGAGTTAAACCGGTCAAATGCGGCACTGTTTATAACACAGCTGGATGCTATAATTGATAGTACACCAGATATGGCCAGTGTTTTTGTAACAACATCAAAAGCCCATGAAATTGCAAAGTACCTGGAGCAGCGGCATATTAAGCATATCAAAATAATAGGATATGATTTACTGCCTCAAAATTTATATTATCTGAATAAAGGGGCGATTAGCTTTTTAATTAACCAAAATCCTAAAGGTCAGGGTTACTGGGGTATTTACCAGTTAACTGATTACCTGGTGTTTAAGAAGGAAGTGCCTATTTTAAAGTATCTTCCTTTGGATATTGTTACAAAAGAAAACATGAACTATTACATTGATGATGAAGATACTGTGTATTTAGATATTTAATCGTCTGCTGATTTTCAATCAGCGTTTACAGTAATTTTTTTATCCCTGGTGAATTGCTTATCTATATGCAAGTCAGCAGGGATTTGTATTTTTAAACCAGGTTGTTTTTTAGTAAAGCTGCTTATTGCTTGCGCCTGGTGGGGCATAAGGCCTATTAGGATATCTGCTGATATCCCAATAGGGTTAGTAATAGATGGATTATCATTTGTAAAAAGAACTTTGTATAAGAAATTAACAAAAGTGTGTGCGAGCACGTAAATATTTTTATATTTGTACTTAACCTTTTGTGTTCTTTTTTGTGTGTTCGTACACACTTATGAATGCTAAGGCAGAAACTTAATATGGATAGAAATTAAATGATGGAACTTATAGTGCCATTTTTAGGAGCTGTAAGTAAAGACAGTCCTATAGAACATCTTTCACTTTTGTTAGATAGTTATGAAAAGCATCTTGTTGGAATAGCGCCGTGGCCCCAATATGGATATAGGCCTGATGTTCATTTTGCAATAGCTTATAGTAACGATTGTGTTTTCATAAAATACTACGTAAGTGAAAAGTCTGTAAAGGCTATATATAAACAACCAAATGAACCCGTTCATAAAGATAGTTGTGTGGAGTTTTTTGTTTCATTTGGTGACGAGCCGGGTTATTACAATTTTGAGTTTAACTGCGCGGGCACTTGTATGCTGGGCTTTGGAACAAGTAAAACCGACCGCAAGTTATTACCGGAGGCGGTTGTGCGGATGATAAGGCACCTTGCGCTGTTAAAGCCGGTAAATAATCCCGCGGATGGGAATATAAGCTGGGAACTTACCCTGATGATACCATTGGAAGTGTTCAGTCATCATTCATTCACATCATTGAATGGTGAGCAATGCCGGGGCAACTTTTATAAATGCGGCGACGAGCTGCCCGAGCCTCATTTTTTGGCCTGGAATGATATTAAATCCACCGATCCGGACTTTCATTTGCCCGAATTTTTTGGGAGAATGAAATTTGAACATAAACGTATAGCAGTCTGATAGAAAGCAGCGAAATCATGAACATACAATTTACCATAATACTGTTGTTATTTAGCACTGTTGTTTCGGCACAGTATAAAATTGATGGGTCTTACCAGGAACTTCCCGATCCTAAACCTGTTCAACAGGAAACCTGGAGCGCGTTAAAACCCGGTGTGTATGTAAGTTTTGCTTCAGCGGATATCCGTTATGATAAACGGAATGCTCCTTCAATAGCCCCTTTACAAACTCAATGGCTCTCCAAAGCATGGAGAGGGGAAAAAGTGCATACGCAATTCCTGGTATGGACAACCCGGGACATGCAGCAGGTTAGTTTTGAATGGAGCACTCTCGGCGACGGTAAAGGGCACCAAATTCCGTTAAAAAATATAAGTGCCAATTTTGTACGTTATGTAATGGCTGATGGGTTGAATAATGAAGGCGGAGGTTGTGGGATACAGGCTGGTCATGATTCTTCTCTTGTTGAGGATGTAATTGATCGGGAAAAATTCCTGCCGGTAGCTAAAAATACTACCCGCCCCGTTTGGTTAAGCGTTAATGTGCCGGATGATGCGGTTGAAGGTATTTATAAGGGTTATGTGAAAGTTAAGGAAGGAAAAAATAAATATCCCGCGATTTTGCATTACACAATTGAAGTACTTAATCACACGCTGCCGGCACCGACACACCGGAAATTTCATTTAGATCTGTGGCAAAATCCATACTCGGTTTCCAGGGCATATGGTGTAGAGGCCTGGTCTAAACAGCATTTCGACATTATGCGCCCATATATGAAAATGCTGGCAGATGCTGGTCAGCAATCAATTACCACTACACTTATATATGATCCATGGAATAGCCAAACATATGATATTTATGGATCGATGATAAAATGGACTAAAAACAAGAATGGTTCATGGACTTATGATTATACGATTTTTGATAAATGGGTGTCTTTTATGATGTCGTTAGGGATTAATAAATTTATCAACTGTTATAGTATGATCCCCTGGAATTTGAAATTCTATTATTATGACCAGGCCCTGGGAAAAGACACTGCAATCATCGCCAAACCTGGTACCCCGGAATATAATGCGCATTGGCGCCCCATGCTGGCTGATTTTGCCGGTCACCTTAAACAAAAAGGATGGTTTACTAAAACCACTATTGCTATGGACGAAAGGCCTATGGAGGATATGCAAAAAGCAATTGCATTAATTAAAAGCGCGGATAAAGATTTTAAAATTTCATTGGCGGGTAATTATCATCCCGGTATTGAGCATGATTTGGTAGATTACAGCGTGGCCTCAAACCAGGTAATAGATGAGGCAACCATGCTTTCGCGTAAAAAAGCGGGATTTAATACTACCTATTATACCTGTTGCACAGAAGGGCATCCCAATACATTCTCTTTTTCGGCGCCTACAGAATCTGTTTGGCTGGCATGGTATGCAGCTTACAAGGGATACGATGGGTACCTGAGGTGGGCTTATAATTGCTGGACAAAAGATTCTTTACATGATACACGTTTTGGATCATGGTCATCCGGAGATGCATATTTGGTTTACCCGGGTTTGCGGTCTTCCATTCGCTTTGAGCGATTGATAGAAGGCATTCAGGATTTTGAAAAGATAAACACGCTGAAAAAGGATTTTATAAAAAATAACCAACCGGACAAATTGCGTCAGCTTGAAAAAATACTGAACGATTTTGATCTTCGGGAGTTCAAGGACAAAACCGCAGCCGGAATACTTCACGCAGCCCAAAACCAGTTGAATAGCTTTTAGATCTTATAAATAAAAGCATGTCCGCTATCTTGCCTTGAGTTAGCATGCAAAGCGTTGGCTTATTTATATCAAATAGATATGATATAAATCAGCCAGCGCTTTGCCATGTCATCCCATGCTTATTCCAATTAAAACTTTTTAAACCTGTCCCTGTTTTGCGCTAAAATCATGGACCATATTTTATATATGTGTGATGTAAACTCCTATTTTCCATAGTCTTTTTTTTGTTTTAAATGAATAATCTATTAAAATGCCATTTTTGATACGGATTTTCTCTGTTTTTTAACTAAATGATATAAATGTTTCATTTTAATCGTCGTTTTGTTGAATAATTGGTTTTTCAAAGGCATTTGTGTGCGATTAAATCCTGTCTTGTAAATTATTCTGTAAAAAATTCATACCATTTTGGCATAAATTCTAAGTAATTTTTACTTAGAGGCCATTTCAATTGATTTTAATCCAATTTTTTAATCATTTTCTTGAAAATTTCGTAAAAGTTGGTCATTTGTTTTAAAATGTTTGCGCACACGCTTTTAATTTTTAAATTTGTTTATATACATAAATAGAAGTGTGTGTTTGCGCACACATGTAATTTTTAAACAAACCAATCTCTTACAAAAAAAATGGCTTATGTGTCAACTAAACTAAATCAGGATAATTTATGAAATCAAGACTTTTACGAAAAATTCAACCCGGTTTCGGGCTGTTCTTACTTCTTAATTTGTTGTGTTATGAGGGGTATGCCCGTAACTCAATAAATGGAAGCGCTTTAATAAACCCGGTTGCTGTTACTATAACAGGTAAGGTAACAGATGCGAAAGGGGAATCGCTTCCCGGGGTAACCGTAGTAGTTAAAGGTACCCAGATTGCTACATCAACAACTACCGACGGAACCTTCAAGATTCAGGCAGATGCGAATGCTGTACTGGTTTTCCAGATGGTGGGCTTTATTAAGCAGGAGATTCCTTTAAATGGGAGAACATCACTTAATGTTACGCTGAAGGAAGATAACCTGGCACTAAACGAAGTGGTAGTTGTGGCTTATGGTAAGCAGAAAAAGCTAACGATAACCGGGGCTGTTACTACGGTGAGTGTTGGAGACGTGATGACTCCAAATCGTTCTTTATCTAACGCGCTGGCCGGTAAAGTTGCAGGTGTTATATCTATGCAGCGAAGCGGGGAGCCTGGTTATGATAATGCATCATTTACTATTCGTGGTATCGGTACTTTTACTGGTAACTCAAACCCGCTTATTATTATAGATGGGGTTCAGCGCGATGATGTAAACAGTACCTATGGGGGGGCTTATAATAACATAGACCCCGAGGATATTCAAAGTATTTCTTTGTTAAAGGATGCTTCATCAACCGCTGTATATG